>NZ_JAQGMM010000627.1 GCF_028292365.1 Caballeronia sp.
TACAGGACACGGCTGGATATCGTGCTGGCGCGGCACGGCTTGAGAGTCAGCACACCGCTGGAATTCGGCTCGCTCGACGCCATGCTGGGTTGCGTGGCGGCAGGCGTCGGCGTGACGCTGCTGCCAAAAGGCGTGGTCGCAACAGCGTGGCGCGAAGGCCGTGTGGCAGTGCATGAGGTCGCGCCCGAAGATGCTCGCGTCGACACGTTGTTCGTGCGGCGCCGTGACGTATATGCGACCACCGCGCTTAACGCTTTTCTCGAGATTGCGCGTCCGGTTGCAGCCCCCGCGCCCGCGCTCGTAGTTGCTTGAACGACCCGTTTGAGCAATGCGGGTGTGAGCGACCAGGCTAAGGCTTCGCGTATGTGCCCTAAGTGACATCGCTCAAACGTGATCGCGGAAGACTTCCTTCGCAGCGAACAGGCCGTTGAGTGCCGCCGGGAATCCCGCATACACCGCCATTTGCATGATGGTTTCGACTATCTCGTCACGGCTGAGACCCACGTTAAGCCCTGCGGCAATATGAACCTTGAGCTGGGGCGTTGCATTGCCCAACGCGGTAAGTGCGGCAATGGTGGCAATTTCACGAGCACGGATGTCCAGGCCCGGTCGCGAATAGATATCGCCGAATGGAAATTCAAGCAGGTACCGCGCAAAGTCCGGCGCAATATCCGCAAGCGAGTCGATGACCTTTTCTCCTGCTTCCCCGTCGATCTCCGACAACACCCGTTTGCCTCGTTCTAGGCGACTTTCCTGATCCGCTTGGCGTTCGATCGTGTCTTGCATTTTTCAGTCCTCAGTTGAGCTTGGGTATAACCGGCTATTTTGTCGTCGAGGACGAGAAGGCATGCCTGAAGTTCTGCCACTCTGATTTGAACCTGATCGCGATGGTCCGCCAGCAGCTTGCACCGTGCTTCCTCGGTCGCCGCGCCTTGTGCGCGAAGCCCGGCGTAACGCAGCATTTCCTGAATCGACATGCCGGTCGTTTTAAGCCGGCCCAGAAACTCGATCCATGTAAGGATGGATGCGTCATAAACACGTTGACCCGTGTGGTCCCGCGGCGCAAACGGCAATAGTCCGATCCGTTCGTAGTAGCGAATCGTATGGGCTGTCAGGCCCGTCCGCTCGGCGATGTCACCTATCTTCATGGCTGCGTTCTCGTTTCGACATAGAGCATGGTAGGACTTAGAGTGCACTCTAAGTCAAGCGGTTTTCGGCATTGTTCCGCTAGCGCGGAATACGGGTTGCGGGCGTTGCGACAAATGAGCATGCTTAGCCCCGGAAAATATCAGAGGCTCGCTTTATCCTCGTCTGCCGCTCGTCACGAGGCGCCGAAAGTTCACGTACCATACGTCGTGCGCCGTACTGGCTGGTCCCAAATAATCAACGTCGCTTGTTCGAATAATCTCTACAAAGACGCGGGCTATGGAATACGTCCTTGTGTTAATCGTCGGCGTGGCAGCGGGCGTGTTGAGCGGAATTATTGGCACGGGATCGTCCATGATGCTGATGCCCGTACTCGTGATTCTGTTTGGACCTCAGCAGGCCGTCCCCATCATGGCGATCGGCGCGATCATGGGAAATCTTGGCAAGATTGTCGCGTGGTGGAGAGAGATCGACTGGCGTGCTTGCGGCGCCTATTGCCTGACCGCTGTTCCGGGCGCTGCGCTAGGGGTTCACACGCTGTTATCGTTGCCCGCCCGCGCGGTTGAAATAGCCCTTGGTGTATTTTTTGTAGCCATGATCCCTACCCGGCGGTGGCTCGCACGACGCTCGGTAAAGTTCAGCCTTTTGCACCTTGCGCTGATCGGCGGCCCGGTCGGATTTTTAACCGGCATCGTTGTCTCCACGGGTCCGATCACCGTGCCTGTTTTCACGTCTTACGGACTGGAACGAGGCGCTTTCCTCGCTACGGAAGCCGCCGGCTCGCTCGCCGTGTACGGGACCAAGATTGCTGCGTTCAAGGAGTTTGGCGCACTGCCGGCGGGCGTCGTATTTCAAGGCCTGATCGCGGGAACAGCGCTGATGACCGGATCGTTTTTCGCGAAGTCGATCGTCGTCCGCATGGCGCCATCGACATTCAAATTACTGGTCGACGGACTCATGCTGTCGTCCGGTCTCTCGTTGCTTTGGGCGGCGGCCGGCCAGTAGTTGCCAAGCCAGCCTGGCGCCCTGTCGAACCGCGCGAACAATGACATCACTGATCTTGTCTCGTCTTCGAATGGCTGCGGTCCTCGCGTCCATGCTTGCAGTCCATGGATGTGCCGCGGTGCAAGAGACCCGGTGTGCGCCCGGCGAGGACCACGCGGTCAACGACGTGATGATCTTCGGCACGGCCAAGCCCGTCGGTACTGTTACGCCCGGAGAGTGGACGGAATTCCTGCAAACTTCAGTGACGCCCCGGTTTCCTCAAGGGCTGACAGTCTGGCAGGCATCCGGACAATGGCAAGGCGCCGATAACACCATCGTTCACGAAGCCTCGTTTGTGCTTAGCCTGGTGCATCCTGACAACGAGCCTGGCGAAGCCGGCGTACGCGCAATCGCCAACGAATACAAGTCGCGCTTTAGCCAGGAATCCGTGCTCAGGGTCAAGAACCATGCTTGCGTTTCCTTCTAAGCGGCGTTGTTGCTAAGCGCCTCTTGGCGGCAGCATCTATTTGCTGCCCATCCAGTTCTTAAATACCAGAACGCTTAGGGATTTATCACCCGGAGCCGGTCACGTCCTCACACCCCTCGCACATCCAACTCACTCAATTCCGACTTGCCAATCTCATTAAACTAGTTATATTATGACTAGATACATTAAGACTAGTTGAAATCCATGGTCCGTTATTCACCACTTGCTCTAGCCGTTCTCGCCATGCTGACCGAAGGGCCCATGCACCCCTATCGGATGCAACAGCTCATCAAGGCGCGCGGCAAAGACGAAGTCATCAATGTCAGCCAGCGCAACAGCCTCTATCAAACGATCGATCGCCTGATGCGGGGCGATTTAATAGCCGTGCGCGAGACCGAACGTGATGGTGCATTCCCCGAGCGCACGATCTACGAGATCACCGAGGCCGGTCGTGACACCGCCCGGCTCTGGCTGCGGGAACAGCTCGCTCAACCTGCGCGCGAATTCCCGGCTTTTCCGGCAGCGCTTTCGTTCCTGCCCGTGCTGACGCCGGACGATGTCTGCCGGCAACTCGTGACACGTATCGGCGCACTGGAGCGCGAACTGGCCCGCCTCGACGGCGTAGACGAGCACGCCCACGCCATGCAAGTGCCGCGTTTATTTCTGCTCGAAGGTGAACTGGTGCGCGGCAAGCTCGTGGCCGAACTCGACTGGGTGCGCAGCGTGGTCGCCGACCTCAAGTCCAGCGCCCTCACCTGGAGCCCTGAGTGGCTCGATGAAATCGCACAACGCTTTGCGCTGCCCGCTGACGCCACCTCGTACAAACTGAACACCCCCTTCCCGGCCAAGGAGACGAAGGCATGAACCGCGAACCCATGAACGTCATCATCATCGGCGGCGGCACGGGGGGCTTATGCCTCGCGCACGGCCTGAAGCAGGCGGGCATCAACGTGGCCCTCTATGAACGGGACCGGTCGCGCACGGATGGTTTGCAGGGTTATCGGGTAGGCATCAATGCGCATGGCGTTGCATCGCTTGCGGCCTGCTTGCCGCCCGATCTGTTCGCGACTTTCGTGGCAACCTGCGCGCGTACCCCAGGCCACCTCAACATCCTGACGGAACGGTTGACCGAGTTGTTATCGATCACGCTCGACGAGGAGTCCATGGGCGGCAAGTCCGTCAGCCGGATGACGCTACGGCAGGTGTTATTGACCGGACTGGAACAGCACATCCACTTCGACAAAACGTTCACCCGATACGAGCAACACGCCAACGGCAGCGTTACCGCATTCTTCGACGACGGCACGCACGCCACGGCTGACCTGCTGGTCGGGGCGGACGGCGCGCGCTCCAGGGTCCGCCGGCAACTGCTGCCCGAAGCGCGGCTCGACAACACCGGTATTGTCAGCATCGCGGCCAAGGTGCCAATGAGCGAAGCATCGCGCGCGTTGCTGCCGCCCAAAGTGCTGGACGGCATCACGCTGATCAACGCGCCGAAGGGCTTCGGCGCCATCGTGCATGTCATGGAGTTCCCGTGGGGCGCGAACGGTCTCAAGGAGGGCATCGGCGGCAACGATGCCGGCCTGCTCGCGCGCTGGCCAGGCCTGCTGTTCGACAACACCCGTGACTATCTGATGTGGGGCGTATGGGGCGCGTTGCACAACCTGCCGGCCAATCCGAAATCGCTCGGCCAACCCGCGCTGCTCGCACTGGCCACCGAGATCACCGACGGCTGGCATCCGAATCTGCGCGCGCTGATTCGCGCCTCGGATCCAGCTACCGCGTTTGCCGTCGATGTCCGGACATCGGTTCCCGTCGACGCGTGGCCGACCACTAACGTGACCGTCCTGGGCGACGCGGTGCACCTGATGACACCGGGCCGGGGCGTTGGCGCCAACACCGCGCTGCGCGACGCTGCGTTGCTGTCCGCGCGTCTGGGTGCAGCTCAACGCGGCGAGATGTCGGGCCACGACGCGGTCGCCGGCTATGAGGCGCAGATGCGCGAATATGGCTTCCACGCGGTGGCGGAGTCGCGCAAGCAGTTCGATGCCAGTGGCGCCATACATCGCCCAATGGTCGGACGCGTGGCGCTCGGCGCGATGCGCACCGGCTTGCGGGTGGTGAACAATGTACCGTTGCTTAAGCGCCGCATGATCGACGCGGAAAACGATTTTCGTGGCGTAGAGCGTTCACAGCGGTAGCCAGGCGCGATAACTTCACGGTTTCGACCACATCAAGCTTTCATGCTCACCGATGAAACCTTCGACCCAAACGCTTTCCCGGAAAAGACGACGTCTTTTGCAATTCGCAGCCGGACTGCCGTTGTTGTCCAGTATCTGGGAACGGGTGCTCACGCCTGCGCTTGCGGCGGTGACTTCCAGTACGCTCTCTCGCGTTCGCCCGGGTGAGCCGGGCTGGCCCTCGGACGCACAGTGGAATGAACTAAGCCAGCAAGTCGGCGGCGCACTAGTCAAAGTCCAGTCGCCGCTGACGGCCTGCGCGAACGCGCCCGACAGCGCCGACTGCCAGCAGTTGTTCAAGGAACTCAAGAATCCTTATTTTATCGGCGATGAAGTCGGCCTGACGCAAACCCTCGGTTGGGTTGACGCATGGACATCGACACCCAGTGTCTATGCGGTGGCCGCGCGCAATACGAACGATGTAGTCGCTGCCATCCACTTCGCACGCCGTAATAATTTGCGGCTTGTCGTGAAGGGTGGCGGCCACAGTTATCAAGGCACATCGAATGCGCCGGATTCCCTGCTGGTCTGGACGCGAAAAATGAATAGCATCACCGTGCAAGATGCATTTGTCGGCACGGGATGCGAGGGACACGCCTCGCCGGTGCGGGCAGTGACGGTCGGCGCCGGCGCGCTCTGGGCTCACGTCTATGATGCGGTCACCACGCAGGCGGGCGGTTACGTTCAGGGCGGCGGCTGCATGACGGTCGGCGTAGCCGGCCTGATTCAGAGCGGTGGGTTCGGCAGCTTTTCCAAGGCCTACGGACTGGCGGCGGGAAGCCTGCTCGAAGCCGAAGTTGTTACGGCGGACGGCGTCGTCCGGATCGCCAATGCCTGCACGAATCCCGAATTATTCTGGGCACTAAAAGGCGGCGGCGGTGGCAGCCTGGGCGTGGTCACGCGGCTGACGCTGCGGGTCCACGCATTACCCGAGACCTTCGGCGCAGTGAACATGACGATCACGGCTACGTCGGCGGCCGCATTTCGCCGGCTGATTGGACTGGCGGTGGACTTCTATCATCGGGACCTGATGAACCCGCACTGGGGCGAACAGATCAGGTTTCGTCGCGACAACGTCCTCAATATCTCGATGGTGTTCCAGGGCCTCAGACGCAGCGAAGCGCAAGCGGTGTGGCAACCGTTCATGGACACGCTTGCCGCGGCCCCGGACGATTTCAAGGTTGAGTTCTCGCCGCTGAAAATCCTCGCCCTCCCGGCCCGCAGTTTCTGGGCTCCAACGATGTTCAAGAAACTGCTCGGCTTCATCAGCACCGACGACCGGCCGGACGCGCCCAAGGACAATGTCTTTTGGTCGGGTAATCAGGGAGAGGCGGGGCAAGTGCTGCACGGCTACGAGTCTGCATGGCTTCCTGCGGCCTTGCTGCAAGATGATCAGCGGCAAGCGCTGGCCGACACGCTGTTTGCCGCAAGCCGGCAATGGGGCGTGTCGCTACACGTCAACAA
>NZ_JAQGMM010000641.1 GCF_028292365.1 Caballeronia sp.
CGAGGCCATCGCGGAACGGGAAAAACGCATCCGATGCCACCGCCGATCCGGCCAGCGACAAGCCCGCGTTCTGCGCCTTGATGCTGGCAATGCGCGCCGAATCCACACGGCTCATCTGGCCCGCGCCTACGCCGATCGTCATGCCGCCGCCGCAGAACACAATGGCGTTCGACTTCACGTACTTCGCGACGCGCCACGCGAACAGCAGATCGTCCATTTCCTTCGGCGTGGGGTGACGCTTCGTGACCACGCGCAATTCATGCGGCTGGACATTCTTCGAATCCAGCGATTGGACAAGCAGGCCGCCGCCAACACGCTTCAGGTCGAACGCGTTGTGACCGTCGCCGAGTTCGATCTTCAGCAAACGCACGTTCTGCTTCGCCGCGAAAATCTGCTTGGCGGCATCGCTGAACGAAGGCGCCATCAGCACTTCCACGAACTGCTTGGCAACAGCCTGCGCCGCTGCTTCATCCACTTCACGATTGAACGCGATGATGCCGCCGAACGCGGATGTAGGATCGGTCTGGAACGCCTTCGAATACGCTTCGTGCGCATCCGCGCCGATCGCCACGCCGCACGGATTTGCATGCTTGATGATCACGCAAGCCGGTACGCCGAAGGTCTTCACGCATTCCCACGCAGCGTCGGAGTCCGCAATGTTGTTGTACGACAGTTCCTTGCCCTGCAATTGCTCATAGTTAGCGAGCGCGCCGGCCGGTGTGGTGAGATCGCGGTAGAACGCAGCGCTTTGATGCGGATTCTCGCCGTAACGCAGATCCTGCACTTTGGTGAACGCAAGGTTGAACGTCGACGGATAGGTGTTGCGGCTCTTGTGCTGCAACTCGTCGGTCAGGCTCGTCAGGTAATTCGTGATCGCGCCATCGTATTGAGCCGTGTGCGCAAACACTTTGGTGGCGAGCTTGAAGTTCGTCGCGTAGCTGACGGTGTTTTTAGCCGAGCGCATTTCTTCGAGAACGATCGCGTAATCCGCGGGATCGACGATCACCGTTACGTCGCGATGATTCTTCGCCGCCGAACGCAACATGGTCGGACCGCCAATATCGATATTTTCGATTGCGTCTTCCAGCGAGCATTCTTCCTTCGATACCGTTTGCACGAACGGATAAAGGTTCACAACCAGCAGGTCGATGGTCGGAATGTCGTGTTGTTCGAGTGCCGCCATGTGTTCCGGCAGATCCCGGCGCGCCAGAATGCCGCCGTGCACCTTCGGATGCAGCGTTTTCACGCGGCCGTCGAGCATCTCCGGGAATCCGGTGTAGTCGGCGACTTCGGTGACAGGCAGGCCTGCATCAGCCAGGAGTTTCGCGGTGCCGCCGGTTGAGAGCAGGCTAACGCCTAGCTCCGACAGCGATTTCGCAAATTCGACGATGCCAGATTTGTCGGAAACGGAAAGGAGCGCTTGCTTGATCATGATGGGAACGGCGCGAGCCGGTAGGGGAGTCGAGGGGAATCAGGAAATTCGAGTCGACCGCCGTACGCCGCGACGGTCCGGGTGGTACATCAATAAGACAACTGCTTTAAATCAAAACAACTGCTTTAAATCAGTCCGTGCTGTTGCAGCTTCTTGCGCAGCGTGTTGCGGTTGATGCCCAGAAATTCCGCCGCGAGCGACTGGTTGCCCTCGGCTTGCTTCAGCACAACTTCCAGCATCGGCTTCTCGACGCACGAAATCACCATTTCGTAGACATCGTGCGGTTTTGAGCCGTCCAGGTCCTGGAAATAATTGTCCAGGCTCTGGCGGACGCATTGTTCTATGTTGTGTCTGCTCATGCGGCTAGTCGGTCTGTGTGGTTCTGCACGTCGCACGATTCTTCAGCTTCGTCGTTGCCGCCGCGGTCGCCGTCCGCGCCGAGTTCTTCGACATAGACGAGACGGTCGGACAACGCCTTTTGGGCGTCGAAGAATTCGTTCACGGCGAGCAATTGTTCGCGTGTGGAATCCAGCGTGTTCATCCGATGTCTGAACGTGTTGGCGCCGGAAAGGCCGCGAGTGTACCAGCCGATGTGCTTGCGCGCTGTACGAACGCCTGTGAATTCGCCATAGAAATCATAGTGATCTTCGAGATGCTCATTCATCAGTTGCTGGATCTCGTCGATACGCGGCGCCGGCAAATGTTCGCCCGTTGCCAGGAAATGTTCGATCTCGCGGAAGAGCCACGGGCGCCCCTGCGCAGCGCGGCCGATCATGATTGCATCTGCACCGGTGATGGCCAGCACGTGACGCGCTTTTTCAGGCGTGGCGATGTCGCCGTTGGCCACAACAGGGATGCGCACGGAGGCTTTGACGGCGGCGATGGTCTCGTATTCCGCGTCGCCCTTGTAGAGATCGGCGCGGGTACGGCCATGCACGGTGAGCATGGAAATGCCCGCATCTTGCGCAATGCGCGCAATGTTCAGCGCATTTTTGTTCTCGCGATTCCAGCCCGTGCGGATCTTCAACGTGACGGGCACGGCGTCCGGACCAACGCCTACTGCGTTCACCACGGCCTGTACGATCTGCGCGACCAGCGCTTCGTTTTGCAGCAATGCCGATCCGGCCGCCACATTGCAGACTTTCTTGGCTGGGCAGCCCATGTTGATGTCGATAATCTGCGCGCCGTTCGCGACGTTGTGACGCGCGGCTTCGGCGAGCATTTTCGGATCAGCGCCGGCGATTTGCACGGAAATAGGCTCGACTTCGCCGGTGTGATTCGCGCGACGGAGCGTTTTCTCGCTTTTCCACAGTTGGGCGTTCGACGCGACCATTTCGGACACCGCGTAACCCGCTCCCATGCGTTTGCACAACTGCCGGAACGGGCGGTCCGTCACCCCGGCCATGGGGGCAACGAACAAGTTGTTACGCAAAATGTGGGGGCCGATGGCCGGTGTGGAAATGGGCATGAAACTCGCGGTGTTCCCAAATAAAGGGATGCAAAAACGCTTAAGGAAACCCCTATTTTAACGCGAACGCGCTGGGCCAATTAAGTCCAATCGACGCGCAAGTTGTTAAATCTTCTATGAATATCCCGAACGTCATAGAGGAAAAGCTCCACTATGGGCAGATGAATGAAGTGCGAAGTAGACATGTTTGATCTGATCGGCGGGTCGGCCAAGGTGGATCTCATGTATGGGCCGTCGAAAACGCGCCGCAGGAAGGGTGGGAAGAGCCGGGGCATAGCGCGCGACGCGTGCCCTTCGTGAACAGCTCAGGAAAACTTACGCGCGGCAGACGTGAGTACAGCAATCACGCCATTCTCCGCACTCCGCTCTCGCTCGAAGCCGCTAGCAAGTATTCCGCCAAATCAGCGGCGTTGCCCGAACATCATCTGTCGCGCCAGCACGGTTTTAACCGGAGGGACGAGTTCCAGCGCGCTCAACGCCAGCCCGCGCATCGCGGCGAGTGGAGCGAAATCGACGGTGAAAAGACGTGCGAGCGTATCGGTTGCGCCAATCGTCATGCGCCGGTCCAACGCGCGCCGTTGCGCAAAGAGACCCAGCGCGACCGTAGTAGGACCATTCGTCGATAACGCGTCGCACAACGCGTGTGCATCGCGCAGACCCAGATTGAGTCCTTGCCCTGCAACGGGATGCAGCGTTTGCGCCGCGTTTCCGATAGCAACCGTGCGCCGGTCGACCAGCGCGTTCAACGCGTTCAGCCCGAGCGGGAACATCGCCCGTCCGGTGATGCGCGTGAAGCGGCCCATGCGCTCACCGAAGGCCGAGCCGAGTTCGGCGAGGAATTCGACGTCGGGGAGTTGCGAGCGTCGTGCCGCCTCTTCAGGGTCACAGCACCAGACGAGCGCGTAGTCCGCCTGGCGCGCGCCGCCGCATGGCAGCAGCGCGATCGGCCCTTCGGGTGCGAAGCGTTCCCACGCGACACCAGGTTGCGGCGCCGATACGCTCACCGTCCCGACAATAGCCGTCTGGCCATAATCGCGCGTGTTCTTGACGTCGGCGGAAAGCGCGGAAGACGAGGACGAAGCGTCCGCGTCCTTGTACAACCCGCCTTCGGCATTCACCAGAATGCGCGCGCGGATCGTGCGGTCGCCAGTGGCCGAATGGATCGAGAGCGTGACGCCCTCGTGGTCGTGCAGAGGTGCTGATGCCGTGGTTTCCGTGAACCATTGCACGCTGGTTTTGCTGACGGCTTGCGCGAGCGTTGCCACAAGCGAGCCATAACGCACGACGTAGCCGAGCGCGGGCAAACCGTGTTCATCGTGATCAATCAGCGTGCGGCCGAACTGGCCGCGTTGCGAAACGTGAATGCGTTTGATCGGCGTGGCATCGGCGGGAAAACCGAGCGATGACTCAAGCATCGCGCGGCTGCCATGCGACACCGCGATGGCACGCGGATCAGATGACGCCGCACCGGGCTCGCGTGCATCGATCAACGCTACCGACAAGCGCGACGTCGCGCTCCGTTTCGCCAGCCAACCGGCTAACGCGAGTCCGACCGGACCTGCACCTACGATGGCGATATCGAAGTGATAATCGGCTGGCGGCGCATGGCCGATAGTTTCGGCGGTTTCAATTTGCATCGGGTGTTTGCGCGTCGCGCATCAAGGCTTCGATTTCGTCTGCATCTACAGGCACTTCGCGTGTCATCAACTCACAACCATTCACGTTGACGATAGCGTCGTCCTCAATCCGGATACCGATGTCGGCATATCGTTCCGGCACGTCAACCGCCGCGCGAATGTACAGACCCGGCTCGATGGTCAGCGTCATGCCCGCCTTCAACGTGCGCCACGCGCGTGCGCCCTGGTCGTCGAGTTGCGCGTGGGCGTCGCGATAATCGCCGGCATCGTGCACGTCCATGCCGAGCCAATGACTCGTACGGTGCATGTAGAAACGCTGATAAGCCCGCTCGGCGATGACATCGTCCACGGTGGCAAACTTGTTTCGGTCGATGATCCCCGTATCCAGCAAGCCCTGCGCCAATACGCGAACAGCGGCTTCGTGCGGCGCGTCGAAACTGACGCCTTCACGGGTGGCATCGACGGCCGCATATTGCGCGGCCAGCACGATATCGTAGATTTCCCTTTGCGCCGATGTGAACCGCCCGCTAGCCGGAAACGTACGCGTGATGTCGGATGCGTAGCCGTCGAGCTCGCACGCGGCGTCGATCAGGATCAGGTCGCCCTCGCGCACGATCGTGTTGCCTGCAGGGTAGTGCAGCGTGCAGGCATTCGCGCCGGCCGCGACGATCGTGCCGTACGCGGGCGCTTGCGCGCCGCGTCGGCGGAACGTGTAGAGCAGCTCGGCTTCGATTTCGTATTCGTGCATGCCGGGGCGGCAGGTTTGCATCGCGCGGCGGTGCGCTTCGGCCGAGATCGTGCCTGCGCGCCGCATGATCTCGAGTTCGTGCGCGTCTTTGATGAGGCGCATTTCGTCGAGCACCGGCAGCAAATCGATCGCTTTCGTCGGCGCTTTTACGCCGATCCGGCTCTGTGCACGAACCGCCGCGAGCCAGCTGCGGACCCGCTCGTCGAGCTCGGCGGAACTGCCGAGCGCGTAGTGCAGCGCGGGGATATCGGCGAGCAGGCGGGGCATTTCCGTATCGAGTTGATCGATGGGAAATGCTGCGTCAAAACCGAACGCGAGGCGTGCGCCTTCCGGGCCGTATCGGAAACCTTCCCAGGTTTCGCGCTCGACGTTTTTCTCGCGGCAGAACAGGATGGCGGCGGGATCGTCGGCGTCGGCGCTGGCGTTGAGGACCAACGTTGCTTCCGGCTCCGTGAAGCCCGTCAGGTAATAGAAATAGCTGTCGTGGCGGAACGGGTAATCGGCGTCGCGGTTGCGCATGACCTCACGCGCCGTCGGAATGATCGCCACGCCGCCGCCTGATTCCCGCAGCGCCGCGAGGACGCGGTCACGGCGGCTGCGATAGGTGTCGATGGCTAATAAGGAGTGGGCTTCAGTCGATGAGTTCATTCAGCGATTGTAGCGCCGCCTCCGCGATGATTCACTCCTGCGCGTCGGGCGTCTGATCGGCGGCGGGTTCCGTTGCTGCCGGGCGATTGCGCACACTGCCGGCAATCATGTCGAAGCGGAACAGCCGGCATTCGAGCGCGCCGTTGAAGAGCGGCGTTTTCGTCGATTCACGCAGTCGCAGCATGCCCGGCAGTTTTCGATCCGATGTCAGCACGTACGCGCGCCAGCCCGGAAATTGCTGTTTCATCGCGTTGCCGAAGGAGATAAAAAACTCCTGGTCGGCGGGGTCCGGCTGCGCGCGGATGAACGCATCCTCGTCTTCGTCGTGACCGCGATTCTTCGGCTCGCGAAGCTCGCCGCGCGGACCGCGTCCACGTACTTCAATTCGTTCGCCGTACGGCGGATTCGCGACCAGGATGCCGGGGGTGTCCGACGGCGGCGTCATGTGGCGCGCATCGAGCTGTTTCAACGACAGCTCCGGCAAACCCGCGCGTTCCAGGTTCGAGTACGCCTTGTCGAGCATATCGCCGGAAATGTCGCTGCCGTAGATCTGGATATCCGCACGCGATGACTGCGCTGCGCGTTTGGCATCGACGGCTGCGCCCTTCAGCTTTTGCCACGCGTTCACGTCGTATTGCTTCAGCTTTTCGAAGCCGAAACTGCGGTCCACGCCAGGAGCGATGTTCAGCGCGACTTGCGCGGCTTCGGCGAGGAAGGTGCCGCTGCCGCACATCGGATCATAAAGCGGTGTGCCGGGGGTCCAGCCGGTCAGACGCAAGATTCCCGCTGCGAGATTTTCACGTA
>NZ_JAQGMM010000642.1 GCF_028292365.1 Caballeronia sp.
GAGGCGCTGGCGCCAGGAGCAGCAGGAGCACGCACGAGCCGCTGGTCGAGGCACCTTTGTGCCGCTGACCTTTGCGCTCGCCGAATAATCGCAAGCTTGCGATTATTCGGCTAATCTGAAGGAGGCGGTAATCGGAAGGACATCGGCGAGTCGCCGGGCAGCCCGTAATTTTTCGCGATTCTGCTTTCCATTATGAGCACGTGGCATCCTCAGGCTTGGTCATGTCCGAGGAGGTTCCCATGTCCGCTCCGCTATCAACTGATGAGATGTTGATCGAGAAACTGCTGGCTCATCTGAGGGCCGAGGGGTATTCCCTACGGATCCAGCGGTGGTATCCGGCTCGTGTACGTCAGTTGCTGGATTACTGCAACCGTAATGGACTGTCGATCGAATCCGTTCGTTCTGGGCACGTGACGCGGTTCTTGCGCGGGCAATATCGACGCTCGCGGAAACAGTACAGCGAGTTGCCACCGTTTCAGAAATGGCGACATCGATACACCGGTGCCATCAATATGATGCTGCGTCTTGTGCATGGAGCATGGCCGGTTCCGGACCCACCGCGCAGCGCTCTCGAAGTCTTTCATTGCGATATCGTCAAGGACTACGACACGTGGTTGCGCGAGCTGCGTGGACTGCACCCACTGACACGAGCCAAGCGCACCAAGCATGCGTTGCAATTCCTAACTTCACTTGGACAGCGAGCAGATCAGCGGGGTCTTGCGGACTTGAGCGTTCGCGATCTTGATGCGTACTTGAAGCAATCTTGTGACGGACTACGGCGCGGATCCATCGAAGATCGAACCGTCTGCCTCCGTGATTTTCTTCGCCACTTGTGGCGCACGGGCCGAACCGCCATCGATCTCACCGGCACCGTAATGGGGCCGCGCATCTATAAGCACGAAGACATTCCAGTCGCCCTTCGAACAGAGGAAGTGCAGCGGGTTCTGGAGGTGACTCGGAAGAATCTCTCACCGGTCGGTCTACGCGACTACGCCATCTTGATCCTGTTGTCGACCTACGGCCTACGGGCTGCAGAAGTCGTCAATTTACGCTTGGAGGACATCGACTGGAGGCGGGATGTTCTTTGCGTGCGCCACTCAAAGACAGGGACCTACTCCGAGCTTCCATTGCTACGCGAACCGGGCGAAGCTGTGCTCCGATACGTGGAGAAGGCGCGCCCGCCAAGCGTACATCGAGAGATATTCCTGCGTATCCAGACACCGCACCGCCCGTTCAAGAACGGGTCGATCCTCAACTGCATCACGAGCGCTCGTCTGCGAGCAGCCGGAGTCACTCCACAAGGAAGGAAAGGCCCCCACGCCTTTCGCCACGCACGCGCCGTGAGCTTGCTGCGATCTGGTGTGCCGCTCAAGATCATCGGCGATGTGTTGGGTCACACGTCTGCTGCGGCGACCGCAGAGTATCTGAAGCTTGCGACCGAGGATCTGCGAACAATCGGACTCGATCTGCCAGGAGGATTTTTGCCATGACTCACTTACCGTCCATCGATGCGGCATCCGTGGAGCGATTTTTGCGGGCGCAACGCTTCCGCCATCCGGCCACGTACAAGAACTATGCGCACATTCTATGCAACTTCAACAGCTTTCTCGCGAACCATGGCGCGATTACTTCACCGGACGTCTCACTCGTGCAGCAATGGCTGAAGGAACACAGTCTCAAGTGGCCGGCGCACATCCTCTATCACCGAACCCTCCTGATCGAGCGATATGTCCAGTGGCTGCACGACCAGGGTCGGATTGCGTCAAACCCATTTGCAGAATTACATCGGCAGTACGGCCCGCGCACCACGCCGATCGTTCGAGCCCTCGTCAGTGAAGATAGTAACGCGGCACTCCAGAAACAGCGCCGGCTTCCTCGCTTCGGAAGTTTCCTTGGAATAGTGATGGATGAGCATATTGCACACATGCGCGTCCTCGGTTATCGCTATCGCACCGAAGAGCAGAGACTGCTGCGCTTCGATCGTTTCCTGCAATACCATCCCGAGCTGGCCGGGCTTACGCTGGCCGAACTCGTTGAGCATTGGAGCGAGGAAGAACCGTCACCGTACCATTTGTTTGAAGCTCGGAGAGCAGGCCGCACAGTGTCGAAGGCGATGCACCGGATCGACCCGCGGGTGCCGATCTTGTCCATCGGCGATGGGGTAGCTCGTTCGGCGCGGCAACAAGAGCGATCCCCCTATATCTACACGGACGAGGAGATACAGCGCATTCTGCAGGCGGCGCTGTTGTATCCCTCCCCGAAGGCACCGTGGCGTCCCGTCACCCTCTTCACCATGCTCGTGCTTGCTTACTGCGCCGGGCTTCGGGGAGGCGAGATCGCGCGTTTGGTGCTCGGGGACGTCGACCGATGCGAGCTGACTATCGACATCCGAGAGACGAAGTTCTTCAAAAGACGTCGTTTACCTCTGGCTCCTGGAGTTATGGCTATGCTCAAGCACTATCTTGTCCTGCGTGAGCAAGCCGGTGCTCCAACGAATCCCGAGAGCCCACTGTTCTGGAGTCCACAGCGAAACTGCGGCTACACAGTAGGCGGCATACGGCTCGTTCTGACGGATGTCCTGCGACGAGCGGAGATCAAACCCGCGCGCGGAGCAGTCGGACCGCGAATTCACGATCTGCGACACACGATGGTAGGCCATCGGATGCGCGACTGGTACAAGTCAGGAGTCAACCCGCAATCCAAGCTTCCCTACCTCGCAACGTACCTCGGACACAAAGACATCCGCTCGACGCTGGTTTATCTGAACATCACACCAGAATTGCTGCAGGAGGCCGGCGAACGCTTCCGCAAGAATGGCGCAACAGCGCTCCAGACGAGGGAGAGCATGCTATGAAACCGAGTTCATTCGCCTCTCTGCTGCACGCATTCTTCCATGAATGGATGGGCAAGCAGAGGAATCTCTCCCATCACACGGTATGTTCATATCGCGACACTTGGAAGATGTTCCTTCAATTTACCGCCAGCCGTGGGCGACGGCAGATCACACAGTTGTCGCTGGCGGACCTGCAGGCCAGCGAGGTGCTCGCGTTCCTCGATTATCTGGAGGAGGACAGGAAGGTGTCTATCGGCACGCGCAACTGTCGACTTGCCGCTATCCATAGCTTCTTTACTTTCGTCGCCCATCGCGAGCCGCTGGCGATCGCGCAATGCGCAGAGATCGCATATATCCCGGTCAAGAAGACATCCCGGCCCGCCATGTGTTACATGGATGCCGAGGAGATCGCGGCGGTCCTTCGGGAGCCCGATCAATCGAGCCTGGAAGGACAGAGGGATCACGCGTTGCTCGCGCTCCTGTACAACACAGGAGCACGAATCCAGGAAGCGCTGGATGTGTGCCCGCGGGCCATCCGCTTTGAATCCCCCGCTCAGGTAGAGCTGCTCGGCAAGGGACGCAAGAGCCGCATTTGCCCCTTGTGGCCGGAAACGGTGGACATAATCAAGGCGCTGTTGAGGCGACAACCGCGTTCGGATGACGAGCCCATCTTCGTCAATCGATACGGCCAGCCGCTCGGTGCAGCCGGGGTTCGCTTCAAGCTCAAGCAATACGTTCAGTCAGCTTCGCTGCACGTGCCATCACTCGCGGCAAAGCGAATCACGCCGCACACGTGGCGTCACAGTGTCGGAGTTCAGCTCGTCGCTGCCGGTGTCGACGTGACGGTGATCCGTAGCTACCTCGGGCACGTGCGACTGGACACGACCAATCACTACGCTCGCGCCAATTTGGATACCAAGCGAAAGGCGCTCGAACAGGTCGACCCATCAACGAAGCCCGGTCGGCCGCCGCGATGGAAGCGGAATCCGGACTTGCTGACCTGGCTCGACTCTCTGTGAAAAGCACGCGCCCATAATGAGAAGGTCGTGCGGCCTACCAGCCAGCAGATTTGGGGAGGTAGGCCATTTCCTTCTTATAACGAGGCGCTTCCCATTAGGTGAAGCCTTCCAGTTCGACTGGAGCGAGGACTGGGCCGTCATCAACGGCGAGCGCACCAAGCTGCAGGTCGCGCAGTTCAAGCTCAGTCATAGCCGAGCGTTCTTCCTACGCGCCTATTTACTGCAGACGCACGAGATGCTGTTCGACGCACACCACCACGCGTTCGTGGCGTGGGGCGGTATTCCGCGCCGAGGCATCTACGACAATATGAAGACCGCCGTGGATAAGGTCCGCCGCGGCAAGCTTAGGGACGTCAATGCGCGCTTTAGCGCCATGGTCAGTCACTATCTGTTTGACGCCGAGTTCTGCAACCCGGCTTCGGGTTGGGAGAAGGGGCAAATCGAGAAGAACGTTCAGGATAGCCGTCACCGGCTGTGGCAACGCGTGCCGGCGTTTGGTTCGCTTGCTGCATTGAACGACTGGCTGGCCGACCAATGTGTCTTGCTTTGGCAGCAGACCAAGCATCCCGAGCAGGACACAACGATCTGGGATGCATGGTCGATCGAGCGCCCTCATCTCATGCCGGTGGGACAAGCCTTTGACGGCTTTGTCGAGCACACCAAGCTCGTCTCGCCAACCTGCCTGGTGAGTTTCGATCGCAACCGTTATAGCGTGCCTGCTGCCTTTGCCAACCGACCTATCAGCTTGCATGTGTATGCGGCCCAGCTCGTCTTCGTCGCCGAAGGTCAGGTGATCGCCGAACACGTCCGGTGCATCAACCGCAGCCATGATCGTGGCGAAACCATTTACGACTGGCGTCATTACCTGGCGGTCTTGCAGCGCAAACCCGGTGCATTGCGCAACGGCGCACCGTTCGCTGAGTTCCCGGCGGGCTTTAAGCGGTTGCAAGCAATCCTCTTGAAGCACCCGGGCGGCGATCGGGAGATGGTCGAGATACTGGCGCTGGTTCTGCTTCACGACGAGCAGGCCGTGCTAACCGCCGTCGAACTGGCCCTCGAAGCAGGAGCACCCTCCAAGCAAACAGTTCTGAACTTCCTGAGCCGGCTGCTTGACGGGGCACCAGTGCCGCCGCTACAGGCACCACAAGCCTTCGCCCTGCGGGTCGAACCCGAAGCCAACGTCAGCCGCTATGACCGCCTGAGAGACCGGGAGGATCATCATGCAGCCTGACGCGATGATGGAGATGCTCAAGTCACTGAAGCTGCACGGCATGGCCCAGGCGCTTGGCGAGTTGGCCGCGCAGGATTCGCCTGCCTACAAGTCCGCGTCTCTGGTGCTGGCCGGATTGCTCAAAGCGGAAATGGCCGCTCGCGAGGTACGCTCTCTGGCGTATCAGATGAAGGTCGCTCGCTTCCCTGCATATCGGGATCTGAACGGTTTCGACTTCAAATGCAGCGACGTCAACGAAGCGACCGTGCGTCAGTTGCACCGATGTGAGTTCGTGGCACCAGCTCAGAACGTAGTCCTGGTCGGCGGACCCGGACACGAGACATAATGCTCACCTCCCTATGTTATTGAAGATCAATAGATAGTTGATTTGGATCCGCTGATTGCGGACCTTCCGCCGAGTCCATTCGTGCGTAATACGCGTCGATATCGTCCCGACGTATGACCCATGGCGCGCCAATGCACGCCTGTGTAGCCGGCAATTGCTTCGTGCGGATCAAGCGCAAAACCGTCGGCGCGCTGATACGCAAAAACGCTGCGGCTTCCGCTGCGGTTAGTTCATTACGCTCCTGCCGCTCTCCTTCGCGATAGACTGCAATCGAATGATCGTGACGCAAAATACCAACGCGCGCTGCTGTCCATGAATGACCTTTGGCCGTGCGTTTGCCCAGACGATTAATGATCGCGGCAATGGATAGGTCCGGGAGGGTCCTTGCCAGCGCACGAACGATATCAATGGTGTTGCTGTCGGTGGCCCAGCGATGTTGCCCAGTACGATTCGTTTGGAATTCGAGTTCGGTGTGGTCTCCTCCTTGCCAGTGAAGAAGCGCCCTGATGGTGTGGTCCTGCTTCGTGACAACAATCTCCTTGAGAACGGTGCGCAAGATACGTTTCTTGATGTCGATGGCACTAGCGGGGTGATTCCACAGCCGGGGCAGATCCGTTCCCAATCTCATGAGCTCATCGCGCGCGGCGCTGCTGAGCGAATCCGCCGGCTGCTCGCGCAGCGCATCAAGTTCGGCTTGCCGTTGCGCTTGTATTGCCAACGCATCGTTCCAGCGGCGCTCTAATTCTGCGGCGACCAATCGGTTGTCCGGATCGATGGCATCGTACTGTCGACGCGCGCGGGTGGCTTCATAACGTGCCTGTTCGAGCGCAAGCTCCTTGTGGCGCACTCGCTCGTCATCACTCATGCGATTACGTTCGATAGCGTCCAACGAGGCGCGAATGCCCAATGGTTCCAGTCGGCGTAAAACTTCGTCCGACACGCGCTGATCTACACGCAATGCGCCGAACGAAATACAACTTGGACCGCCGTGATTCAGCATGCTGCCGCGGCAGTGATAGCGGGCCACCACACCTTTGGTGCCAGAATACGCAATATGCAGCTTGCGTCCACAATGACCGCAACGTAACAGACCCGGCAACAGCGAACTGCCGCGTTTAACCGAACCGCGGACCATGTTGCCCTTCATATTGGCATTGTCGGTAATCAATTTGCGATTGCTCTCGTATTCGTCCCAGCTAATGTAGCCCGCATGATGCTCGACGATCAAGACTTGCCAATCCTCACGGTTGACGTGGGTGCCGCTGTAGAGACGCTTGCGACCGTTCTCAATGCGCACGATCGTCTTGGTCTTGCCAAACGCGTAGGCACCGCCGTACGTGGGATTCGTTAGCATCTTCAACACGGTGTTATATATCGGCAGTTTCCAGACGACATGGCGGCCCTCTGGACCGTAGCTGACAGCCGGCAACTCAATATTCTCTTGCCGGATCCAGAGTAAGGCTTGTCTGACACTACCTAACTCACGAAACTTCTGGAAGACTAGGCCGAGCGCTTCACGAATACGTCGATCCGGATCGATCTCGATTCGATTGTTCGGGACCCGAACATAACCAATCGGCACCGTCATGAACAACTCCCCACGCTTGGCCTTCTGGTCCAGTGCGGCTTGAGAGCGTTGGCGAAACGTCGATAGTTCCATCTCGGACAGCGTGCCCTTCATACCCAGCAAAAGCCGGTCGTTCGGTTCCCGAGGATCATAAATTCCGTCTTCGTCGATCAGGATCGTTCCGACAAGCCGACAGAATTCGAGCAACGTATGCCAGTCGCGCCCGTTGCGCGCGAGCCGGGAAGCTTCGATACAGAATACTGCACCGATCTCGCCGCTGCAAAGCGTGGCGAGCAACTTCTCGAACCCCGGTCGATGGATACCAGAACCCGAACGACCGAGGTCGTCGTCGATTACAGACACGTCGGGCCAGCCCAGCTCGCGAGCACGATCCGCAAGCCCGTACTGGCGCAACTGGCTCTCGCGGTTGTGCTGAACCTGATCGAACGTTGATTGCCTGATGTACACGCACGCACGGCGCGCAAGATGTTCAGCGCGGATCTTGCTCATCGCGCACCTCCGTCTCGATCGCGTCGATTACCGATTGCATCAGCAGTGCCAGCTGCGCCACCACTTCCGATAGCGTCTCTGTCGGCAAGAGCCTTTCGTTGCTGGCCTCCTCGAACAGATCCTTCTGCCTGATCACCTGTTTGCGCATCACCGTATCTCCCGTGTGTTGACGACACACTGGAAGATAAAGCGGCGTCAATCAGGCGCTGTAGTTCGACCAATACTGCATGCGGCAACTCCGGCTGGGAAACCACATGCATTCGAGTCGCTTCCTCCCAGGTCATCCACGGCGGAAGATGAGCGCGGGTACCGTCGGGCTGCATGATGATCAGATACGACTCGCCCCTGTATCGGTTCAACCCAATGACGTTGATGCACTCGCCGAAGCGCGGATGAAACGGATAGCGAACGACAACGTCGTCGCCATGATGATGGGCAGTATGTTGCTGGTTCGCCTGGCACTGGTAAAACGCATCTGGCGACAGCGATCGGGGTACAGGCGATCGAACATGATCGAAGCCGTGTGCGTTTCTTCTCGACCATTGAGCTCGTCAACGCCCTTGAGCAAGAGAAGCTGGTGGGAAAGCCGGGTCAACTGGCATTGCGTCTGATGTATGCCGACGTCGTGATCCTCGACGAGCTCGGCTATTTGCCATTCAGCCAGAACGGTGGCGCCTTGCTGTTCCACCTGCTTAGCAAACTCTACGAGCGCACGAGCGTCATCATCACGACCAATCTGAGCTTCTCGGAATGGGCAAGTGTCTTTGGCGACGCGAAGATGACGACCGCCCTGTTAGATAGGCTCACGCATCACTGCCACATTGTGGAAACCGGAAACGATAGCTATCGTTTCAAGAACAGCACGACACAACCTAAAAAGGAGAGAAAAAAGACCCAAACACCCACTACCTAACCCCAAAACCGGTCCAAAGGGTGGGTCAATATTCGATGCAAATCCTGGGTCAGGATTCAGTGCAAACCAACAG
>NZ_JAQGMM010000426.1 GCF_028292365.1 Caballeronia sp.
TTGATTGCGTGCACCGACGAAAGAAGCGTGACAACCGTGAGCAGTGTGCTGGTCGTGGGCCATCGGTTCAATGCAACGAAGGCTGGATAGATCGCGAGCAGCAGCACCACGCGCGAGCCTTGCGCGATCAAGTTACGTCCGAAGCGGTCGGTCAATTATCGACCGACCAGCGCGAGCACAAAAATAATCGCGCCCGATACACAGCCTGACAGCATCGCAATTCCAGGCGGCAGGCTGAGCGTCTTGACGGCGTAGATCGACAGATAGAACACGATGATGAAATGCGCCGATGTCCCGGCAATCGTGAGTCCCAAGCCCATCAGCACGGCGCGCCGGTGATCGCGGAGTACATCGAGAAGAGGCAGCTTCGGCGCTTTCAGCTTGGGCGCGTTTGGCGCGTGCATGGGCTCTTCTTCGAGCGTCTGGCGCAACCACCAGCCGACCGGCACGATCAGCGTGCCGATGAGGAACGGCACGCGCCATCCCCAACTTTCGAGTTGCGCGGTCGTAAGCGATGCTGTCAGCGCGACCCCGGTCAATGCACCCGCAAGCGCCGCCAGCCCCTGGCTCGCGAACTGCCACGACGCATACAGGCCGCGCCGGTTCGGCGGCGCTTGTTCGAGCAACAGCGTAGTCGATGCCCCCACTTCGCCGCCTGCCGAAAAGCCCTGAATCAGCCGCGCGATCACCAGGATGACGGGTCCTACGAATCCCGCTTGTCCGTAGGTCGGCGCGACGGCGATCATCGCCGTGCCGATTGCCATGAGTCCGAGCGTGAGCACCATCGCCTTCTTGCGTCCGGCACGGTCTGCGTACATACCGATCACAAGCCCGCCCACGGGCCGCGTGAAAAAGCCGACACCGAAGCTTGCGACTGCGAGCAACAACTGCCCGACCGGATCGTGGACGGGAAAGAAGAGCTTGCCGATTAGCAATGCGAAGAATCCATAGACCGTGAAGTCGTAGAACTCGAGTGCATTGCCCACTGCTGCCGCAGTCACAAGCCGCGCGCGGCTCTGTTTGCGCTGACCCAGCGTCGCTCCGGGCGCAGCGTTGAGGCTTGATACGGTCGGAATGCTCATGTCTTCTCTCGAAACGCGGTACGTGCTGCGGGTGAAAGCGGGTTTGAAACGAGGTTCGACTGGCTCAGTCAGCCAGGTACGCTTCGGTCAGGCGCACCCAGTAGCTCGCGCCGATCGCGAGAATGTCGTCGTTGAAGTCGTAGCCTGGGTTGTGGACCATGCAGCTTCCCTTGCCCTCGACGCCATTGCCGATCCACGCATACGCAGCGGGCACGACTTCGGCCATGTACGCAAAGTCCTCGCTGCCCATGAGCGGATGCGCCTGCGTATCCACGCGTTGCGTACCGAGCATCTTCTGCGCGACTTCGGCGGCGAACGCGGTAGGTTCCGCGTGATTCACGAGCACGGGATAACCCCATTCGTAGTCGATCTCCGCCTCCACCCCGAACGACGCCGCTTGCGCATGCACGAGGGCCGTAATGCGTTTGCGCAAGAGATCGCGAACCGTGGGATCGAGCGCACGGATCGACAGTTTCATCTCGGCGGTTTGAGGAATGACGTTGAAGGTATCGCCGGCTTTCACGCTGCCGACCGAGATCACCGCCGACTTCTGCGAATCGATTTCCCGGGCCACAATGCTTTGCAGCGCGAGGATAATGCCTGCCACCGCGGGCATGGGATCGCGCGACAGATGTGGCAGCGCGCCGTGGCCGCCCAAGCCGCGCAGCACGATGCTCGCGCGGTCGGCTGAAGCCATCGCGGGGCCGGTGCAGAAGTTCATGCCACCAGTTTCGTAGCCCGGCATGTTGTGCAGGCCGAACACGGCGTCACACGGAAACTGCTCGAACAGGCCGTCTTGAATCATCGCGCGTGCGCCGCCGTAGCTTTCTTCAGCCGGCTGGAAGATCAGCGTCAGCGTGCCGGAAAACTGCCGGCTTTCCGCCAGATAACGGGCTGCGCACAGGAGCATCGCGGTGTGGCCGTCGTGACCGCAGGCGTGCATGGTCTTCGGTACCGCGCTGGTGTAGGGAAGGCCGGTCGCCTCCTCAATGGGCAACGCGTCCATGTCGGCGCGCAGGCCAATGCGCCGGCTGCCGCTGCCTAGTTTCAGCACGCCGACCACGCCCGTCTTGCCGAGGCCGCGTGTCACTTCGTAGCCCCATTGCGTGAGCAGGCTGGCGACGAGGTCGCTGGTCGCCCGCTCTTGGAACGCAAGTTCCGGATTGGCGTGGATCTGGCGCCGCACGGCGATGAGGTCCGGTGCAATGGCTGCTATTCCGGGAATGACGGGATCGACTGACAGCATGACTAACTCCTTAATCCTTAATACGTTTCGATATTTCAGCGTGACTGCTTCCGGTCAAGCATATAAAGTCACAAAGAAAACCAAAAGACAGTTAATTTAATTTGTGACTACCATTAGTTGTCGGTATTAACCCTCCAATTTCCAATGAAATACCATCAGTTGCGCGCGTTCCTCACCGTGGCCGAGCAGGGCAGCATTCGCGCGGCGGCGCGCAGCTTGCATCTGTCGCAGGCGGCATTGACGAAGGCGTTAAAAGAACTCGAACAGGACCTGGGGGTGCCGCTGGTTTTGCGTACGGCGCGCGGCGTGCAGTTAACGGCCTTCGGCTCGCAGTTGAGGATTCGGGCGCAGATGGTGGTGAGCGAGATGCGCCGCGCGGAAGACGACATCGAACATATGAAAGGCGCGGTGACCGGCAGCGTGGCGGCTGCCGTTACGCCGACCGCCGCGTTGTCGATCCTGCCGAAAGCGTTCAGCGCGTTTCGAAAGAAGATGCCGCTTGCGCGCGTGAGTTTTATCGAAGGATTTCCGGGCGTCGCATTGCCGCGTTTGCGCGACGGGTCACTTGATTTCGTGGTGGCGGTGGTCGTGCCGCAGCACCTGGATCCCGGATTCGATTACATCGAGCTATACAAGATCAGCTCGGTGGTCGTGGCGCGGCAAGATCATCCGCTGGCGCACTGTACGTCGCTGGCTGAACTCGTCGATGCGGAATGGTTGCTGAATCCGTCGCCAGAAAGCTCGACACGTGGCCTGCTCGATTTCTTTGCCGCGAGCAGTTTGCCGGTGCCGCAAAAAATTATCGAGTGTCCGAGCTTTGTGATTGCGCACGGGTTGCTGCGCGGCTCGGATACCGTTGCCTTGTTGCCCGAGCCTTTGCTGGACCAACCGTGGGTGCGCGAGGGTATTGCCGTGTTGCCCATAGTCAACCTGCCGCCGCCGATAGCAATTGGCGTAGTGACCCGCCGCGACAGTCCGCTGACGCCGGCCGCTTCGTTGCTGCTGGATTGTTTGCAGGACGCAGTAACGTCGCTTAAGTTGAACGTCCCGCCGCGCCGCTCAATCCAGGGGCGGTAAGCGGCGTTCGACAGGCGTTGACTTGATGATCGCCGTGCTTGTCTCGGCCCGCTCTGCGACCTTCGACAGAATCTCGTCGAGTTGTTCGATGGTCTTGAGAAAGAGTCGACAGACAAAACAGTCGTCGCCAGTGACCTTGTCGCATTCTACGAATTCGGGAATGCGCCGGATGGCTTCTTCCACCAGGTGCAGTTGACCCGGCAGAGGCTTGACTCGAACGATGGCCTGAAGCGTGTATCCCAGTGCGCGCGGGTCGAGCTTGACCCCGAAGCCCTGGATCACGCCACGCGCTTCCAACTGGCGCACGCGCTCGGCAGTGCTTGGCGCGGACAAGCCAATCTGGCGCGCGAGTTCGCTCATTGCGATACGGCCGTCTTCGGATAGAACGGCTAGCAATTCGCGATCGGTCTGGTCGAGTAAGACTGGACCCGGCGGGGAAGAAAGGCGATTCTTCAAATGGACCTTCGATTTGAAGTTAAAACGTCGATGTCCGCTCATTTTACACATGGAATCAAGCTTGCGGCCCTACTAGACTAAGTAGACAGATTGAACTGGCACCACATGAAAGGCGAGGCGATGAACTCGAGAGAAATGCGCGTTGGCTGCGTGGAAATGAGTGTAGCGATGCTGATCTCCGGCACGGTCGGCTGGCTCGTCGTGTCGTCGCAACAAACGCCGCTGAACGTGGTGTTTATCCGTTGCGTGTTTGGCGCGGCGACGCTGCTCCTGATCTGTGCGTTAAAAGGGATGCTGCGCAAAAGCTTGTTTTCGTGGCGCATGCTTGGACTGGTTGCACTCGGCAGTGTCACGATTGTCGGCAACTGGGTGCTGCTGTTTGCGGCTTATTCGCGAGCTTCCATATCGATGGCGACCACGGTCTATAACACCCAGCCGTTCATGCTCGTCCTGCTTGGCGCGGTGGTGTTTCGGGAACGGATTACCCTGCGTACGATTCTCTGGCTCAGTGTCGCGTTTGTAGGCCTCGCGCTGGTCGTGCGCGTGGAGCCTGCGGTGCTGGCCAAGCCCGGTGAATATGTAGAAGGGATTGGCTATGCGCTCGGCGCGGCATTTCTCTATACGATCTGTTCGATCGTAACCAAGCAGCTCAAGGGAACGCCGCCCCATTTGATTGCGTTGTTGCACGTGGCGCTTGGCATCATCGTGCTTGCGCCGTTCGTCGATTTCCAGCATCTGCCTGCTACGCCGAATCACTGGGCGGACCTCGTCGTGCTTGGCGTGGTCAATACCGGCATCATGTATGTGCTGCTTTATGGCGCCATTCAGAAATTGCCGACCGCGGTGACGGGCGCGTTGTCCTTCATCTATCCGGTCGTGGCGATCATTGTGGATCGGGTTGCGTTCGGACAACGCTTAGGATGGCTTCAGATTGTTGGTGCCGTGCTAATTCTGCTAGCGGCTGCGGGAACGACCTTAGGTTGGGAACTCATGCCGCAAAAACGCACGGCTTTCGAGTAGTCATTTATCAAGCGTTTTTTCATTCAGCGAACACATCCACCAGGCTGTCACGGTCACTATTCTTCATGAACTCGCATCACGACACTGCGCGCATGGCCCGAGATCACTTCAACGTGATCCGACCACTTGCGCACGCGGGTTCCAAAAGCAAAAAACCGTCGCTCATCTGACCGGAGCGCTGTTCCGTCAGGTGTGACGGAACTGACGCGGCTGTTCAATCTCAACCCTGTTCTCCGACACCCTGACGGTTTTTATCGGTCAAACAGGAGAGTATGGAATGTCGATTTTTTCTGGTATCTGGATTCCGCTGGTCACGCCGTTTGAAAACGGCCGAGTCGATCACGACGCGCTGCGAAGTCTGGTGAGGTCTTACATCGAAGCCAAGGTAGCAGGGTTTGTTGCGTTGGGAACAACGGGTGAACCTTCGTCGCTCGATTACGGTGAGCAAGCAGAGGTGCTGACCACCATCCTCGATGAAGCCGCGCATCTTCCGGTTGTAGTGGGACTTGCTGGGAATAATGCCGTGGAGCTTCGCGAGCGCGCTCTGCGCTTGAATGAATTGCCCATTGCCGGTTTGCTGGTTCCTGCGCCTTATTATGTTCGACCCTCGCAGGCTGGCTTGATAGGTCACTTCACCACGCTCGCCGATACCAGCGCGGTTCCTCTGCTTGTCTATGACATTCCGTATCGAACGGGTGTGCGCTTGGACCTCGCGACCCTGTTGACGCTGGCGGGTCATCCGAACATTCACGCGATCAAGGATTGCGCCGGATCGCTTGAAACGACGCTCGCGCTGATCCTCGATGGACGTTTGTCAGTGCTGGCGGGTGAAGACCTGAATATGTTCAGCACACTGTGTCTTGGCGGTCACGGTGCGATCGCAGCGAGTGCGCATGTGCGCGCGGCTGAATTCGTTGCGGTTTATAACGACATCAAGGCTGGGAGTATTGATAAAGGGCGTGCACAGTTTCATCGGTTGGCGCCACTGATACAAGCGCTCGTATCCGAGCCTAATCCGGCACCCGTGAAATGTGCGCTCGATGTCATGGGAATGATTCGCCAAGAACTGCGTGCGCCGATGACGCCAGCGACTGACCGGCTTCGTGTTCAGCTCGAAGCGTTGCTGTTGAGCTAAGAGAAATCAGCGCGGTGTCTAACGGTTATAAAGCGGGTTATAAAGCGGCTCATAAAACCCGTGAAGATCCCACCGCGCTTATTTGACCAAATGCAGTCCCTTAGCCAGCACGATGCCCTTCTCGCGATTGATCAGCCAGATATCGCCGACGTTCGCGTGCAGCGTTGCCGTGCGAGTAGTGATGTCGGTGGGCTCCTCGTTGCTCGGGTCGGTGTGGTCTTTGGTTTGCGTCAGATACGGCGGCACCACGCGACAGATCAACACGAGCGCGAGGTCGCCGTCTTCCTCGGCAAACGCTTCCGGCGACAAAACGAAGCGTCCGTGCACCGTCGTCTTTTTATGCTTGTTGACGGGATCCAGTTCGACGATATCGATGTTCTGTATATAGCCCTTGGATTTCGCTTCGGATTCAACCACCAGCTTCCGGCCACGCGGGCCAGTGATCGTCTTCTTGAGAACGATCGTATTGGGGTGATCGTTATCCGACAGACCCACGTCGACCGTCATTACGCGGACCTACGACCGGTAGCGAATGCCAAACGGCGCGGGGACCACGAACGCGAGATCGCGGCTTAGCTTGGCGTCCGTTAGCGCGGAGTTGTGGAGCGTCTTTGGCAACGCATCGCCAATCAGGTCTTCTACGCGATGCGCGAACGTGCGCGCTTTGCTGTCGGTGAATTTGCGTGCCAACGCGTCCCGGACGGCAACCGGATCGTCGCCAGTGAAACCGGGCGTCACCACGATACTGACCGGCGCCACATCTTCCGTTCGCCCGGACGCCGCGACCGCACTGCTGGCTGATTGAGCCTGGGCTGTTGCTGTTGCGCACACGCAAAGAAGAGCACAAGCGGTGCTTACGCTCGCTCGTTTTATTTCCTGAAGACTCATTAGCAGACTCCCATGGATATGATCGCGGACCGCCTGGTCTTCGTGCTGCATGAGCAGCATTCGAGTCAATTCATTGTTATTCAATTCTATTCAATGGTACCCGGCTAGAAAGATAAATGGGGACATTGGCGCGAGGGCGCGGTATTAAACGTAAGCTGGAGACGCTTGGGTCCGCTAATGTAGAGTTTCTCGAATCGAAGAGCATCC
>NZ_JAQGMM010000461.1 GCF_028292365.1 Caballeronia sp.
AAGCGGACGATACAAGCACGGCGATGCCCATCGTGCGACGCATGCTGGCCGAAGGCGTAACCCGTGCCTGGACGCTCGCAGAGCTTCACAAAACGCGCACTGAGGTTCAGCTCAAGCACGTATTGAACATGCTGGCGGTGGAGCTGGGTCATTTTGGCTGGGACGCTTGCAAGCCGGAACTTGATACGCGAGAGCCTGCCTTCATCGATCGATACCGCTTCGATGCGGGCGCTTTCGGTGACTACGAGAAGGTGTGGTTTGCCGGTGCCGACGCCGCGCGTGAATGGCAGCGCGAGCATGGCGGGTACATCGTGGAGTACGGCGACCAGGCGGTGGCGATACTCTGGCGCGAGTGAGGAGGCGCTTGAGAACGAGCTTGTGAACGAGCAACTCGCGCTGCCGGTTTGTGATCATGAACCGGCAGCGCGATGAAAGGGCAAGCCACGTTAAAGCAACTCCACTTCCTTCCAGTCCGCGTTAGAAAAAAAGCGGCTCAGCTCGCGCATGAGTTCATTGAGCGCGGCCATTTCTGGCTGCGTGATCTTGCGTACGTGCTGCGCTTGCGTCCAGTCGCCGTATAGCATGGCCACCGTCGTGCCATTCGCCTTCACGGGCAGCAGCACGAATGCGTGGGCATCGCCGAATGAAGGTTTGAACCAGCGCGGCAATCGCGCTTCAATCCGCGGATCGCGAGCATTTTCAATAAAAATCCCGACCGGGTTCGAGATCGCCAGATGGAACACGTCAGGCTCGAACGCCGCGGGAAACGTCAGCGACGGCAGCAGCGCTTCCACGCCCGCCCCCAATCCGAGCCGCGCGTGGAACTCATTGTTTGACTGGCGCACGAATACCACCGTGCGCGAAAACGCAAGCCCGGCCAGCACCGCTTCCGACGCCAGCGCAAGCACGGCGCTCAGCGCGTTCTTCGACGGCAGCGAGCGCAAGTCCTCAAGACCGGCCGCAATCCGCGCTTCCGCCGATAACCCCGCGCGCGCGATGGCATCCGCGTCTGCGCGCAGTTCCACAATCTCCCGCATGACGCCGTCGTTCGAGTCCTCGTTCGCGAGCGCAAGACTCATTGCGGCGAGCGTAGCGGCATCGGTCAGCAGCACACGGCTATAGCGGTTCGCGATATCCACCAGCGACGACTCGCGATGTGTCTCGTCGACATGCTGCGCGGTGAGCGCATCGGCGACTTCGGTGGAATAGTTGGTGACGGCCTGCAGCCAGCGCACATGGCGCGGCGTTTTTTCATCGATCGGGGCGAGCGGGTCGCGGGTCAGCATCCCGGTGCGGATGGTCTCCGGCAGACGCCAGCGGTCCGCGGCCTCCATGCCGATTTCCTCGAAGGTGACGCCGAGCAACGTGCTGCACGCGAGGCTGTCGCTGATCTGCTCGGCCGTAGCCTTGCGGCGCAACTGATCCCATTCGGTCTCGAGATAGAACGCCACCAGCAGCTTGCCGATCTGACGCATCAGCGTGCAAACCACCGCTTCTTCCGAGGCCCGGAACTCGCTGTGCTCGGTCACTTGCCGCGCAACCGTGCCGGACAGCAGCGTGCGGTTGAGTTCGAGCTTGGCGTCGATGCGTCGCGGCGCGCTTTGATGAAAGTGATCGACCAGTTTCAGCCCGACCACCAGATGGCCGACCGCGTCCATCCCGAGCACCATCAACGCGCGCGTCACGGTGGTGATGTTGCCGCCGAACGAGATGTACATCGCGGAGTTGGCGAGGCGCAACACCTTCTGCGTGAGGCCGAAGTCGGACAGAACGACCTGGACCAGGGCTGTAAAGTCCAGGTCGTCGTCGCTCATTGCGGACACGGTGGTGCGCAGAGCCTGCGAGAGCATCGGAAAGTCTCCGCGCTCGCTCATGCGGCCCCACAGCTTGTCCAGTAATTCGGCTTTGGAATTGCTTGCCATGCGATTGGTGTGAATGCCTTACACGTTCCCGACCGGGTGCCCGGAACGGCTTGAATCGTCGACCTGGGTCGAAGTGTAACGCGCGGAAAAAAGCCCGCTTAAATCCTGCATAAACCCTATAACGGCGCGCTCACACGGAAGCTTTACAGCAGATCATTAATGAAACGCTGTAATAGCTCCGGATCTTGGGTCCTGCCGACGCAAAAACGTGACGGTATCTTATAAAGGCGCCTGGAGAAAGAGCGTTTTATCCTGAAAGCAACGCATCAGGTCGCCGGCGGGCAGCGCTTTGCTGATCAGCCATCCCTGGATCTGGTCACAGCCCATCTCGATCAACAGTTCACGCTGCGCCTCTGTCTCCACGCCTTCCGCCACGAGTTCGAGCCCCAGCGATTTTGCCAGGCCCACGACTGCGGCCACAATGGCCTGGTTGTTGCGCGAGGTCAGCAGGTTTTCGATGAAGCTGCGATCGATCTTCAACTTCGAAAGCGGGAAGCGCTGCAGATAGGACAAGCTGGAATAGCCGGTACCGAAGTCATCTACAGCGAACGCAATGCCAAGCGCCGTCAGCGCTTCGAGCAAGCGGGTTGCTTCTTCCGGATCATGCATCAGCAGGCTTTCCGTGATTTCGAACACGAGCCGACGTGGATCGAGACCTGTCAGTTGCAGCGCGTCTTTCACGTTCTGCGTAAAACGCTTGTCGCGGAATTGTTGCGGCGAGACGTTCACTGAAACGTAGTCCAGCACGAAACCTTCGCTGTCCCACTGCACCAATTGCATGCACGCGGCCTTGAGCACCCAGTTGCCAAGATAGTTGATCAGGCCGATCGATTCCGCGAGCGGAATGAAAGCTGCCGGGGGGACAAGGCCGTGCACCGGATGGTGCCAGCGGATCAGCGCCTCCACGCCGACCACGCCGCCGCCGCGGCTTTCGGTGATCGGCTGGAAGTGCAGCGAAAACTCGCCGTTGCGCACGCCTTCGTAAAGATCGGCTTCCAGGTTCAATCGCGCGGCGTTGCGGGGGTCGTCGTCAGGAACGTGGAACACGACGATATTGCCGCCCGACGTTTTCGCCTGAGCCAGTCCATGGTCGGCCATGCGCAGCAGGCTGCCGCTCTCTTGCTCGACTTCGTCGGGGAAGATGGCCGCTCCTATGCTCGCCGATAAATGCGTATGTTGTCCGCGGTACCGGTAGGGCTGCGCAATCGCGCTCAATACGCGCCGCGCGACATCCTCGGCAGCCGTGGCTGCCTCGGCCGAGGTGCCGGCCGAGAGCAGCACGGCGAATTCGTCACTGCCCACCCGCGCCACATGCTCGCCGGCACGTGCTGCGTGCTGGATGCGGCGCGCGGTCTCACGCAGCATGTCGTCGCCTGCGTCGTACCCCAGTGCGCGGTTGATGCGCTGGAAGTCGTCGATATCCACCAGCAGCAGCGCTGCATGCGTGCCCGTGTGAACCGCCTCGGCCTGGGCGGCATCAATCGCGCTTTTCAGCGCTGTCAGGTTCTCGAGGCCGGTCAGCGAATCGTGATGCAGCGTGTGCTGCAGCGCGGTTTCGCGGTCGCGCCAGTGCGAAACCTCAAACGCGGCGAGCGCGAAGCCGGCCAGATCTGGCGCGTGCGTGGCGAGGATCCGCAGTTCGACGAGGATCGGCGTGGTGAGGGATTTCAGCAGATGCAGCGTCGCGGTCTCCAGCTTGCCGCTTTGTTGCGCGCGCGCGACGAGCGCATCGAGTTCATCTATTTCGTGCGAGGGCACGAGCTCATGCAACGTGAGCGAGTTCAGGTAGTCGCGGTGATAACCCAGGAACTCGATGCTCCCCGCCGACACATAGCAAAACCGCAGTGACGCATCCACTTGCGCCACGAAGTCGACGACAGCGAGGGTGGCTTCCGTGGCGACGCTTGGGGTGGGCTCAACTTCATTCACCGCGGCCGGATGCAATAGATGAAGCGGCGCGGACGAAGCCGAAACCGGGACGATCCGTCCTGTTTTAGTCCCTCGTGCACCGTGCGGCACCGACCCGGGGAGGGCGAGCGGCCGTGGCCGAGGGTCACGGCTACCTGTGGCCAGCATGGGCGCGGGCGTGGCTTCCACTGTGGCGAACCTGACCATGCAGCTTGGCAACGCGGTTGCGATCAACGTCCTGACAGTTGCGCAAACGGCGGCGCTGGTTTGGCCGGCTAGGGCGATCCATGCATTCAAGCGCTGGGCGGTGATCCGTTTTACTGACATGTTTCGGTTATAGCCTGTCTGATTGCACGCCGGGCCGATAGGGGCGCGGCGCACGCTGTCCGGCCAGCGCGCTCTCATCGGGCATCGGCTGTTGATGGTCCGGTGATGCGGGCGGGAGCCACCGTAATATCCGGTAACCGCGACTCGGACGCGTTCTTTGCAAGTTAACGGTTATGTCCCGAAATTCTTTAGAGGAATAGCGGAGCGCCCGCGAGCCACGGCCCCGGCGGGTTTCACGCAATTTGTCGACATCACGATTTGGGGTAGAGTGCGGCTTGATGGTTACGAAACCTGAACCGGTCAGCGGGTCCGCCAAGCGCGGTGTTGAGCTATGGTCTGGCTGCTGTCCGGGCGTTGATCGCGCTGATTGCGCTCTTGTGTCGCTCTTTTGTGTTTGTAAGCTGGATATTGAAGCTGAATCCTTGAACTAGCCCTTAAGCCAACCTCTCAAGCTAACCCGCTGTCTGGTCGTCATTCAGTCAACATCGTCCCATTGCTGCACGCCATGATCGTGTCCCCAAGCCGATTGCCGGAGCTGGCCCTGAAGCCAGGCATATTGAACGCCCTGAACGCACGCACTGCGATGTGCGAGGTGTCGGCGACGGCCTCCCATTGCATTGAGCCTGCGATCGCGCATGAACGCAGCCGGTCCATTCATGCCGCCGGTTGATCGGAACCGGACCCGGCGCGCCGCGCACAATGCCGTGGACGCTCCCGTGGCGAAGACTGCGGCCAAGCTTGCCGCGCCCGTTCTTCGCGAGCCGGAAAGCGTCTATCTCGGCCGCCAGCCGATCATCGATTGCAACGGTGCGCTGCACGCGTACGAACTGCTTTTTCGCGACGGTCCGGACAATCGCGCGCGCATTTTCGACGATGTGCAGGCCACTGCCCATGTCGTCGCGCGAACGGTCGGCGAGATCGGTTTGTCGGCGGTGCTTGGCGATCACCGCGGTTATGTCAACATGAACCGCGACCTGCTGTTCGACGACATCGTCCACATCATGCCGCCCGAGCGTTTCGTGCTCGAGATTCTGGAAACCGTCACCTTCGACGCCAAGCTTTTCAAGCGCTGCGCCCAGTTACGCGCGGCCGGTTTCCAGTTCGCTCTCGACGACGTCGTGTCGCTCACCGACCCCTTGCATGAGGCGTTGCCTTACGTGGATTACGTGAAGGTCGACTTCCTTGCTACCCAGCGCGACGAACTGCCTGAACTCGCGGCCACGCTCAAGCAACATGGCAAGACGCTGATCGCAGAAAAGATCGAGACGTATCAGGATTTCGAAGCAGCCCGCAAGCTTGGCTTTGATCTTTTTCAGGGGTACTTTTTCGCCCGTCCGCAAGTGCTTGTCACGCGCCGCTCGAATCCGTCGCGTACGGCATTGCTGCGTCTTCTGGGTGTGTTGTCGGGGGAGCCTGATATCAGCGAACTCGAGGCCGAGTTGAAGCTCAATCCGAATGTGGTCGTGCAGTTGCTGCGGCTGGCCAATTCGAGCGCGTTCAAACTGAGCCGGCCGGTGTCGTCGTTGCGCGAGGCCATTGCCGCGACCGGCACGCGGCAGATTTCGCGCTGGACCCAGTTGCTGCTCTACGCCGATGGCCGCCATTTGCCGTGGCGTTCGGATCCGCTGGTGCAACTGGTCGGGACCCGCGCGCGTTTCATGGAACTGGCGGCGCGGGTCATGTGGCCATCGAGTGAGGAATTCGCCGATGCCGCCTTCATGACCGGCATCTTTTCGCTCGTGCACGTGGTGGTCGATTTACCACCGGCCGAGATCATGGATTTGCTGAAGTTATCGAAAGAAATGGGGGCTGCGATCGTCGATGGCCAAGGTCCGCTCGGTGCATTATTGCGACTCTCTCAGGCGACGGAAAGAGGCGATGCGCCGGAGCTCGATCCAAGCATCGGTTCAAGCGTGGATTTCAAGGTGTTGACGCCGGCCGTGCTCGCCGACCTGCAGTTCGAGGCGGCTACGTGGTTTGGTGCGCATCGGGTTGAGTAGGGTTTGCAGGTATTACGTTTGCTGCGTTTTTTACGGTTTCTTACGTGAGCGGAGCGGTTCCGTTGTTCGTCCTGTCGTGCGCGGGTCACGAAAATAGAGGAGTCTCATGAAGCGAAAGTTTGCTGGGAGAATGCTGGGAGCGTCGCTGGGCGCCGCTCTGGCGGTGTACGCACTGGTGGCTTATGCAACCCTGAAGCCCGGCGATCACGCGCCGGTGTTTACCGCGCAGGCGTCGCTTGGCGGCAACGTGTACGACTACTCGCTCGCGAGCGAATTGAAGAAGGGGCCCGTGGTCCTGTATTTTTATCCGGCTGCGTTCACGAAGGGTTGCACGATCGAGGCGCATGAGTTTGCTGATGCCGTCGATGAATACAAGGCTCTGGGTGCGACGGTGATTGGTGTATCGCACGACAACATTGACACGTTGAAGAAGTTTTCGGTGAGCGAATGCCGGAGTAAATTCCCGGTCGCCGCCGACGGCGACGCGAAGATCATCAAGCAATACGATGCAACCATGCCGCTGGTCAGTTCCATGGCTAATCGCGTGTCCTACGTGATCGCGCCGGACGGTACCGTGATCTATGAATATACGAGCCTGTCGCCGGACAAGCATGTGGCGAACACGCTGCAGGCGCTGAAAGACTGGAACGAGAAGCATAAGACCCAATAACATGACCCGCCCTGTAAGGTTTTGATCGATGCCGATTATTGTTGCGCTCGTTGTCCTGGTTGCCGTGATCTACGGTGCGTTTTGGTCGTTTCACGCGTTATCGGCGGCGTTCGGTGTGAGTGTTGCGGTTGGTGCTGCGGTAATCGCGGCGCTGGTGGTGGTGAGCATTGCTGTGTATTTTTGGCTGCGATGGAAGGAAGTCGCACCGAATGTTCACGATGGCGACTGGACGCACGAACTCAAGCGGGATTGGGGCGGCGTGCGGCTCGCGGCGGCCAAGCGTTTGTGCGAGGTGCGGGTAGGCGGCCAGGTCGGCATGTATATTTTTGCGGACCTGCATGGAGCGCGGATGGAACCGGGCGCGCCGGGTGGGTCGGGAGCGGCGAGCGTCTGGCAAGTCGCGCTGAACGTGAAGGATACGACGCAGCCACGCTGGAACCTGCCCATGCAGGACCGGCGCGAGGCGCACAAGTGGAGCCGGATTTTGGAGAAGGCCGCGGCTCAGACTTTGTGACAGGTTTCGTTCGAGCCAGCGTCTAATAAGTCCAGATACGGCGCTTGGCCGTGTCCGGACTTATTCACTGCCGGGAGCGCGCTACATGTGATACCCCATGTCGCCCCGTACCTTGCCGCGAAATACCCAATACGACCACACCACATAAAGCACGATAACGGGTAGCAGGAACATCGTCCCGATCAGCAGGAACTGCTGCGAGAGCGGCGTCGTGGACGCATCCCACAACGTCACCGAAGGTGGCGCGATAAAAGGCCAAAGACTGATCACAAGTCCTGTGAAGGCCAGGAAGAACAAACCGATCGAGCACATGAACGGGACCACTTCCTTGCGTTTCTCGAGCGCCGACCACAATGTCCAGATCAGCAGCGCCGTCAGCACCGGCACCGGCGCGAACACAAAGCTGTTCGGAAAACTGAACCAGCGTGCCGATATACGCGCGTCCTTCAGCGGCGTCCAGATACTGATCAGCAAGATAAACGCGACCACTCCGAACAGCACCTTCTTGGCCATGCCACGCGCCCATTCCTGCAACTCGCCTTCCGTCTTGAGCACGAGCCAGGTCGTGCCCTGCAGTGCATAACCGAAAATCAACCCGACACCCGTCAGCAGCGGAAACGGCGCAAACCAGTCCCAGCTTGTACCGGCAAACACGCGTCCGTGAATGGGAAAGCCCTGCATGAACATGCCGAGCACAACGCCCTGCGAGAACGTTGCGACCAGTGAACCGTACCCGAACGCGCTGTCCCAGATCCACTTGCGCGCGCCAACCACTTCGCGGAATTCAAACGCCACGCCGCGAAAGATCAAGCCGAGCAGCATCAGCAGGATGGGGAAATAGACCGCCGGAACGATGATCGCGAACGCGAGCGGGAAGACCGCGAGCAAGCCACCGCCGCCCAGGATCAGCCAGGTTTCATTGAAGTCCCAGACGGGAGCGACCGAGTTGATCATCAGTTGGCGTTCAACGGGGTCTCGACGCATCAGGAATACCATGCCCACGCCGAGATCGAAGCCGTCGAGCAGCACGTACATGAATACCGCGAGCGCGAGGATGGCGGCCCACATCGGTACGAGGTCGAGCATCATGATCTCCTGGAAGGGGGAACGACGTCGTCCGCGCCGACGGATTTGACCGCGCTCGCGCCGCCCGATGAACCAGCGGACGCGCTAGCCGATGCCGCCGATAACGGCCGCGCCGCGCGCGTTTCCGGTTGCAGGAGGTCGTTGTCGGTATCGACGTGTTCGTCGGCGGGACCGATCCGCACGAGGCGCCGCAGCAGGATGAAGCCCGAGCCGAAGATGACGATATACGCGAGCACATAGAGCAGCCACGAGAGCCCGACATCGCCGGCTGTCAGCGACGGCGTGACTGAGTCCTTGGTGCGCATCAGTCCATACACGGTCCACGGCTGTCGACCGGCTTCGGTCGTCGTCCACCCCGCCAGCACGGCGATAAACCCGAGCGGCATGCCATACGTGGCGCAACGCAGCCAGCGCGTGCTGGTCTCGAGCTTGCCGCGCGCGAACAGCACAATGCCCGAGAGCACCAGCGCGAACATGAGCAACGCGATACCGACCATGATCCGGAACGCGAAGAACACGACCGCCACGTTCGGCCTGTCCTCACGCGGGAAGTCTTTCAGGCCGCGCACCGTGCCGTTCAGACTGTGCGTGAGGTAGATGCTGCCGAGCACCGGTATCGAAATTTCGAAATCGTTGCGCTCGTTGGCCTGGTCGGGAATCGCGAAGATGGCGGCGGGCGCGGGCGAACTGGTGTCCCACAGGCCTTCCATTGCGGCGACCTTGACCGGCTGATGTTCGAGCGTGTTAAGACCGTGCGCATCGCCGATAACCATCTGCACCGGCACCATGATCACCAGAAAGATCAGCGCCATCTTGGTCATTACGCGGCTTTCCTCGAGCGCGCGACGCTGCCGCAAATAAAGCGCGCCTACGCCAAGAATCACGAACGCGGCCGTCACCAGGAAGGCGCTGACCGTATGGCCGAGTCGGTAAGGGAAGGAGGGCGTAAAGATGGCGTCGAAGAAGCTCGTGACTTCGAAGCGGCCGTCGGGAAGGATCTTGTAGCCGGCCGGTGTCTGCATCCAGCTATTCACCGCGAGAATCCAGAACGACGAGATCACCGTCCCCGACGCGACGAAAACCGCGGCCAGCACGTGCGCCCATTGCGGTACGAGCTTGCGCCCGAACAGCAGGACGCCGAGGAACGCCGCTTCGAGAAAGAACGCGGTCAGCACCTCGTAACCCATGAGCGGGCCAATCACGCTGGCGGTGGCATCCGTGAACCGGCTCCAGTTGGTGCCGAACTGGAACGGCATCACGATTCCCGACACCACGCCCATGCCGAATGAAACCGCGAATATTTTCAGCCAGAACGCAGAAAGCCGCCTGTACACGTCCCGTTTGGTGATCCACCAGAGCAGTTCCAGCGTCGCGATAAAACACGATAACCCGACCGTGAAGGCCGGTAACAGGATGTGAAACGCAATTACCCAGGCAAACTGGAAACGCGAAAGCAAAACGGCATCTAACTCCATGAACACTCCCGGTGAGAAGTTTCAAATGGGTTGATTCTGCGGCGCGCCGTCCGCGTCCAGACGCGCGAATCCAGCACTGTGGGCGCTGTGTCGTGCCTGATCGCGGCCGTGTTTCACGCATCGACCGCTGCGTACTGGTTTAGATTAAAGCAGGTTTTGGTGAAAGGACATTCCTATTTCATGTTGTCATTCGATGATGCATTCACCGCTCTAACGGATTAACGCAGGCATAAAGGCGTTCGCGGCAAGGCTGCTGCGGGTTATTTCAGCTTTTCGTACTTCTTATATCCTGACGTAAAAAGCGGTGTAACACGGGCCGATACCGGTGCCAATGCCGGTAATTGTCGGGTGGCCGGCGAGCGACTCATTCGTCATATCAGTATAATTACGCTCCTATTACATGCCGCATGGACGACCCTGCGCGCTTCTGAACACATCGGGGACGACCCCGTTTTAGACGGGAGTTTCCATGTCGTGGTTTCTGTTGCTAATCGCCGGCGT
>NZ_JAQGMM010000470.1 GCF_028292365.1 Caballeronia sp.
CGCTTGTCATCATCGACATGCAGCGTGATTTCATCGAACCTGGTGGCTTTGGGGAATCGTTAGGCAACGATGTATCGCTGCTTGCACAGATCGTGCCGACTGTCGCCTCGCTGCTTGCTTTGGCGCGCGCAAGCGGATGGTTCGTGGTCCACACGCGTGAATCGCATGCAGCGGATCTGTCGGATTGTCCGCCTGCCAAGCGGCTTCGTGGCGCGCCTAACGCTCGCATTGGAGACGAAGGACCGATGGGCCGCATCCTGATTCGCGGGGAACCGGGCAATGCGATCGTCGATGCCCTTGCACCGGCCGAAGGCGAGCTTGTCATTGATAAACCCGGCAAGGGCGCGTTTTATGCGACATTACTAACTCAGGCGTTGGTGGCGCGGCATATCACGCATCTGATTTTTGCCGGAGTCACGACGGAAGTATGCGTGCAGACGTCGATGCGCGAAGCGAATGACCGCGGTTACGATTGCCTGCTGGTCGAGGACGCGACCGCCAGCTATTTTCCGGCGTTCAAGCTTGCGACGCTTGCGATGGTACGGTCCCAGGGCGGCATTGTTGGATGGACCGCGCCGCTGTCATCTTTTACCGCAGCATGAGGAACCTGCCGACGATGGACATCAACCTGCCGGAAGTGATTGCCGAAGTGTGCGCGGCGTTTGTCGAGTACGAACGCGCGCTCGTGGCGAATGATATTGGAACGATGAACGCGTTGTTCTGGGACGCACCCGAGACGGTGCGTTATGGCATTGCCGAAATCCAGCATGGCGGCGAAGCGATTCGCCAATGGCGCGAAACCTGTGAACCGGTGCCCGCTTCACGCGCGTTGCATCGGACTGTCATCACCACATACGGCCGTGACTTCGCGACTGTCAGCACGGAATTTACGAGCGACGCAACGCCGTTGATCGGACGTCAGATGCAGACCTGGGCGCGCCTCGGTCCTGCCGAGGGTTTTACAATCGTCGCCGCGCATGTAAGCCTCATTCGCAAGCCCTGAACCGCCGATAACAAGAACAAAGGGGAACCCACATGTCGGAAGAGACAATTGAAACAGGGGTCGAAGCAATCGAGCCGAACGCCGCCAATCCGCTTGCCGAGCAGGTCTATCAGCGGCTGAAAACCGATATCTTCAACTTCCGGCTTTTCCCGGGCGATCGCTTTTCAGAGAACGGTATTGCACAGTACTACGGCGTATCGCGCACGCCGATGCGTGATGGCTTGTTCCGGCTGCAACGCGAAGGTTATCTGGAGGTTGGTTTCCGGCGCGGATGGAAGGTGGCGCGGATTGACTTCGACCAGATGGACCAGCTCTACGACCTGCGCATTGTGCTTGAAGTGGCCGCGCTTGAACGGTTGACATCGGGAAGCGAAGTAGCGCGTGAGGCTATTGATGCGCTCAAGGCAATCTGGTGCGTCGAGCCGGAAGCGCGCGAAGCCGATCCGGTGAAGATGTTCGGCATGGACGAAAATTTTCATCGGCAGATCGTGGCCGCTACCGGCAACGCCGAGATGGTGCGCGTGCACAACGACGTCACGGAGCGCATCCGCATTGTGCGCCGACTCGATTTTCTCAAGCCTCACCGCACCAGCGCGACCTATGACGAGCACTCGACCATGCTGTATCTCATCGAGCGTAACCGGCTGACCGAGGCAACTATTCTGTTACGCGCGCATATCACGCAGAGCAAGCTGGAGGTCCGGAAGATTACTTTGTCCATGCTCGATGCGGCGCGCGATGTGAAGCTGCCGTTTGTGTCTTAGGCATGCGGTGCAGGCGTGTTGCGCAAACGCGCCACTGCGGGGACAGTGGCACAGGTCAGCACACTATTTAGAATTTTTGCCGAATCCCGGTGACAGCCAGGAACTGCGTGTGGCTGCTCGACGCACCCGATGTCCCTTCAATCGCAGCGACCGCTCCACTCGCGCGCTGATAGATCAGATCAATGTATACATCGGTTCGCTTCGACAAGAAATACTGCAGAGCGCTCGTGGTCTGCCAGTAATGCCAGCTCGCAGGCTTGGCGTTCGCGGTTACTTCGGTATACGTCTCGCCCAACGCTGCCCGTAGCGCAGGAGTGAACTGATAGCGAATGCTCGCCTCCGCGTTCTGGAACGTCTGGTGTTGCGTGGTCGGTGTCAGGTCGAAGGTTGTGCTGGTGTACATCAAGCCGAGACTCGCCTTGCCGAAATCGTAGAGACCACCCGCGCCATAGATCTGCTGCTTTGTTATCCCTTTGATAAAAGTAAAGTAGTTATCCGAAGGAATAGATCCGGTAGTATCAACCGCCGGATTGTCGATACGAACATACGCCGCGCCAAGACGCCATGGACCACCCGCGTAGGACGCACCCACACTATAAGAACGGCTCAAGGCAAAATTGCCGGCGTTGTTGCTAAAGCCGTACATGGAATTGAGCTGCAAGCCATGGAAGTTCGGCGTGACGTACTTCACGGAGTTATCGGTGCGGAACGTGTTGTTCAGGTCGTCGGTATCGAACGGGTGTGTGCCGTATTGCGAAGTGTCCGCGGAGACCTGCAGCGGTTCGAGCGAATCCTGTGCCGCGTTGTACTGGCGCCCGAGCGTCACTGAACCCCATTTGTTGCTCGACAACCCGACCCACGCCTGACGGCCGAAGATGCGGCCGTTCGCACTTGCCGCGCCGGTCTGCAGATTGAAGCCGTTTTCAAGCCGGAAAATCGCCGCGTTGCCGCCGCCCAGATCTTCCTTGCCGAGAAAGCCCCAGCGTGATCCTTGCTCGCTGCCGGCTGTTGCCTGGTAATTGCTTTTGCCACCCTGGTTACTCGTATAAGTAAATCCGCCATCAACAATGCCATATAACGTTACGGTCGATTGAGCGTATGCGGTCGTCGCGATTAAGCCGAGTCCTACCGACGCGGCCAATAGGGCACGCGGAGTGTGCTTGTGCATGATCCTTCCTCTGTAGTTGATTGCTTTGGGTTTTGCCGCTGGTTTGATGCATGAAAAAAATGCGCAACAGTTCTCCCTGACGCCCGAGGGAACGGGCGCCGCTAGACAGGTTTCAGGGGCTTGCCGGCGAATGCCGGATTTACAGGGCGTGGCTAGTGGTCGGCGAGCGCCTCCAGGTCCCTGAGCGCGCTGACAGGCACGATCGGCAGGACGAGATGCGAAGGATGTTCCGTTCCCAGGTGCACGGTATTCACGGCAATTCGCGGTGCCCGCGCCAGAGCCGGGGATTCCCCACTATTCGGATTAACATCGAAATGGGGGAAATTACTGCTCGATATATCCAGTCGAATCCGGTGCCCGCGCTTGAATAAATTCGCGGTCGCAAAAGGCTCGATGGTTATTTCATAGATTCGGCCCGATTCGAGAAACTCGGGCTTGCTCCACGACTGATGAAAACGGCAGCGGAAAATGCCGTCGGTCAGGTTCATTGCGAAGCCTTCCGGGTAATCGCTGTTGGGCGGGTACATATCGATCAGTTTCGCGGTGAAATCGGTATCGGGTGCATCGGACGATATCCACAGTCTCACTACGATTGGCCCCACCACCGCCATGTCTTCTTCCAGCGGCGGCGTTTCGAATACAACAATGTCGTTGCGCGCGGCGAGCGGCACACCCGGGTTGCGTGTGCCGAAGAAGCGTTCATCTTCGCGCTGGTCGAACGCGCCGCCTTCAAAAACCGGCGCGCCCGATGTCAATGCGCCACCAATCGTAGGCACGGGGTTCGACGGATCGAATGCATACGAAACCGATGCATCCGCTTTTTCAGGCGGCTGCTCCGACAAAACGCCGCCCGCCGCCAAATAAAAACGCGTGTAGCGCGTGTCGGCCAGCGGCCACTGCGATGACTGGATCCACGAACCGCCGTGTTCCATGCGGCCATCGGCATTGCGGGCGCCACTGCCTCCGCCCATCAGGAAGATCCTTGCAACAGGATCGGATTGCTTGACTCCCACCGTGGCGGGCTTCAGCCACCGGTCGAACCATTGCGCACGAAACGCAAGCCAGTCCGCAGCTATCGGCCCTTCGATCATGGCGGCGGGTCCAAAATCGACATCGCCGCTGAACCGTGCGTTGCGGTCGCCGTGCAGCCAGGACCCCATGATCAGGTAAGTGGGCGCCGCGACAGGATCGAGCTTCGACATAGCCGCGAAGTTGTCCATGGTCGAGCGTACATACGCGTCGTACCAGCTCGACATCAGGACAGTCGGAACGCGCGCCATGGTGTCATAGAAGCCTTCCGCATAAATGCCGGGCTGCTGCCAGAATTCGTCGAAGGTTTCGTGCGTCCATTGATCGAACAGGTACCGCTCGTATTCAGGCACGAAGCGCAACGGCGACTGGCCCGGCCGCCACGGCATGCGTGCAAACCATTCCTTCAGATCCTGCGCGTCGAGTGCCGCCTTGAGCAACGGATCATTCAAAACCGCCTGACTCCCCTTTGCCTGATTCACCGCCCAGGTGGCCTGCTTGAGTTCAAAGGCGCCGCCTTGCCGGATGCCGCAGTGATAGCTGTTAGAGAACCCCCCCGAGTCGATCACCATGCACACGAGGCCCGGCGGGTTCATGCAGGCTGCGGCCATTTGTGTATGCGCGGCATAAGAGAGACCCATGGTGCCAACGCGGCCCGTCGACCAGTCTTGCTGCGTGATCCATTCGAGCGTGTCATAACCGTCCGGGCCTTCGGACAGATACTTCGTGAACTCGCCTTCGGATCCATGACGCCCGCGGCAATCCTGGAACACGACGGCGAAGCCGCGCGCAACGAAGTACGCAGCAACATCGCCACGACGCGCGGCCGGCTCTCCGCGGTTGATCTCCGAACGCGATACTTCGCGCTTGCCATAGGGCGTGCGTTCGAGAATCGTCGGCAAGGGCGCGTCGATACCCGGACGAAAACCTGCCGGCAGGTGGACGTCCGTGGCGAGGCGCACGCCATCGCGCATGGGGATCATGAACTCGATGCACGTTGCGTCCTGTCCGGATGCAGCGTCGAATGTATTGTTGTGAACCATATCGATCATTTTTATCGGATTCCTACATAAATTGCGGTGGTGTATTCAGCCTTGTTCGGGTGGAACGTGACGCCGTTGCGTGTCGCCCAAAAGTTCTCGGGGAAATACAGCGGGATAATCCCAAGATCGCGGAATCCCGCTTCCGCCGCTTGCTCCAGCAAGCGCTCGCGCTGCACCGGGTCGAAACTCGCGCTAGCCGCGGCGAGCGCCTGATCAAGCGCGGGATTCGAGTAGCGGGCGCGATTGAACGCGCCCGTTCCAGCGCTTCGCGAATAGGTCGCCATCACGTTGGAGAGCGCGATGGTGGAATCGCTTGTGGTGTTGCCGAAGCTGAAGATGAAGGCGCTGTAGCTTTGCTTGGCCGCGGCGCCCGCATAGACGTTGTAGGGCTGCGTGACCACGTTCGCGATCCGGATGCCGCCGCGCGCCAGCATTTGTCCAACGGCTTGGGCGACGTCGCCGTCGGAGGAGAACCGGTCGTTCGACGAATGGATCGTCAGCGTGAACCCATTGGGATAACCCGCTTGCGCAAGCAGTTTTTTCGCACCGGCGGGATCGTAGGTATCGGCTGGCAACGCCGGCGAGTAACCGCCCATTCCCTGCGGCACCATCTGGCCGGCAGGAACGCCCGCGCCGTTCAGCAGATACTGCGTGATAGCGCTCCGATCAATCATCTTTGATATAGCCTGTCGCACGCGCAGATCGCGCAGGGGATTGCTTCGCAGCGGTTGGCCGTCCGCACCGGTCACGAACGGCGACTGCTCGCGGCTCGTGTCCAGTGCGAGATAGATCAGCCGCGCCGATGCTCCGGCGTAAAGCGCGATAGCCGGGTCGCGCTTGAGCCGTGGCACATTGACCGGCGGAACGTTATCGATCAGGTCGACGGAACCGGAGAGCAGCGCCGACATGCGCGCGGCATCGTTGGCGACGAAGCGGACCGTGACGGCGTCGAATGGCGGTTTGGGACCCCAGTAGCCGTCGTTGCGAACGAGTTCAAGATAATCGCCCGGAACCCAGCGTTTCAGTTTGTAGGGGCCGGTCCCGACTGCTACGGCCGGCGATACGTACTGGTTGCTTTGATGGCCTTCGGTGGCATGCCGCGACACGATGAACAGCATGCCGATCTGCTCGAGAAACCCGGGTGCGGGGGTCTTCGTATGGATGCGCAGCGTGAGCGGATCGAGCACGTCAATGGACGATATATTTGCCACTGCGCCGGAGAAGGGCGCGGGGCTGTTCGGCACGTTCGACGCGCGTTTCACGGAGTACACGACGTCGGCCGTGGTGAACAGTGTGCCGTCGTGAAAGCGAACGTTGGGGCGCAGCTTGAATTCCCACGTGGTCGGATCCACGACTCTCCACGCCACGGCAAGAGCGGGTTGAATTTGCAGGTTCTCATCACGCGCGATCAAGCGCTCGAAGATGTTTTCCACCTGCTGATTGTTCTGCGTGCGGGAGAACAGTGGGTCCATCGACGAAGGTTCGGCGGCGACAGCCATGGTCAGCGCGCGGGCGGTCACGTTCGGCGGGACGCTGCATGCAGCGATCAAAACGCAGGCGGCGGCGATCCGGAAGCGACTCATTTCGCCTCCGTGAATAGATGACACGCGACCCAATGATTGCTTGCAGTTTCTGTCAATTCCGGATGCTCGACGTTGCAGCGCGGCATTGCGCGTGGACAGCGCGGATGAAAGTGGCATCCTTTCGGAGGCGCAAGCGGGGACGGAATTTCTCCTTTGATGGATTCGTACGCGCGCTTTCTATTCGACAAGCGGGGCACCTGGTCCAGCAGCGCAACCGTGTACGGATGCAGTGGCCTGGCGAACAAATCAGCCGTAGGCGCGGTCTCCACGATCCGTCCGAGATACATGATCGCGACGCGGTCACTGATATGCTCAACCACACCAAGATCGTGACTGATAAAAAGGTAGGTCAACCCAAGATCGCCGCGAAGCCGCATGAACAGGTTGATGATCTGCGCCTGGATCGACACGTCGAGCGCTGCGATCGATTCGTCGCAGATCAGGAAGTCGGGCTTCACCGCCAGGGCTCGCCCAATGCTGATGCGCTGGCGTTGGCCGCCGGAAAATTGGTGCGGATAGCGCTGCCTGACATCGGGATTCAAGCCAACCCGCTCCATCACATCAACCACGTAATCATCGAGGTCGCGCCGCTTCACCATGCCATGCACAAGCGGCGCCTCGCCGATAATTTCACGCACCCGCTTGCGCGGATTGAGCGATGACATCGGGTCCTGAAAGATCATTTGCGTCCCGAGCCTGTGCGCGAGTTTCCCCCGTGAACCGAGAACCGTTGTGCCGGCGCCCTGGGCATCGGCCACGTGGATGGTTCCCGACGACGGCGGCACGATGCCCGCCAGCATGCGGCCGAAGGTTGACTTGCCGCAGCCGGATTCACCCACGAGCCCGACCACTTCTCCGCGATGAATCTCGAGGTTCACGGTGTCCACCGCATGGACCGTCTGCGACACCGGTTTGGCGCCCAGCATCTGCGCAATGCGCTCGGCATAACTCGAACGCTTCACGAAACGGCGCGACACCTGGTCGGCTTTGACAAGAACTTGCGTGCTCATGCTGCTACTCGCTCAACGGGATGAAAACATCGGTGGAGATGGCTGTCGCTTGCTTTGAAAACCGGCGGCCTTTGTGTCCTGCATCTATCGGTGGCATGCGTGCATCGCGGCGAGAAGGCGCAACCCACGGGCAATGCAAGCGCCGAAGGGGCAACGCCCGGGACCTGCGTCAACGGCTCGCCGCGCGCCACGTTCTCCGGCACGGAGCCGAGCAAGCCGATCGTGTACGGATGCCGTGGACGTTCGAGGATCGTATCGACGTCACCTGTTTCCACCACGCGCCCTGCGTACATCACGCAGATGCGATCGGCCAGCCCCGCCACCACCGCGAGATCGTGGCTGACCCAGACCATCGCCGTATTCGAGCGCGCGCACAACTTCTGCATTTGCGCGAGGATCTGCGCCTGGATGGTGACGTCGAGCGCGGTCGTGGGCTCGTCGGCAATGATCAGGTCCGGCTTGTGCAACATGGCAATCGCGATCGCCACGCGCTGCCGCATGCCACCCGACAACTGATGCGGATACGCCTTGAGCCGTTCATCGGGCGCGGGAATACCGACCGCCGCGAGCGCCTCGCGTGCCTGTTCGCGAGCCGCTTGTTTCGACACCGACGCGTGAGCGCGCACGGTTTCGATCATCTGTGTATCGATGCGAAGGACAGGGTTCAACGTCATCATCGGATCCTGGAAAATCATCGCGATGCGATTTCCCCGTAGTTGCCGCAACGCTTCCCGGCCGTAGCTCGTCAGGTCCACACCCTTGAACAGGACGCGTCCGCCAACAATCCGTCCCGGCGCATCGATCAAACCAAGGATCGAGAAGCCGGTGATCGATTTCCCCGAACCCGACTCGCCGACAAGACCGACGATCTCGCCGGGATAGACATCGAAGCTCACGTCGTCAACGGCTTTTGCAACGCCGGCCGCCGTGAAGAAATGGGTCTGCAACTTCTCGACCGATAAAGTGGGAATAGCTGGAGGCATGGAATTTCCTATTTCTGAAGGCGCGGATTGAGCGCCTCGCGCAAGCCGTCACCGACCATGTTCATGCTGAAGACGAGCATGACCAGCAGCACGCCAGGGAACACGCTGATCCAGTAGAAGCCGGCAAGCAATTGCTGGTAGCCGTTTGCAATCAGCAAGCCGAGAGAGGGTTGCGTCACGGGCAAGCCGATCCCGAGAAAGCTCAACGTGGCTTCAGCGGAGATGGCGGCTGCCACCTGCACCATCGCAATCACAATGACTGGTGCGAGGCAGTTCGGCAGCAACTGGCTGAAGAGCGCGCGCCGATGACTGAAGCCCAGGCACAACGCCGCCTCCATGTATTCCTTCTTGCTTTCGACGGCCGCGACCGCGCGCACCGTGCGGGCGAAGTACGCCCATTGCACGATCACGAGCGCTAGGACCACCTTGTTCACGCCCTGGCCAAGAATGGCGAGCATCATCAAGGCCACGAGGATGGTCGGGAAGCCGAGCATGAGGTCGACGGTGCGCATGATCAGCGTGTCGATCCAGCCGCCGAAATACGCGGCCACCAGACCGAGCGTCGTGCCCACGATCAACGCGAACGCGCCGCTGGAGATGCCGACGCCAAGGCTGGTACGGAGGCCGAACATCATCGCGGCGAACATGTCGCGGCCCAGTGCGTCGCTGCCTAGCAGGAAGAGATGGCCGAGATGGCCGCGTGCGCCGGGAGGTAGCCTGCCATCGACAATATCGAGCGCGGCGAGGTCGTATGGATTCTGCGGCGCGAGCCATGGTGCGAAGATCGCCACGATGATCAGCGCAATGCAGGTCAGCGACGCGAGCGCGACGGCGGGGCGGCCGAACATGCCGCGTAGTGCTTGTCCTGTGCGTGTGTCGCGGTTTGTTGTCCAGCGCGGCAGGATGTTTGAAAGCGTGCTCATGTCAGGCACCTCCCAGACGCACGCGCGGATCAAGCAGCGAATAGATGATGTCGACCAGCAGGTTCAGCAGCGTGAACATGGCGACCACGATCAGAAGATATGCCACGACCACGGGACGATCGAGGCGCATGATGCTGTCGATGATCAGCTTGCCCACGCCCGGCCACGCGAAGATGGTCTCGGTCACCGTAGCGAACGCGATCAGCGAGCCGAACTCCATGCCGACCACCGTGACGATCGGAATCATGATGTTCTTCAGCACATGGACAAAAATGATCCGGCGCTCGCGCAAGCCCTTGGCGCGGGCGAATTTTATGTAGTCGAGCGGCAGCGTTTCGCGCACGCCGGCGCGCGTCAGCCGGGTCACGAGCGACATTTTGAACAGGGACAGATTCAATGCCGGAAGGATCAGGTGGATCAGTCCATCGCGCGTTGCGAGGCTCGTATGAATACCGAGCAGGGTGCCAAGATGACCCCGTCCTGCCGAAGGCAGCCATCCCAGCGTCACCGAAAAAATCAGCACGAGCATGATGCCCTGCCAGAAATTCGGCAGGCTGAAGCCGAGGATCGAGCCGCCCATGATCACGCGGTCGACCGGCGAATTGGCTTTTATCCCGGCCAGCAATCCAAGCGGTAATCCGATCATCAACGCCATGACAAGCGCCACGATTGCCAGTTCGAGCGTGGCCGGCAGGCGCTCCATGATCAACTGGATCGATGGCTGGTTGAATACGAACGAGCGGCCAAGATCGCCATGTAGCGCATGTTCTACAAACAGCATGTATTGCTTCCACATCGGCTGGTCGAGACCCAGCGAGTGCACTGCCTGCGCTATGTCGGCCGGGCTTGCGTCGGCGGGTACGAGAATCTGGATCGGGTCGCCAATGGCGAACACCCCGCAGAAAACGAGCACCGAGGTCAGCATCAGGATGCCGGCACTCTGTACAAACCGATGGATGATGAAACCAATCATTGCGTACGGACCTCGAGCGTTAAGTTTTGCGAACCCTGAGATTCCGGGCGATAGAAGCGTTTCAAGCCGCCAAAAAGCCCCGGCAAATCTCGTTCAGTTTCGCGATAATTAGGCCGACAAATTCCGGATGCAACACTATGCTGAATCTGCATAGCCTTATGTGCGAGAAAGGATGAACCTCAAACAGATCGAAGCGTTCGAAGCAGTGGCGAGCCTTGGAACGACCACGGCCGCGGCTCAGCGGCTGGAAATCTCGCAATCGGTTGTCAGCAGGCTGCTGGCTCAACTGGAAGAAGACCTCGGTCTCAGACTTTTTGTGCGGGAACAAGGCAGGCTTACCCTGACGCGCGAGGGGGCAGCGCTAGTCGATGAAGTGAAGACCCTGCTTGACGGCTCGCATTGCCTGCGGCGTCATGCGCAGCAACTGCGGCTTGGCGGAATGCAGCGGAAACTGGTTCGCGCGATGGTGCCGAACACGTTCGCCCAGCATGTCATGCCGCAAATCATGGAGATGTTCTGCAAGGCGCACGAGGACGCCGTGCTCGAGGTTTTGTCAGGCACGTATGGACAAGGCGAGCGCGCGCTCTTAAGCCGGGAAGTCGATCTGGCTTTCGTACAAATGCCGGAACGCCTGCCCGGTCTGCGGGTTCGTCGCGTATTTCATTCGCAGTCTGCGTGCGTTGTACCCGTCGATCATCCGCTAGCCGCACTCGACAAAATCAGTGCGATGGATCTCGAACTCGTGCCGCTGATCTTGCTCGGACGGCAAAGCCTGCACAGGCGCGAAGTCGACATGGCCTTCCGCCGCGCCCGCATCACGCCGCGCGTGCTGGCCGAAGTTCATTCGGTCGGCGTGGCCTGTGCCATGGTCGCGCGAGGCATGGGCGTGACGATCGTCACTCAGGTGCTCGCGGCCTGCTGCCCATCGGAAGGATTTGCCATCAGGCCATTCGAACCTGCGCTGCCGTTTGAAATAGGGCTGGCCACGCTGCAGGAGACACCGGAGAGTTCGATGACCGTCGCGTTGCTGGATTGCATTGGCGACACGCTGGCCGGCCTCAACGTCCAGCCTGCGGTTGTGTAATGTCGTGCTGATCCTGCAGACAATTCACCGCACGTGACCGCCATTCATTAGTCTGATCAGGCCACTACGGTCCGTGACGGGGGGGTACTGCGTGTAGTATTCGAAGGTCTGATTGCCGCTCGCCCCGAAGGTGTTTCTAGGAGACGATGGAATGCGCGTACTGATCGTTGATGATCACGAGCTGTTCAGGGCCGGATTGGCGCTGCTGCTGAAAGACCTCTTTCCGGACATTGAGTTGCTTCACGCGAGTACGTTGTCGCAGGGCATGAGTCATGCGCTCGGGGAACTGCTGAACATCGTTTTTCTCGATCTCGATCTTCCCGACGGCTACGGTTGCAGCGCGCTAGCTGAATTGAAGGAGTCGCGGCCGTCGTTGCCGGTGATTGTGATATCGGCTGACGAGAGCGTGGAAACCATTACGCGATGCATCGAGCTTCGCGCCATGGGATACGTACCCAAATCGTCGCCTCCTGAAGCGCTTCACGCCGCCATAAGCGCGGTGCTTGCCGGGGGCGTGTTCCTGCCCGCCGCGAGCATTGCGAGGCTCAGGCGTGACATGGGTACGGACGAGGCTCCGGCACATGAACCTGGCGAACCTGGAAAAGCGCGGCCGAGCATCAGTTCGGAAATGAGCACCGCATCCGGGCTGGGACTCACACCGAGAGAGTTCGAGACCTTGGCGTGGCTGGTACGCGGACTTCCCTCCAAGGCCATTGCGTTGAAAATGGGGCTCGAGGACATCACGGTTCGAAAATACGTCAGTCATCTGCTCGCTCATTTCAATCTGCGGCGCCGTACGGAACTCATTGTCATGCTGGCGGACAGAGGGATCAAACTCGGCGTCCCGCCAGTCACAGATCCCGTGCTTGACCGAGGGCTGTCGCCTGTTGAGCGGCAACGAAACGACTGACTTCATCGAGCGTGCTTTCTGGCGCGGAAGACTTCCGCAACAGAACGAACGGTTCGGCGAAATCGCGAAGGGCGCGCGGAGATACCAGTTCGCCTGTGATGAACGCGACCGGAAGCACGCCCGCCCAGGCGAAATGCCGCCGGATCCGTTCGGCAACCTCGATACCGGTTGGCCCGTCGCGCAGCCGGATATCGGTGACGATGACGTCGGGAATGCGGCCGTCATCGGCGAGAATGGTTTCAAATCCCGCCATCGACTCGGCGGTGTCCACCAATGCGCCCGCACTGAGGAACAAGCGCCGCAGGCCCTCGAGCACGGTCGGCTCGTCGTCGCACAGCAAGACATATCTGCCCTGGAGGACGGACGTGGATGCAGCGCTCCTTTGATCGTCCGTCCCAATGACGGGTGCCATTTCAGAGATCGGCGCGTACAGGGAGAAGCGCGACCCGCGCCCTTCGGCTGACCAGAAACTCATGCTGTGCTTCGGCAGAATGCCAATCACCCGATGCACGATAGACAGTCCGAGCCCTAGCCCCTTCGAGCGGTCGCGCCCCGGGTTGTTGATCTGATAGTACTCCGCGAATATCGCTTCCCTGTGCGCGGGCGCAATGCCAACACCTGTATCCCGCACGTCGATGCGAAGGCGATCCCCGATCTCCGCCCAGCCGATGACGACACCCCCCACGGAGGTGTTCTTGATCGCATTCGATACAAAATTGGACAGCGCCCGCTTGAACAGGGAGCGATCGGTTTCAATGGGCGGCGGGGAGTGCCGACGCGCGCTGAGTCTCAACTCGATGCCCCGCGACCTTGCCGGCTCAAGGTATTGCATGAAGACCTCCGTCAGCACGGCCTGCGTGTCGACAGGTACCACGTGCGGTGTGTATGAACCCAGCTCGCTGTAGTCCTGAATGTCCTTGAACATGTCGAGGATATCGCGTGCCGTTTCCTCGATGACGTCGAGATCATGACTTGCGGGGTGTTTGTCTTCGAGCTTTACCCGCGCGCTACGGATGAAGAGGTTGATCGCGGCGAGAGGCTGCTGGATGTCATGGTAAGCCGATGAAAAGAACCGCTCTTTCTCCTTAACGAGTTCTTTCATTCGTTCATTTTGCTGGTTGACGATGCGGGATGTCGCATCAACGCGTGCCTTCGCGGCGCGCAGCGTCCGCCGGGACATGAATTCGCGCCGGGCAGCGCGTTCCAATGGAATGCTGACGACGGCGCCAATCGCATACGTCATGTCAAGCATGGTCCCACGGGAAACCCAGTCAGCCCACTGCGTTGCAGCAGGACCCCTCGGCCACCAGTAAAGTGTAAAGTGGAATGACGTAACGCATAGCAAAACTAACCATAATGCCGTGATTGCACGCAGCCGGTACGACGTGAATATCATGAAAAGGACTAACGTCAGGACGGGAAAAACTGACCTCCACGCCATTTCTATCAGGGCAAGCTCCATCTGCCGCAACAGCGTGAACCAGCAGCTCAGCGTCCATATGCTGAGTAGTCCGACTGCCCAGCGTTCGTCGTAGGCGCGTCGTCCCCACAACAAGCCTACCGCCACTGACATAACCACGGCAGTTGCAAGTCTCAGGTAGACGAGGTGATGGTGGTAGAGATTGTCGGGATCGAGATTGTCCGGCCGCGACAAATCACGGACGGCAAAATATACCCATATGAGCGTGAAGATGGCCGAAGCAATCCTGCGTTGACCGGCGTAGCGACGTGCATAGTCCTGACGGAACGCGCGCTCTAAAGCCGCCGACCTGAACCTGCGCACTATGAAGTCTGACGGTCTCATAAGGCTGCTTGATCAGGAAAGCTGCCATGGGCGGATAGTGCGCGGAATCGAAAGGCTTTATTGGCGCACCAGGAGTTGGACAGGTTCGGGCCACATCGCGATAAAAA
>NZ_JAQGMM010000473.1 GCF_028292365.1 Caballeronia sp.
GCGCTTCAGTTTCGGACTTCATCTTGACGATCCGCACGCGATCTTTCGCGCGCACCTTGACCTGGTCGCTGATGCGCTGGCGCTTACTGTCCTTCTTCTCGCGAACGGTCAGCGAGACGGCCGCAATGATTGCCACCAACAAGATCAGGCCGGCGATTTCAAACGCAAAGATGTAGTCGGTGTAGATGACCTTGCCGATCAGATGCGAGTTCGACATCACCTCGTTCGGGCCCACGCCGGAACCGACTCCGTTGACCAGCATCGCGTCGCGCACCGGCGTAACGGTCGCGCCGTACCCGTGCCAGAGAATCAGCGCGGTTTCGATGATGATGATCGCGCCCACGATGCTGGCTATTGGCACGAACTTCTTGAAGTCGCCATGCAGCGCGTCGAGGTTGATGTCCAGCATCATCACCACGAACAGGAACAGCACCATCACCGCGCCGACGTAGACGAGAACCAGCAAAATGGCGAGGAATTCGGCTTCGAGCAGCATCCAGATCGCGGCCGCGTTGAAGAACGCGAGCACGAGGAACAGCGCGGACGCTACCGGATTGCGCGAAGTGATCACCTTCAGCGCCGAGACAACGAGCAGCAGCGCGAAGATGTAAAACAGTACGGTCGTGAATTCCATGATTACCGGTTCATCGTTAGGCTTTGTGTTTTGACACAAGCGCGCCGAGCCGCGTTTTTTTAAGAACGCAACCTACAACCGTGGCGCGCGGGCCGGAACAGCAGGTCAATTCAAATGCAGGAACAGCAAGGGGCGCGGCGATGTTCAACTTGCTCTGCCCCGCTTCGCTTTACCGCTCTTCTTTACCGATAAGGCGCATCAGCAGCCTTCGCAGCAGCAATCTCCGTTTCATAACGGTCGCCCACTGCGAGCAGCATGTCTTTCGTGAAATACAGGTCGCCGCGCTTCTCACCGTGATACTCGAGGATGTGCGTTTCAACGATCGAATCGACCGGGCAGCTTTCTTCGCAGAAACCGCAGAAGATGCACTTGGTCAGGTCGATGTCATAACGCGTAGTACGGCGTGTGTTGTCAGCGCGCGTTTCCGATTCAATCGTAATGGCGAGCGCGGGGCACACGGCCTCGCACAGCTTGCACGCGATGCAGCGCTCTTCGCCATTTTCGTATCGGCGCAATGCATGCAGGCCACGGAAACGCGGGGAGATCGGTGTCTTCTCTTCCGGGAACTGAACGGTCACCTTGCGCTGGAACAGGTAACCGCCTGTCAGCGCCAGGCCCTTCAGCAACTCGGTCAGGAAAAACGTTTTGAAGAAATTCTGAAATGCGTTCATGGTTATTTCATCCGCCCATTATTTCCAGATGTTCAGCGGCGACATGATCCAGAACCCGACCACGACCACCCACACCACCGACACCGGCAGAAAGATTTTCCAGCCGAGACGCATGATCTGGTCATAGCGATAACGCGGGAACGTCGCACGAGCCCAGATGAACACCGACAGCAGGAAGAAGATCTTCAGCACGAACCAGAAAATGCCCGGGATGAAGGACAGGAAACCAAACGGTGCACTCCAGCCGCCGAGGAACAACGTGGTTGCGATCGCCGAGATCACGATCATGTTGATGTATTCAGCCAGGAAGAACAGCGCGAACGCCATGCCCGAATAATCGATCATGTGGCCCGCGACAATTTCCGACTCGCCTTCCACCACGTCAAACGGGTGACGGTTCGTTTCAGCAATACCCGAGATGAAGTACACGACGAACATGGGCAGCAGCGGCAGCCAGTTCCACGAGAGGAAGTTGATACCCCAGTTCGCGAAGATGCCCTGTTCCTGCGACACCACGATGGCCGACATATTCAGGCTGCCGGTCACCATCAGCACGACGACGAGGGCGAAACCCATCGAAATTTCGTACGAGACCATTTGCGCTGCGGCGCGCATCGCACCGAGGAACGCGTACTTCGAGTTCGATGCCCAACCCGCGAGAATCACGCCGTACACGCCGACGGACGAAATTGCCATCACGTAGAGCAGACCGGCGTTGATGTCGCCGAGCACCGCTTTCGCCTGGAACGGAATCACCGCCCACACCGCGAATGCTGGCACCACCGTCATGATTGGCGCGATCAGGTAGATCCAGCGGCTGGCTTGCGTCGGCTGAATCACTTCCTTCAGCAACAGCTTCAGCACGTCGGCGATCGGCTGCAACAACCCGAGCGGACCCACGCGATTCGGGCCGAGACGCACGTGCATCCAGCCGATGAGCTTGCGTTCCCACAGAATCAGGTACGCCACGCACAGCAGGATCACTACCGAGACCACGAGAATGCGGACTACGGCCCACACCGTCGGCCAGGCGACGCCGAGAATCTGCGTCCCGCCTGCGTTGATCGTATCGAACAAGCCCATTTACGCCTTCTCCACTACCAGTTCACCGAACAGAGCCCCGAGCGCTGCACCGGCCGACGTTCCCGTCGATACACGCACCACGCTTTCCGCCAGGTTCGCGTCGCGAACTGCCGGCAGGACCACCGTGAGATCACCTTGGGCGACACGCACTGCATCGCCGTTCTTCAGACCGAGTTTCTCGAACAGCGACGTCGGCAACCCGACTACGTTCGCGTCGCGCGCAGCAGCCGTCAGATGCAGCGATTCAGCGCGACGCGACAATGCGTCGGCATGGTAAATCGGCGTGTCGGCGAGACGTTCGTAGCGGCCTTCGTTTGCTGCCGCTTTCGAAACAGCCTTGATCGCCACGTTCGTCTTGTTCGACAGACGCACCGTCAGATCGCCGCTCGTGCCCAATGCGGCGTCGCGGACTTCTTCGGCGGTATCGAATTCGAAACCCTTCAGGCCGAGGATGCTGCCCAGCACGCGCAGGACCTTCCAGCCCGGACGCGTTTCGCCCAGCGGACGTACCACGCCGTTGAACGTCTGCGCGGTACCTTCAGCGTTGACGAACGTGCCCGACGTCTCCGTGAACGGCGCGATTGGCAGCAGCACGTCGGCGTACTCGGCGCCATGCTTGAATGCCGACAACGCGACAACCATTTCTGCCTGCTTCAATGCGGCGAGCGCAAGAGCTGGGTTGGCGGTATCGAATGCGGGTTCAACGTTGAACAGCACGTAACCCTTGCGCGGCTGCTCGAATACTTCACGTGCGTTCAGTCCGCCTTCGCCCGGCAGTGCATCGACAAGATGCGCGCCTACCGTGTTGGCCGCTTCCGTCAGATAACCCAGCGTGGCGCCCGTGTTCTCCGCGATCCATTGGCACACGGCCTGGATCTGCGCAAACTGCGGATGCTGAACCGCGCTGTTGCCGAGCAACACCACACGCTTTTCACCCGCCGACAACGACGCGGCAATGTCCTTCGCCGCTGCCGACGCTTCGTGTGAAGCGAACGCTTGCGGCACTGCAACGCCCCGTGCTTCGGCGACTGCGGCCGCCAGACTGCCGAGGCGGTCGAGCCATTCCGACGGCGCCGCAACCACGCGATGCGCTGCGGGAATCAGCGAATCGTCATTGGTCGCGTTCAGGAACGTGAGCATTGCTCCGCTCTTGGCGGCCTGACGCAGGCGTGCGGCAAACAGCGGATGATCGCGACGCAGGAACGAACCGACGACAAACGCCGTGTCGATATTCGTCAGGTCTGCGATCTTCATGCCAAGCCACGGCGCGCTGTCCGAAACCGGCGCCGAGAAATCGCTCTGGCGCAGACGGAAGTCGACGTTCGGCGTACCCACGCCTTCAGCGAATTGCTTCAACAGATACAGTTCTTCGACAGTGCTATGCGGCGTAGCCAAAGCAGCGATCTGATTCGCGCCATGATCGGCCGTGATGCCCTTGATACCCTTCGCCACATATTCCAGCGCTGTTTGCCAGTCGGTCTCGATCCACTTGCCGCCCTGCTTCAGCATAGGCTGTGTGAGACGTTCGTCGCTATTCAGCGATTCGTACGAAAAGCGATCCTTGTCCGAGATCCAGCATTCGTTGATGGCTTCGTTTTCCATCGGCAGAACGCGCATCACGCGATTGTTCTTCACTTGCACGACCAGGTTCGCGCCGACGGAATCGTGCGGGCTGATCGACTTGCGGCGCGACAACTCCCACGTACGGGCGCTGTAGCGGAACGGCTTGCTCGTCAACGCGCCGACCGGGCACAGGTCGATCATGTTGCCCGACAGTTCCGAGTCCACGGTCTTGCCAACGAACGACGTGATTTCCGAATGCTCGCCACGACCCAGCATGCCGAGTTCCATCACGCCGGCCACTTCCTGACCAAAACGGACACAACGCGTGCAATGGATGCAGCGCGTCATTTCTTCCATCGAGATCAGCGGTCCGACGTTCTTGTGGAAAACCACGCGCTTTTCTTCGTTGTAGCGCGACTGCGACTTGCCGTAACCCACGGCCAGATCCTGCAACTGACATTCGCCGCCCTGATCGCAAATCGGGCAATCAAGCGGGTGATTGATCAGCAGGAATTCCATCACGGACTGCTGCGCCTTCACGGCCTTGTCCGATTTCGTACGCACGATCATGCCCGCCGACACCGGCGTGGCACAGGCGGGAACCGCCTTCGGCATTTTCTCTACTTCGACCAGACACATCCGGCAGTTCGCCGCGATCGACAGTTTCTTGTGATAGCAAAAGTGCGGAATGTAGGTATCTACCTTATGCGCAGCCTGGATCACCATGCTGCCTTCAGGTACTTCTACACTTTTGCCGTCGATTTCTAGTTCAACCATGATGGGGAATGGTCCTTGGCCTGATCACTGATCACGCGGTAAGCGCTTCGGACGTGTGCGCATGATGCGCGTGTCCGTCGACGAGACAATGTTTATGCTCGACGTGATATTCAAATTCGTCCCAGAAGTGCTTCAGCATGCCGCGCACCGGCATGGCCGCCGCGTCGCCGAGTGCACAGATGGTGCGACCCATGATGTTTTCGGCGACCGAGTTCAGCAGATCCAGGTCTTCCTTGCGCCCGAGCCCATGTTCGATCCGATGGACCACGCGATACAGCCAGCCCGTACCTTCACGGCAAGGCGTGCATTGACCGCACGACTCTTCGTAGTAGAAGTACGAAAGACGCAGCAGCGAGCGCACCATGCAGCGCGTTTCGTTCATTACGATCACGGCGCCCGAACCGAGCATTGAGCCGGCTTTTGCGATCGAGTCGTAGTCCATGTCGGTCTTCAACATGATGTCGCCCGGAATCACCGGGGCCGACGATCCGCCCGGGATCACCGCTTTCACCGACTTGCCGCGCACACCACCGGCCAACTCGAGCAAAGTCTCGAACGACGTGCCGAGCGGCACTTCGAAGTTGCCCGGACGATTGACGTCGCCGGCCACCGAGAAGATCTTCGTGCCGCCGTTGTTCGGCCTGCCGATCTCGAGATATTTCTGCGGGCCGATAGCCAACAGGAACGGTACGGCCGCGAACGTTTCGGTATTGTTGATCGTGGTCGGCTTGCCATACACGCCGAAGCTCGCCGGGAACGGCGGCTTGAAGCGCGGCTGGCCTTTCTTGCCTTCCAGCGACTCGAGCAACGCAGTTTCTTCGCCGCAGATATACGCGCCGTAACCATGGTGCGCATGCAGTTCGAACGAGAAACCCGAACCGAGGATATTCGCACCGAGGTACCCGGCCGCACGCGCTTCTTCAAGCGCCTGTTCGAAGATCCGATAGACCTCGAAAATCTCGCCGTGAATATAGTTGTAGCCGACCGTGATGCCCATGGCATAAGCACCGATGGCCATGCCTTCGATCAGCGAATGCGGATTCCAGCGCAGGATGTCGCGGTCTTTGAACGTACCCGGCTCGCCTTCGTCCGAATTACAGACGAGGTACTTCTGCCCCGGGAACTGGCGCGGCATGAAGCTCCACTTGAGACCGGTCGGGAAACCCGCACCCCCGCGGCCACGCAAGCCTGACGCCTTGACGTCGGCAATGACCTGCTCTTGCGGAATTTTTTCTTCGAGGATGCGACGCAGCTGGGCATAACCACCGCGCGCCACATAGTCTTCGAGGTGCCAGTTGTCGCCGTTGAGACCGGCGAGAATCAGGGGCTGGATGTGGCGGTCGTGAAGAGACGTCATTTCGATAGTTCCTCGAGGAGCGTGTCGATCCGCTCGCGACTCATGAAACTGCACATACGATGATTGTTCACGAGCAACACGGGTGCATCGCCGCACGCGCCGAAACATTCACCTTCTTTCAAGGTGAACTTGCCGTCGGCGGTGGTTTCGCCAAAGTCGATGCCGAGCTTTTGCTTCAGGTATTCAGCCGCGCTTTCCGAGCCGCCGTCGGGCCCGAGCTGGCACGGCAGGTTCGTACAGAGCGTGATCTTGTGTTTGCCGACCGGCGCGGTCTCGTACATGGTGTAGAACGTCGCCACCTCTTGCACGGCCACGGCGGGCATGCTGAGGTAATCGGCGACGAACTGCATCAGTTCCGGCGACAGCCAGCCGTGCTCTTCCTGAGCGACGGTCAACGCCGACATCACCGCGGACTGTTTCTGGTCCACGGGATATTTCGCGATCGCGCGATCGATTTCTTTCAGGCCTTCAGCTGAGATCATTTCAGACACGACTCTTTCAGTTCCTACCGAACGAAAACCCACCGCGCCCTTCTTTTGCGGCAGACCTGGCGTCCTGCTGTTGTTGGTTCGCCGGCAAGCTCAGCGCTGTTGCGCGTGCATGCCGGCGTGGTGCGGCGCAGATTGCTCGCGACGGCATGTCAGCGATCGATCTCACCGAACACGATGTCCTGCGTGCCGATGATCGTCACCGCGTCCGCAATCATGTGACCGCGAGCCATTTCGTCGAGTGAAGCAAGATGCGCATAACCCGGAGCACGAATCTTCAGTCGATACGGCTTGTTCGCGCCATCCGAAATCAGATAAATACCGAACTCGCCCTTCGGATGTTCAATTGCCGCATACGTCTCACCTTCGGGAACGTGAAAACCTTCCGTGAAGAGCTTGAAGTGGTGAATCAGCTCTTCCATGTTGGTCTTCATGCCCACGCGCGACGGCGGCGCAATCTTGTGATTGTCGACCATCACCGGGCCTGGATTCTTACGAAGCCAGTCAATACATTGTTTCGCGATACGGGTGGACTGGCGCATTTCTTCCACGCGCACGAGATAGCGGTCGTAGCAGTCACCGTTCACGCCGACCGGAATATCGAAATCCAGTTGATCGTAGACTTCGTACGGCTGCTTCTTGCGCAAATCCCATTCAATGCCCGAGCCGCGCAGCATCGCGCCGGTCATGCCGAGCTGCAACGCGCGCTCAGGACTGACCACGCCGATACCCACCAGACGCTGCTTCCAGATACGGTTGTCGGTCAACAACGTCTCGTACTCGTCGACGCACTTCGGAAACCGGCCGAAAAACTCTTCGATAAAAT
>NZ_JAQGMM010000269.1 GCF_028292365.1 Caballeronia sp.
TCCGTTGCATGGCAGTCCTGCAAACCATCGCCCAACATCTCTCAAAGCGGCTTCCCGCACCGGTGATCTTCCCAATTTTGATTGCGCGTGAACAGTTCACTCAACGCTTCCGGTCAGATCGAGGCACAAACCCACAACCAGTAGAATACCCCCAGGAAAGCCGCCGACTGCGGATTGTCGCAAGTCAAGTCGAAACTTGCCGAACGCTGCTAGGTTCTTGTGGCAATCGCCGCGAACTACCGACGGCCGAAAGAATTGCCGCGTGACGGACGACGGCGAATGGGGACGCCTCGGCGGGGCGGAACGACAGAGCGGGATCGATTGCGCCGTTGGCGACTTCGGATCTTCCGCTTTCCAGGCGCTAACTGTCGCCGCGGGGGTGCCAATACCGGGTCAGTCCTTCGACGATGTCGACCTGCGCGACAAAGCCGAAGTCCCGTTGCGCGGCGTCGATGCATAGTGGACCGATCCGCCCTTCGCTGAATTGCTCGGCGGTATCGATCCGATATTTCACCCGTGCGTCGATCGCTGTGGCGAGCGCAGCGACGGCCGCTTCCGAAACGATCCGGCTCGTCGCAATGTTGTAGGCGAACCGCGGCAGCCATGGCGTGGCGAGCACAGCGATGATCGCGTCGACGCAATCGTCGACATAGATCAGCTGTCGCGGATTGGTCGACGCAGCGCTGACTACCGCCGGCTGGCCGGTAAGCATCGACGCGTATAACGCACCCACGACACACTCCGTGCGCCGGCCCGGACCATAGATCGACCCAAAGCGCAGTGCGACGACGTCGAGCGTCGAACAGGCACGATATGAGCGGGCGATCAATTCCGAGGCGATCTTGCTTGTGCCATAGGGATCGACCGCCAGCAATGCTGCGGATTCATCGATTGCCGCGATCGCCGGATGGTCGCCATAGACGGCAATCGACGACGCGTGAACGAAGCGCTGCACATGATGGCGAGACGCGCAGTCAAGCATATTCAACGTCCCAACTACGTTCACGCGGTGAACCAGTGCCGGATCGTCACGTGCGAGCATCGGCCCCGAAATGCCGCCGCAATGAACCACTGCCGTAATCTTCTCGTCTTCGAACAGTGCCTCGATCATTGCGCGATCGGTCAGGTCGGCAACCACCCGGCGATCGGCGTGCGGACCGCTCGAGTCGGACACCGCGAACGCGCGATCCAGCGCAACGACGCGCCCATACGCCGAGCGGAGCTGCTCGCAGACAAGCCGGCCGACAAAGCCGTTCGCACCTGTGACAAGCACGGTTTGGTAGTGTTGTGCATGGGGTAAATGGGCCCGGGAGCCGTTGCCGCCGCTCATCGCTACAAACCCCCTATATCGGTCGGCGCGAAGTTTTTGCGCCAGTGGTGCGCGATCTGCGCACCGGTGCAGAACCAGACGCCACGGTGCGCGCACGCGTGGCGCAGGAAATCGACCAGACCCTTGATGCGAGCCGGACGGCCGATCAGCCGGTCATGCAGACCGATCGACATCATCGTCGGTCGATAACCGGCCTCCGCATACAGCGTGTCGAAACAGTCCGTCATGTATTCGGCGAAATGCCGCGCGACGCTGAAGCCCGAATTTTCGTTAAAGCGATTGTCGTTCGTTTCGAACGAATACGGGATGATCAAATGCGGTTTCCCGGCGGCTACCGTCCAGTACGGTAGTTCGTCGTTGAGTTCATCGCGGTCGTACAGGATGCGTCCCGTCGCGGCGATCAGCTCGCGCGTATGGACGCTCGGCCGCCCGGTCATCCATCCGAGCGACGTCATGCCGAACTGCGACTCAAACCACCGAACGGCCGCATCAACGTGCTTGCGCTCCTCGTCCATGGGCATTACCTGGTAGTCCAGCCACCGGTATCCATGGCAAACCAGCTCGTGTCCGTCCCGCACGAATGCGCGGGACGCCTCCGGGTTGCGTTCCAGTGCGGCGACGACACCCAGGATGCTCGCCTTCACGCAAAAAGATCGCAAGACGCGCAGGATTCGCCACACGCCTGTGCGCGAGCCGTATTCGAATGCGGATTCGGCTAGCGGGCTACGCAATCCCGTATATGCGGGCATTCCGATATCGTTCAGCACGCCCTCTGACGTATCGTCGCCGTTGTCGAGTGAACGCTCGCCGCCGCCCTCGAAGTTGAGGTTCAGGTTAATCGCAATGCGTGCGCAGCCCGGCCATGAAGGATCGGGCGGCGTTTCGCCATAGCCGATGAAATTCCTCGTTCTGTTCATGCTTGCCCCTTTGCAGGTGTTGGCCCGATGGCCGTTCAGCAGCCAGGAATCAGCTCGCCGCCGGTCAGGTTGAGTACACCGCCGGTCATGTAACTTGATCGATGCGAAGCGAGAAAGCCAGCCATATGCGATACGTCAAGCGGATCGCCATGCCGGCCAAGCGGTATGCGCGCAAGCCGCTCGGCGCTGGTTTCCAGCAGATCGGTATGGATGCCGCCTGGCGCGATACAGTTGACGGTGATGTTCCATGGCGCCAGCTCGCGTGCCCACGACTTCGTCAGCCCGAGAATCGCAGCTTTTGTCGCGGCATAGACGCATGCGTTCTCCTGTCCGGTCAACGCCCAGTTCGACGACGTGTTGATGATCCGGCCTGCACGTCGCTGCTTCATTGCCGGCAATACTGCTTGCAATGCGACGACAAAGCTGTAGACGTTCACCCGGAACACGGTGTCGAGCTCGTCGACCGTCAGCGATTCGATCGGGCCGTTCGAAGCAATCCCGACATTGTTCACAAGGACATCAACCGGTCCGGCCTCGGCCGCTGCCGTTTCTATCTCCCGGCGAAACCGTGCCGAGTCCCGGACGTCGCATACGATGCCGAACGCACGGCCGCCTGCGTTGCGTATCGCGTCGACAGTCGTCTGGATCTTCGTGGCGTCGACGTCGTGAACAATCACCGACGCACCGAGCGTCGGCAAATACAGCGCATGCGAACGGCCGATCCCGGATCCGGCGCCCGTGATCAGCACCACTTGCCCCTCGAGTTCTCGATTATTCAATCGTTACCTCCTGACACAACGTAAAGGTCGCCGGCACGGAACGAACCGCCGTGCCGCCATGCTTATGCCGCCTTCTCTTCGCGGTCGACGATGGCTCGCAGAAAGCGCTGGGTCCGCTCGTCTGCGGATTGTCGATCACCTGCTGGGTGGGCCGTATTCGACGGATATTTCTGTGCAAGCTTGGCCGGTTCGCATGCACGATGCCAGCTATGCATCCGGCGACTGAGGCTTCAACGCCAGATACGGTTTCGACAGATGAGGCGTGAGCAGCGAATGCTCGACCATCGCATGAACACCCTTTTCTCCGTCAACCATCTGCGTAATCCGCAGGTCGCACGCCATGCTGCAGAATGCATAGGCAGACGCATGCGGCCAGCCAGTGGCTCTGCCGATTAGCTGAATCATTTCCCGCAATGCCTTGCGCGCGGCTTCGTCGAGGTCCTCGTCGAAACCCATCGTAATGACGTGCCGCTGAGTGATCGCGAACGGCAGGGATGCCTCGATTCCGCGATGGATAGTCAGACGGAAAACGCCAGTCAAAGACGTTTCGAGCGCGCTTAGATCAACCTCGCCGTCTCCTTGCACGGCGTGCCCGTCGCCGACGGAAAACAGGGCGCCGGGCACATGGACCGGAAAGTAGACGATCGCGCCTACACCCAATTCCTTGTTGTCGATATTCCCGCCGTGCTCGCGCGGTTCGATCGAGCTGATCGCGCCGTACGCCGGCGGCGGCGCGACCCCCATGATCCCGAAGAACGGCCGAAGCGGAATTCGCGGCCCGAACGGCAGCGTCGCCACGTTGCGCGACCGGTCAATCGGCACGTGCAGCAGTTGCGTGATCGGGAAGTCGTCGGGCAGGGTGCCGCGCAACGGGCGAATAGCGTTCCAGCCCCAGTCCTGCCGAAGTTCGATGTCGACTACCCGCACTTCCAGCAGATCGCCGGACTGTGCACCGTCTACGGCGATCGGACCGGTCACAATATGGGGCCCCAGTTTCGGCGTGCAATCACGATGAATCGCCTGATGCTCCGGCAGCATCTCAAACGGCAATCCGACCAGGTCGCGAGGCTGCCCATTGACTGTTTCGATCCGGACTTCGTCGCCGGATCGAATCGTCAGTACCGGCGCCAGCGCCGAATCAAAGAAACCCCAGTGCACCGTATCAGGCGACGACGTTAATACATGTGATTCGCTCACGCATGCTCCTGAAAGAAAATCCAACATTTAGCTCGCGCCAGACCACGCGGAAGCAATCTGGCGCGAGTAGTCCAAGCGCAAAAGCCCCGGCCACTACATAGCCAAAATTTCCCTCACCGCACTATCGATGAACTTGACATCGACAGCATTGGCCGCAGGGCCGCCCGCAAAATGCCCCCACACCGACTCGATAGGCCGCAACTGAGCATTAGGCATCTTCGAAACCTCATACTCGCTATCTTCCGGCGGAAAATACAGATCCGTGCGCCCGGGCATCACAATAGCCTTTGCAGTGATACTGCCCAACGCCCGATCGAAATCTCCCTTATAAAGCGGATTCGCGGAAATATCGCCGTACTGCCAGCTCCACATCATCGACAAAATATTGTTCGCGTCCTTCTTCAAGAAATCGCCCTCCCAGAACTGGGTAATGAAGTCCTCGAGCGACCCATATCCCATAGCTTCCATGTCGAGCCGTTGACGCAGAAACGCCTGCGAAAATCCCCACCCGGCAAACACACGCGCAGCAGCGCGCATTCCACGCGTCGGCGGTGCATCGTAGAAACCGTCCTTGAACTCGGGATCCAGCAGCAATGGCGCCTTAAGCCCCTCGATAAACACAAAGTTGTGCCGCGAGCATCGCGCCGCCCCGCAAAGCGGCAGAATGCGTTCGACCATGTCCGGATACATCGCAGCCCAATGGAACGCCTGCATCGCGCCCATGGACCAGCCAGTGACGAGCCTGAGCGACTCGATGCCGAACTTCTCGGTCACAAGGCGATGCTGCATCGCGACGTTGTCGTACAGCGTCACATGCGGAAAGCGGCCACGATCATAAGGCGCTGGATTGTTGTTCGGTGAACTCGATACGCCGTTGCCAAACATATTCGGCACGATGATGAAGTACTCCCGCGGATCGAGCCCCATGTGCTCGCCAATCAGCCACTCATTGTCGACATGGCTGCCGCTATAAAACGTCGGATAGACAATCGCATTGTCGCGCGCTGCATTCAGCCGGCCGTACGTCTTGTAGCTGAGCAGCATGTCAGGCAGCGTCGCGCCGGACTGCAGCACGACGCGGCCGAGATCGAAAGTTTCGAAGTCCGTCACTTGAGCCTCATATTTAATTTACGACGACGTTAAGGAATTTTCGGGTGCGCTCGTGGGTCGGGTTATCGATGACCTGTTCCGGCGTCCCTTGCTCGATCACTTCACCGCCATCCATGAAGATGACGCGGTCGGCGACATCGCGGGCAAAGCGGATCTCGTGCGTGACCACGATCATCGTCATGCCGGCATCGGCCAGCCCGCGCATCACGCCAAGCACTTCACCGACGAGTTCGGGATCGAGCGCAGAAGTGGGTTCGTCGAAGAGCATCAACTTGGGCTTGATTGCGAGCGCACGTGCAATCGCCACCCGCTGCTGCTGTCCGCCGGATAACCGATGCGGCAGAAAATCGGCATGCGCGGCCAGGCCCACGCTTTTCAGGAGCTCTCGGCCAAGCGCTTCCGCTTCGGCGCGAGGCACGGCATAGACCTGCCGCTGTGCTTCAACGATATTTTCCAGCGCACTCAAATGACTGAAGAGATTGAAATGCTGGAACACCATGCCTACGCGCGCTTCGGCACGGGCACGTGCGAGGTTGTGCAGGGGCCGCACCGTGCCGCCACCACCCGGTATTTCGCGATAACCCACATACTGCGAATCGACCTTGATTGTTCCCCAGTCAAGCGGTTCGAGATGGTTGATGAGCCTGAGCAGCGTGCTTTTGCCGGAACCGCTCGGGCCCAGAATCACGACCACTTCGCCATGCGCGATCGACAGGTCGACGCCGCGCAAAATCTCGCGCTTATCATACGATTTCCAGACGTTCCTACACGCGACAAACGGTTCATCGCGTTGTCGCGGCGTGCGACTTTCTGCAGGCAGCAGCGTACCGATCCATGCGTGATCGTTCGCGTCTGGCTCTTTGACGGTGACCGGTAAAGCAACCGGCGCGTCCACTGGTTTCACATCACGCGTCGATGCGCGCAGTCCGAACCACGAGAACGAGATCTTCCGGTCACGCTCGTGATCGAAGAGGCGTTCGAGCCATACCTGAAGCAACGAGATCGCGCTCGTCAGGAACAGATAAATCACCGCCGCCGCGCCGAACACGGTAAAGAACTTGAAGTTCTGCCCGACCACCTGTTGCGAGCGAAACGTCAGCTCGTTGACGAAGATCACCGATGCGATCGACGTCAGCTTCAACATGCCGATGGTGTCGTTGGCGAGACCCGGGATCACCGCGCGCATCGATTGCGGCAGGATGATGCGGCGTAACGTCAGCAACGGTCCCATGCCGAGCGCGGCGGCCGCGGTAGATTGCGAACGGTTCACCGACAAGATCCCGGCACGAAATAGTTCAGCGCTGAACGCCGCTTCGTTCAACGCAAAGCCGATAACCGCGGTCGTGATTTCATCGAAACGCAACCCGACCAGCGGCAGCGCGTCGAAGATGAACACGAGTTGCAGCAGTTGCGGCGTGCCGCGCACGAACCAGATATAACCCCACGCCGCTGAGTTCAAGACCTTGAACCGCGACAACCGCATCAATGCAAGACCAAGCCCAAGCACTAGTCCGACCGCCATCGCAATCAGCGTGATCTTCACCGCGATCCATGCGCCGCCGAGCAGGAACGGCGAGCCGACATAATCGGCCAACTCCCTGAAACCGTCGAGCACCTCAACGCCCGCGAGACCGGCAGCCCTGGCGGGGTGCCATACGAGCATGGCGAGCATGCCGATGGCACCGGCAATTTTATGTTTGATACGCAATCCATTCATTTCCGAACCCGATCCATGACGCTACCGGCACACCGGGCGGTGTGCCGCGCAGGCAGCCTTCATTGAGTAAGCAGCGTGGTCGGGGTTTCCAGCGAAGGATCGACTCCGTACTGTTGGAAGGTCTTCTTTTGCGTCTGGTTGGTCTGCATGATCTTGAGTCCATCGGATACGGCGGCGATCATATCGGTGTTACCTTTTTTCACGCCCACGCCGATCTTCATGCCGCTCGTTATCATGAAGCCGCGCATGTAAAGCTGCGGGTTCTGCTTTGCGAGACCATCGACGAGCGCGAGGTCGTACATCATGACGTCGGCGCGATGGCTTGCAACAAGGCGCGCGCCAGACGCGATATCGGCGGACGTCATGATGGTCACATCGGGCTTGCCTTCGGCCTTGCACTTGGCGGCTTGCGCTTGCGCCATCGTCAGTTCGACGGTGCCGATGCCTGCCGTGACCGTGAGGCCGCAGAGCTTGGAGATGTCATCGATCTTCTTGGGGTTGCCGGCTGTCACCAGACCGCCCGTGCCGGCCTGCATATACGTGAGGAAGCTCGTCTCCTTCGCCCGTTCCGGCGTGTAGTACAGCAGGTCCCACATCACATCGATCTGTCCGGCACGCAATGCGGGCAGCAAGCCCGGCCAGCCGGCGGTGAAGAATTCCGTCTTCACGCCCGCGCAGTCGAACACGGCACGGGCCATGTCGGCATCGGCGCCGATGATCTTGTTGAAGTCCTTGCTGTCACGAAACGCATAGGGCGGGGACTCCGGGTCCACGCCGATCCTGATGGTCTTGCCCGCAAGCGATGGATATTTCTGCGCTACCTTGGACGGTTCGCACGATTGCGCCGACGCGCCTTGTGCGAGGAGGAGGCCGGCGACTAAGCATAGCAACAGCTTGACTGTCTTTGACATGAACATGGCGAATCCTAATCAGGTTGAACGATATAAAAACGAAAGAGCCGGTACAGGGAAACGGGAATGAAGTGAGCTAACGGCCGAGCAAGTCCATGTGGCTTGCAATCGAGCCCGGCGTGGTAATGCAGATGCGGCCTTCGTCGCGTGCGCGGGCAATATGTTCAAGCACCCGCCGCAAGTGGCACAAACGATGCGGCTGTCCCATCAGGTACGCATGCAACGCAATGCCCATCACCAGCGGCTGACACGCGGATTGCCGCAACATTTCGTCGAAGTGATCGATCACCAGATCGGCGAACGACTTCGCGTCCATCTGGCGCGCAAGTATCATCGGGATATCGTTGACTTCTTCCGGATACGGAATCGACCACAGCGGCTGACCGTTGCGCGTATGCATGCGCGTGGGCTGGTCGTCGTGACACCAGTTGAGCGTGTACTGGTAACCAGCTTCGGCTACCAGATCGCTGGTGACACGACTCTCCGAGAGCCACGGCGATAACCAGCCCGCGGGCTGCTGTGCGCTCTCCGCCGCAATCCGCTCGCGGCATGCCACGATCAGCGCGCGCTCGTCGTCTTCAGTGAGTGTTCCTTGCCGCTGCGAATTCGTATGGCCGTGCGCGACCAGTTCGTCGCCGCGCTGAGCGAACGCGGCGACCAGCTCTGGGCAGTGATCGTAGAGCGCAGTATTGATGATGGCCGCGGTCGGCAGCGCGAGTTCATCGAAGAGATCGAGACAGCGCCACGCGCCCACGCGCAATGCATACTCGCGCCACGCGTGATTCAGCACATCGGGCTCGGGCATCACCCGACCGATCGTCGGCCCCAGTCCTTCGCCGAACGCAAAGTGCTCGATGTTGAACCCGATGTAGACCGCGAGCCGCGAACCGTCAGGCCAGCGATAAACAGGGCGGCCGTTGATCGGCGAATATTGAAAGCGCCTGTGGCCGGGCAGCGCGCGATGTGCGGGGGAATTCATGGTTCAGTGAGTCCTGTCGAGCGGCGCGTACGCCTGTGTTCACGTCAGGAGTCATGGTAGGGACGCAAAAATAGCCGGATCGCGCTTGCTGCGAACAAACTCTTGTCCGCAGGCGCATCGACGGTCGTAATTCGCGGCTTCACGCGGTGAAGAGCGCCTTGCGGATGATCGCGTGCACCCCCCAGTTGCCGTCCACGACCTGCGTCACGCCGAAGTCGACCGCGACCGAGATCAGCGAGATCGCTTCATCTTCGGATAGACCCTTGGTCGTCATCAGGAAGCGCCGCGTTTTGATAAACGCATCGCGCATCGCGAGATCGAGCGTCGATTTTTCATACACGGCGCTTTGCGCGCTCGTGCCGAACTCGGCCAGATAGTTTGGATAACTGAAGCCCTGAAGAACCCATTCCTCGGCGGTTTCGACCAGCGGGTAGGTGAGATCCGCAAACGGCTGGCCGCTGAGCGTTTCTTTCTTATGAATCACCAGTTGGAAGTCGCCGGTGAGCGAACACTCGATCGCGGTGCCGCACAATTCAGAGTCGCCTTGCGACGCATGCGGGTCGCCAATGGAGAGCAGTGCGCCGGCCACCCCGACCGGCAGGAACACGCTCGCGCCGCGCGTTACGCGCCAATTGTCGAGATTGCCGCCGAAGGTGGATGGCGGGATCGAATCGATCAGACCGTCCTGCTGCGGCGCGACGGTGACCACTCCGAAGTGCGGACGCACCGGGATTTTGACGTTCTTCAGGATGTCGTGATTCTCGACCACGGTCGAATGATCGACTGGCACGCCGGGATAATCGATCGTCGGATGCATCACGCCGAAGGGGTCCCGCTGAGGTGTCCAGCGGAAATTATAGACGGCGCGCGCGCAGGCGGTTTCGCCCGCGGTGGCGTCGGCGTCGAGTTCATAGATGGTCACGACCTCGCGCGGTTTCGGCTCGGTCAATAACTCGCGATAGTGAAAGCCCCACCACGCAGCGGCATTGCTGCCGAACGCGCGTCCGGCGAATTTCGGATTGGCGCAAGCGCGCGGGTGAATATCGACGATACGCACTTCCAGCACGTCGCCGGGTTCCGCGCCGTGTACAGCAATCGGTCCGGTGCAGATATGCACGCCGAAGCCTTCTCCCGCACCACGTCCGTAGATGGACGCGTCCATGGGGCCCGCGCCGCGGCGGTTGACGTTCTTGCGCTCGGCCGTCCAATGGAACACGCTCTCGGCGCCAGGATCGCCTTGCACCATGCGCTCCCAGTCATCCGCCGCGTGTTGTGTAAGCGTTTCGATAGTCACCGTGTCGCCGCTATTCACTTCGAGCACGGGCTTCAGGTCATGACTGAAGTAACCCCAGTGAACCGTGTTGGCCGTTGCACGCAACAGATGATGACGCGGCTTGCCGGAATCGCGCGGCGGCGGTTGTGACAAGGGCGCTTCAGGCTGCCCGGCAGGATCGATCTCGTCCGTCATTTCATGAATCGCGCCCTGCTCGGCGAGCTGCGCATGCACGAGCAAACTCCCGGCATTGACAGGCAAGCCGCGCGAGATCCGCCGCACGAGATGGCGCGCCAGTTCGAGGCCTGCTTCATGCCGGAAGGTGCGCGGCGACGCGCCATATTGCTCGCGGAACGCACGGCTGAAATACGCGGGATCGTTGAAACCCCAGCGGAAGCAGACATCGGCGATCGAAACCCTTTCGTATAACGGATTAACCAGCTCCGCGCGGCAGCGTTCCAGCCTGCGCGAGCGCAAGTAGGTCGAGAAATTCTGTCCAACCGCTTCAAACAGCTTCTGCAGATAACGCGGCGAGACGCGCTCTTCCTTCGCTATCGATGTCAGCCCGAGATCGGGGTCAGCGAGATTGGCTTCGATGGTTCGACATACGCGCGAAAAGATCGCCGCCTGAGACGGCGTGAGGCCGCTGAAGCTGCCTTCCTTGTCGTGACCGGCGAGACTCGCGACCAGAAACTCCGCAAGCGCAAGTTCGAGGGGGCGCAACTCGTCCAGTGACAGCGTCTCCACGCTTTCGGCAATCGAGCGCAGAAAGCCGGAGAACACATGACCGATACCGGCGTCTCCCGGCAAACGCCCGGCACGCAGTGAGAACGGTGTAAGGAGGCGTGCGTTGATGGCAGCGCGGGGCACGCGGATCACAAACGCACGGAAGTCGGACGTGAACGCCAGGTGCGCTTCCTCGCGCGACGACGCATAGACAATATCGCCAGTCGCAACCCGCACGCGCACGCCGTCGGCGACAAGCGTCACGTCGCCGTCGAGATGCAGCACGATCACGAGACTGTCGGCGCCATCGACCCTGAGCTCGATGGTTTGCATAAACGCGGCCAGCGCGATCAGCTCGAAGCCGTTGCTGGACTTGTGCGACTTGATGGTTCCATGCAAATGGCGCGCGGCTGTCTGAGAGGGGCCGCAGCGCAGGCCGAGCCGGGCGAGCGCTTCGTTCCATGCGCGCATGCGATCGACTTCGGCATACGACTCGGTGGTAAAACGCAGTAATTCCAACCCAGGCTCCCGGACCCTGACGAACGTCAGTCGAGTAAGTCAAAGGCAATGTCCGTGCCATTGATAACAACGCCGTCAGCGCCGCCGTGCTGCGCTACAACGGTGCCTGGACGCACCGCTATAGCGCGCGCACACTCATCTCACACGCGAGGCTTTTTCCTCGGAGGAAAGATGCTGCGGGGGATCTTGCAGTGAATGCCCTGACGGCCATCCACGACTTGAGTCACGGAGAAATCCGCGGCGACGCTCATTAGCGAATACGCGTCGTCGCGCGACAGGCCTTGCTGCTCGGTAAGCAACAACAACATATCGCGTGAAGCATTTTTCGTCGCGATGTCGAGGTCTTCATCGAAGCCATGGACGATCCAGTAGTCTGGCGTTTCCAGCAACGGCGAGGGAAATGCGAAGTCGCGCCGCAGTACGATCTGGAACATCACATTGAGTGACGCCTCGATCGCGGTGCCGCTGATCTCGCCATCGCCTTGCGATACATGCGGGTCACCGATCGAGAACAGCCCGCCGTCCACGGCGACCGGGTAATACATGGTCGAGCCCGCGCCGATGCGCCAGTTATCGATATTGCCACCATGCGCGCCCGGCGGAACGGTGCTCACGCGGCCCGCCACATCAGGCGCGACGCCGGCTGTACCCAGATGCGGACGCACCGGCACGCGAATGCCTTCGAGAGCGAGTTCGCGGCAGCAGTCGCGAATCTCCGAGCGCTTGCCCGGCACGAGATACTTGCCGGGATAGTCATACGCATACAGCGCGTGAGCCGTGTTCGATGCCTGATCGAGTTCGTAGATAGTGACGCGTTCCTTCTCGAAATCGGAGAACAAATGACCCCAGTGCGCCGCGAGATTCGAGCCGTAGTTGAAGCGCGGAATCATTTGCAGGTAACGCACCTCAAGCAGGTCGCCGGGTTTCGCGTCCTTCACAAAGATCGGTCCCGTCATCAGATGCACGCCGGGCTGGCGATCGGATTCGGGAATCGTCTCGTAGAGCGCGCGCACCTGGTCATCCATCATGAGCTCCGGGGCGTCGCCTGCGTGATGCGTTATTGCTTCGGCGCGAACGAAGTCGCCGCTCTCGACAATCAGCGCGGGCGCTAGCGCCGCGTCGAAATATCCCCAATGAACATTTTTTCGGATGGCAGGCAGGTCGTGAAGCATGCTTTCTAAAGCTCCGTAAGAGTGTGCGATCGGCAACGCGACCGAAGACAGATCGTACGAGCGACAGAATAGAAGCAGTTGGGTGACTGCGTACAAAAGCTTGTACGTGGGCGAATTGGGTCGCAGCGTCACCCCGCTCGGCGAGGGTCTCGAGATGTCGGGGCTTAAGCGCAGCCAGTCAATTTCCCCGCGCACCACAAGACAGGCTTTCGTTCGCGTTTCAGTCGGCCTCTCCGACGGTAGGAAGACGAGTGGCCGGCATTTGCGAACGTCAGATTTGCGTCGTCGCGCGGACGCTCGCTACTGCGGCTCGACAGTCCGTTCGGGGTCGACTTCTGCCCGACGCGGACCGATCAATGGCGGTGCACCTCACCGGTTCAACGTCGGACCGGGTGCCATCTCCGGTCGTCCGGTTGATTGAAAGCGCGGTCGCTGCAATGGCTCATTTGCTTCCAATATCGGCCAATCGTCTTTACTGATTCTTGTGCGCTACAGTTCAATGCGCATCCATCCGGCTATCAGCGAGCTGGTCCCGACGCTGCTCGACGGTCTTGTGCGTGTGAAGTGAACGTTGACGTGAGGTCGAGCCATGCAACTTCAATCGGGTAACCTGTTCAGCTTCGAAGCGAAGCGCGGCCGCGAAGAGCGCATCGACATGCTCATCACGGGGCAGCGCCTGAACGTGGAGCGGATCGTGTCCATGGGGCACGCGAGTCCCGAAGGGTTCTGGTATGACGACTCGCGCGCCGAATGGGTTGTACTGCTGTCGGGCGCGGCCGTGCTCGAGTTCGAAGAGGACTCGACGCTGCACGACATGGGTCCCGGCGACTACGTGCTGATCGAGCCGCATTGCCGGCATCGCGTTGCGTGGACGCATGCCGAGGAGCAGACCGTCTGGCTTACGATCTACCACGAATGCTGAATCGAGCGCCGATTCATGCGCAGCATTTGACCATCGTCGAGAGATCGGACAGCCGAGGTGTTGTCCAGTGCCGCAGTTAGTGAAAACTGGCTCTCTGATTTCGCTCTGCTTGCAAACTGCGGTGTCACGGTTGAGACCTACGCGCGAGGACGTTAGCTTGACCGTATCAAGGTGACCAATAAGGGCATCAATGAAAGCGCGGACCTTTCCTGACCTGCTGCGGCGTGTCGGATAGAGCGCGTGAAGCTCGATGGGTTCGCGTCTCAATGCGGTAAGTACCCGCACTAACGTGCCTGCCTGCGACTTCCACATACTCAGTTCGACCCAACTGATTGACTATTGTTGTTAGATTCATCGCCAGCTTCAGCTTTAAAGTTCGGAGGCCCGCGCCAGTGCAAGCGTGTCGATGTACTCCCGAATGTTCGTCACTTTGCCATTTCGAACGGTAATGGCGAAGTTCGTCACTTTGCCATTTCGAACGGTAATGGCGAAGACCCAATCGTCCTCGAACGTCCTGTTCGTGGCTTTGACTCTGCCCGTGGCGAAGCCGACGACCAGAACCCGGTCGCCCTGCGCTACGAATTCGGGGGGCTCTGGGTATGACGTTTCCACCATTTCGGAAGCCTTCTGAAGCAAATCGGCCAGTCCCGCGTGTCTGCGGTGGATGCCGGCCAGCGGCCACTCGCCCGGAATGATCCACTCAATGTCTTCGGCAGAAATCGCCAGCAGACCTTGCTTATCGCCGCGGCCCATTGCTGCAAAAAAATCCTTCACAATCTGGACATTCTCTTGCGTGCTCATCGAAATTTCTCCATTTCGGTTACATCGGAATATGGCCGAAAAGCCGCCGTCGACAAACAACTCCACCGGAATGGGTTGATGAGAACGACGTGAGGGACGTGTTGCTCCCAGTGGTCGCGTACAGGAACGGCAAGCGCAACGCCTCCCCGAGCTGGAAGGCGTCAAGCAGACCCATAAGCGAGCGCACGCCAGATGATCGGAGCGCGGCTTACGGCTGGCGTCGCCCTCGCTTCAATCAAACTGTGGCCGCCGTCTGTCCACGAGGGTCCACGACGGTCCACGAGGCAGGATCGCAGCAAAATTTGCGATCACGATTCGTCAGTCGAACTTGATCAAGTCCTTAAAGATCAGTTGTCCCCAGCTATTTCCGCGCGCCTGCACGAGCAGTCCACCTTCGGAAAGCGCGCCAAGTTTGATCGGCGAGAAACCGAGATTTTCCGCAAGCGCACCAATCTCCGCTGCAGCGGTGTCGTCGTCGCTCGCCAGGAACACGACTCTCCTGCCACCATGTACGGCCGGATCCTGGTCAAGGACGGCAGCGCCCAAATGGTTGAAGCCCCTAACCAGTCTTGCACCAGTGAAGGCCTGCGCGACGACCTTGGAGGAAGGCTGTCCTCCCAGTTCCTCAGGGGACACGCCGTAGGCATTGGTCACATCGACGATGGTCTTTCCCTTCCAGGTCGGCAGCGCCTTCGCGACATCCCGGTGCGACTCGTAACGGACAGCCAAAAAGACGATGTCCGCCCTGACGGCATCCGCTAGTTTTTTGGGAATGATCTCGGGTCCGATCGCGGCCGCAGCGGATGCAAAGCTTTCCGGGTCGCGAGTGGTTGCAACGGATACTTCGATGCCGCTTCGGGCAAACGCCTTGGCAAGAGCCTGGCCGATCTTGCCGAAGCCGATAATTGCGTAGCTCATATGTTCTCCTTAGGTTTGCCACGCCCTACGGGCTCCGAATATCGAATGGAGCGCCGTAGGGCATAGCGTCAGAGTTGCGCAAGGCCGCCGTCGACGGCGACCTCGCTGGCGGTCATGAAGCTGCTGTCCGACGACGCGAGAAAGGCAGCCACGGCCCCGATCTCCGCGGGATCGGCCATGCGCTGGAGCGGAGTCATCGAGGCGAAAACCTTTTGGCCCTCCTCGCCGAGCGCTTCCTTCGCGAGGTCGGTCGCCGTCGCGCCGGGCGACAGCACGTTGACCCGGATGCCGGTGCCCTTCAGGTCCTCCGCCCAGGTCCGCGCGAGGTTGCGCACTGCCGCCTTGCTCGCGCTGTAGGCGCTCATTCCAGGGGCGCCCGTGGTGCCGGCGCTCGATCCGGTCAGGATGATCGAACCGCCCTCGCTCATCAGCGGCAGCGCCTTCTGGACCGTGAAGATCGTACCCTTCACATTGGTGTCGAAGTGTTCGTCAATGTGCTCGGCGGTGATCTTGCCGAGCACAAGCTGGCTTCCCGCCCCGGCATTGGCGAAGACGATGTCGAGGGTTCCGCGCTCGGCCTTCACCGCCGCGTAGAGTCGGTCGAGGTCGGCCTCATC
>NZ_JAQGMM010000496.1 GCF_028292365.1 Caballeronia sp.
CCCAGATCAGAAGCGGCGCGTGCTCGGCGACCGGCAGACAGGCAAGGCCTAACGGAACGCCGATCAACGTGCCGATAATACGGCGACGCACGCGCTGTTTGGTGCCGGTCGCCGATCCCGCGACCACGTAAGTGCATGCAGTGATTGCCCAGGCAGATTCCTCAAGGCCGAACAAATCGTTCAGGATCACGATGATCAACGCGCCGGTGGCCGCCTGTAATCCCATGAAGAACTCCGGCGAGTATCGACGGAACCCGGATGCCGTGCCGGCCGCGAGCGCTGCTATGGAAACGGGTCGCTCCGCAGGGCCGCTTAGCACGCGTGGCACGATCGACGCCAACGCGGCGATCAACGCGGCAATCACAATGGCCCACAGGTCGGCGACCGTCAGGCGGACGCCATATGCGAGCAACTCTCCAATATATATTTGCGATCCGATTCCGGCGCCCAGCACTCCGAATCGCTTCAAATACCCGACCAGGAAAGCGCCGGTCACAAGAATCAGTTCTGGGCCCGCCCGCCCGGCAGTCTGCAATGGCTGGGCAAAAATCACGAACAGGATCGCGCCTAGTGCGGCAGCGAAACTGAGCAGCGCGAGATCCCGGCTCGACTCGGCGCGCGTCGTTTTTCCCTCGGACACGCTCGCCCAGAGCGCGAAGCTTCCAGCAAGGTAACCCAGCGATACGCTGCTGGGCACGCTGTGGGCAATATCCTGCAGCGTCCCGAGCGCAGCCGCGATACCGTACGCCGTCACGAGCCGCAAACCCTTGATGCGACGATGTGTACCGGGGTCGACCTGATCCAGCCAACGGGCAACTGCCGCTAAAGGTCGCAGGATGCCCCGGCGACATTTCCCACCGTAGTCCCTGGAGCTTTGCGGTTCATCATTCATTGGCTTCACCGTGTCGTTTTGCAGGGCTCGTTCGACCAACAACGTAAAGTGGTTTATAGGGTCGCAGGAAAAGCTGGAAGTATCAACCGGGATGACGACCTGATCGCGTTGAAACTGCTGACGAAGCCGACAAAATCAGGAGCCTGAATTTCTCAACCTATTTGATAGTCGAATTTCGTCAATCGATTTTATTTGACGAGTGTGTTGCAGTGCACTTTCGATCCGGCTAACTTGTGGATTCGTGACATGGTCGGCAACGGCTGCCACGCAAGCATGATGTCCGTTACGTCCGCCGCGCTAGCGTAGTTTGCCGCGCGTACTTTTCCGCGGGCTTCCGGTGCGAGGCGCATCCTTTTCCGGCAAGGCGTTGCCGCCGTTCATCTGCTCCATCCATGACAAGGCGTCGATGTACGACATGAACTGCTGCAGATACCCTGGCGACAACTCGCGCATCAGCGAGAGCGAACGATGCACGAGGCTACTCGAGTTGAGCGGCCCGGCATTCCCGGGCACTTGCGCAAGCGACTGCCGAAATTGTCTCTCGGTACTGAGCTGTGTCCAGGTTTTCCTGAAGTACTCAAGCACCTCCATTTCTGGATAAGAGGAGAGGCGGGGCATGGGGTCGTCGCTATTCGCCACCGCATGGCGACTCACGTACTCAACCAGTCCGGCAAGTGCACCACGAGCGGGCCCGTCGACAATGGCCGCTTCCGACGCAGCGCTCTCAAGATCCCTGCCATAAGCCTCAATTAGTTTGGATAGCTTATCATCCAGGATGCATCGCGCCTCGCCGCTGCGGCTGGCCGCACGCCGATCCAGCGCTTCCATAAAGTGAAACCGGACGGGATCCAGCCGATCGGCGCCTCGCTCGCGCCATGCATCGAGCGTCGAGCGGAACTCGCTCTTTACAGCGCTAACGTCGTTATTCACCGGACTTCACCGTTGCGCTCGACGGCCTTGGGACAGGCGCTATTTCCACTCGCCGGTTCCTCGCCCGTCCCTCGTTATCGGCATTCGGGCTCACGGGCTGTTGCGAACCGAACGCGGCCGCGAATACCGCGGAGGAGGGGACGCCCGCATCAATCAACGCACGGGTTACCGTCAACGCGCGCTGGGCCGACAGTTCCCAGTTGTCGGCAAAGCGACGGTTACCTTCCCGCAATTGCCGGTCATCGGTAAAACCGCTCACCATCAGGATCTGGTCGTTGGCCTGGAGATAAGCAGTTAGCGGCCCGGCCAGGCTCTTCAACACGTCCCGGCCTTCGGGTTGCAATTGATCGGAGTTGAGCGCGAACAACACGCTGCCGTTGATGCCAATACGCCCGTTGACCAGCGTCACCCGGCCGGCTGCCAGCGGCCCGGCCAGCGCCTGCTCCAGGGTCTTGCGGCGCTGCGTTTCCAACTGCCGCTGCCTGACCTCGTGTTCAAGCTTGGAAGACAGTTCCAGCTGCACGCCGATCACACCCACCATGATCAACATGAAGGCGCCCAGCAGCACTGACATCAAATCGGCGAAGACGGGCCATATTGGCGCGGTCGTCTCCACGCCGCCGTCGATATCCTCGCTCATTCGACTACGGCTCCATCTCCGGCGGACGCACGCCTGCCCGCGAGCTGCTGCAGGTTTTCGACAATCTGCTTCTGCGACATCATGCTCAGGTCGATGACTTCCCGAGCCTGCGCCACGTAATACGCAAGCTGTTCGTCACTGCGCGCGAGTGATTTGTCCAGCGCGACTTCAATACGCTGAAGATGAGTCACCAGCTTTTCGTTCGAATCGCCGAACACCTGTACGGCCATACCGAATGCTTCGCCCAGGCTCGCGACCTCGACCGCACTGCCCGTGACCTGCGCGGCAACGGCTCCGAGCTTGCCGGTTTCGGCCTCGACCTTGTCGGCGAACTGGGTGCCCACGCGTTCCAGCAGACCCGCCGACGTCGCGACCAGCGCGTCAACGGCTGAGCGCTGCTCGGTGGACGCATGGTTCACGGCGTCGAGCAGCGTTTCCAGCGTTGCGAGCAAACGGCTGCGTTCCTCGAGCATCGCGGTGTCGCGGACCATGCTGTCGGAGAGCTTCTGGCGCAGTTCGGCAACGACCTCGGCCGCGGCCTTGGGCGCTTCCGATGCTGCTTGCACGAGCCGTTCGATTTCGGCGATCGTGCTGCTGGTATGCGCCTGCGTCTGGGCCGATAGCTCGCGCGCAGTCCGCTCCAGCGCGTCGCAAATCTCCTGCTGCCGGCTTGCGGTGCGCGTGCCAACCTGCTCCCATTCGCGGCTTAGCGTAGCGGCCATCGAACCGAGGGTCTCGGTCCAGGCCGCCAGCCTCTGCTGGTCCCGCGATGCCAATTCCGCCTGCAGGTTTGCCGCGGCCTTGGGCGCTTCCGACGCAGCTTGTACGAGCCGGTCGATCTCGGCGATCGTGTTGCTGGCGTGCGCCTGCGTTTGAGCCGATATGTCGCGTGCAGTTTGCGCCAGCGTGTCGCACATCTCCTGTTGCCGGCTCGCGGTGCGCGTGCCCGCCTGATCCCACTCGCGGCTCAGCGTAGCGGCCATCGAACCGAGCGTCTCGGTCCAGACAGCGAGCCGTTGCTCGTCCCGTGATGCCAACTCGCCCTGCAGGTCCGCCTGCGATTGGCCAACGGTGAGCAGCAACGAAGCTGAATGCTGCTCGAAAGTCGCTGCCGCCGCGGCCAGGGCCTGCTGGTGGTGACTCGCCAGCTTCTCGCCAGCGCGTTCTTGCCGTGACAGCGCTTCGTTCCACGCCGCCGACACATTGCCGGCCGTGGTGTCCAGTCGCGCGGAGACGCCCTCCAGCAGCCCAGCCGAACGTTGCTCGAAGGTTTCGGTGAACTGATCCAGCGACGTGCGCAGTTGCTGGACCAGCGCTTCGCTTGATCGCTGATGTCCCTCAAGTGCCTGGTTCCAGATACCGGCCACAGTGGTGGTGCTCGCCTCGAAACCGCTCGACAGCCCGTCCAGCTGCTGCTGCACGGCATGGGTGACGGTGGCGTGCAAGGAAGCTGTCTCGCGGGCAAGGCCCGCCATCGTGGCCTCCATGACCGGCTGGAGCGCCGCGCCGGCGGCGCGGGTGCTGTCGGCAACGCTCTCTTTCAACGACCGCTCCACCGATGAAGCGAGCCGCGCGTAGGTCGCCTCGGTCTTGCCATGGAAGGCCTCCTGGCTGGCGATCTGCTGCGCGTTGACGGCGAGGTTCTGTTGCTCGATGGCCGCCATCATCATCTGCAGCCGATTGACGAGTTCAGGCATACCCTCGGCCTGCCGCTGCAGGAGCTTGAAGGTTTCTTCGCGCTGATGAGTTTGCGAGTAGATGCGCAATGTGCTCGCGATCTTTACGTCGAGCATCTGTCCGGCGTCGATCCGTTCGCGCCGGCACAGTGCGGAAAGCAGCCCGAGCATGGCGGATGTGGCCACGCCTGCAATCGAAGTGCCGAACGCAAATCCCAATCCCCTGACCGGCGCGGCCAGTGAATCGCGGATGGCCTGCAGGTCCGTCGCGCTTTCCAGCGCCATGCCTGTGCCCCTCAGGGTCGCCACCATGCCCAGCAGCGTGCCCAGCATGCCCAGCAACACGAGCAAGCCGACCAGGTAAGACGCAAGCGCCGGGCCGGGCAAGGCTACCCGCTCGCCCTCGATGCGCAGGCGCACCGCATTGCGCAGGCCGGGATGCAATCGGTCGAGCCAGGCGCCCAAGCCGGGCGGAGGTCCGGACAGATCGGTGACAGCGCGCGTCAGGGTGGACGTGGCCTGGCTGTAGCGTTGCAACTCCAGCGCGCCCGCCAGATAGCAGGCGCCAATCAACAAAGTGACGGCCAGCGCCAGCGGGTTCGAGCCGACGTAGCCTGCGCCGATCCAGCACACAGCGGCCAGACCTACCAAAAAAACGACAAGATTCAGATATCTGGACATAGCGTCCCAGTTAGCTGGTGCGAAGGGCCGCGAGCAACCCTTCGACCGGTTGAAAACGAAGATCCAGTTCGGCCAGCAACACACTCTGCATATCCTTGCGGAACACGTTCAGCCACGCGCCCGGTGTGATTGGCGGGGCGTTCTCCGACACTTGGGTGTCGGCCAGTGTCTCCCGCTCGGCCTTGCGCAAGCGCTCAAAGTGGCCGCCGAGCAACCCGGGCACGGTGGCGAGCAAACTCCGCTCGCGCGGGCTCAGCGCGCGCTCCATGACGACATCCACCTCCGCGAGCCGGCTCATGGCGGGTGTCCTCGCGGCCAGCTTGACCCGGAGTCGGCCACGCAGGTTGCCGATACCCGTCTCCATCGTCTGCTGCATGGACAGATACGTCTGACGAAAGGCCGGATAGTCGATAGCATCGTCCATGGGAGCTGTGTGAGAGGACGTTTGCGCGGACCCGTGCCGCTTGGCGGCGGACGCACTACCGCCGACGATGGCATTCGCCAACGCGCTGCGCACACGGGCACACTCGGCCTCCTCCGCGCGGCCAACCGCTTGCGCGCCGGGGGTTACTGCAGGCGGATTGCCGTTGAGCGCCGTGGACAGCGCGATGGCGTCCGTCCAATGGATCCATTGGCTCAGCCTGTCCGAGAGCGCTTGTCTGGATTCGGTAACATCGACATCCGCCAGGCGCGCCAGTAGGCGAATGAGCGTCGGGCCGCTGAAAGCTGTGCGCTGAGGGGCTTGCACCATACCACCAGAGTCAAAAAGTTCGCTAGTTTACACGCGGACGGGATAGTGGCCGCCGTGTCGCGAAAAGCCAGGCGCGCGAATGTGGGATTTCACAGTGTTCGACGTGCCGCTCACGATGTCGGAATGTCGGGCTCGGTAGTAGCCATCGGCATGGTTGGTGATGGGCGTTAGCAGATTATCGCGAGGGCAATCCTCCGAGCCCAAAGCCTTACTGGGATGCAAGGCAAGGCAGGCGCCGCCAGCATCTCTAGCCGGACGCGGCTATGATTACGACCGGCAATCCATGCCGAACCACCAAAGGAGAATGTCCGGATGATTCACGTCATTGCCACGATCACTGCGCTGCCCGGTTCACGCGACGCAGTGCTGGAGTTATTTCGCAAGAACCAGCCGGCAGTGCTGGCGGAAAATGGATGTATCAGCTACGAAGCGGTCATCGATGTACCAGACTTCGGTGCGATTCAGACACCCCTCGGCAATGACACGTTTGCCGTGATCGAACGCTGGGAAAGCGCTGAAGCGTTGAAGGCGCATGGCGCCTCTGCGCATATGGCCGAATATGGACGCAACACCAAGCCGTTGCTCGCCAGCCGTGTGATTAATGTGCTGCAAGTCTGCTAAAGCGTGGGTTGACCTGCGCCGAGCGTAGCTAGCGGACGCTCCATCATCAGCCCGATGACGGCACATCGCGGAATGCTGCGGACCGCGATGTCTTGCCCCGGCATCAATCGAATACCACCACTTGGCGAATCGCTTTGCCTTCGTGGAGCAGGTCAAAACCAAGGTTGATTTCATCGAGCTTAAGGCGCCCCGTGAGCAGCTTGTTCACGGGCAATCGGCCCTGCAAATACAGATCGATGTAGCGTGGGATGTCGCGCGAAGGCACGCATGTTCCAATATAGCTGCCCTTGAGCGTGCGCTCCTCTGCCACAAGACTGACTGCGGGAAGCGGCCAAAGCGCGGTTGACGGGGGCAGCCCGGCTGTAATGGTCGAACCGCCCCGGCGAGTAATGCGGTAAGCCAGGTCCAGCGCGTTGATCGAGCCGGCGAACTCAAAAGCGAACTCGACGCCGCCCGAACTGAGCGCGCGGACGTGCTCGATCGCATCGGCCCGACCGGCGTTGACCGTGTGCGTGGCGCCCAGGGCTCGCGCCTGCTCGAGCTTGGCATCGGACAAGTCGATGGCGATGATCTGCCGGGCGCCAGCCGCCTGCGCGCCAATGAGTGCCGCCAGGCCAACACCGCCGAGGCCGACAACTGCCACGGATGCGCCGACCCTGACCTGCGCCGTGTTGACCACCGCGCCTACGCCCGTCAGCACCGCACAGCCGAACAGCGCGGCTTCATCGAGCGGAACACTGGAATCTATCTTCACGACAGAGCGGCGCGACACGGTCGCATACTCGGCAAACACCGAACATCCCAGATGATGGTTCAGGGCCTCGCCGCCGCGCGTGAGACGGCGTGCACCGGAGAGCAACGTGCCGGCACCGTTTGCCGCGGCGCCCGGCTCGCAGAGGGCGGGGCGGCCTTCGGCACAGGGCGCACAGTGGCCACAGCTCGGCACGAACACCACGACGACGTGATCGCCAACCTGAAGGTCGGTCACGCCTGTCCCCAGTTGCTCGACAACACCCGCCGCTTCATGGCCGAGCGCCATTGGCATGGGACGTGGCCGGTCGCCGTTGATGACGGAGAGGTCGGAGTGACACAGCCCGGCGGCGGCGATCTTGATTAGCACTTCGTCGGCGCCGGGCGGCGCCAAGTCGATCTCCTCGATATGCAAAGGGCGGGAGAGGGCGTAGGGCGGTGTTGCGCCCATCGCCTGCAGGACTGCTGCCTTGATCTTCATTGTGCCGCCTCCATAACGCGATTCTTGAGTTCATCGACGAGTACGCGGGTGTTCTCCGAGTAGTCGACCGGAACGATGACCAACTGCACGCCGCCCTCGCGGAACGCCGTTTCCAGCGTTGGCGCCAGCGCCTCGGCCGACTCAACGCGCCTTCCCTCGGCGCCATAGGCATCGGCGTACTTGAGGAAATCGGGGTTGCCGAAAGTGAGGCCCCAGTCCGGGAAGTTGTCGACGGCCTGTTTCCATCGGATCATGCCGTAGGCATCGTCCTGGATAATTAGTACAACGAGATTGAGCTTCAGCCGGACGGCGGTCTCGAGTTCCTGCGAGTTCATCATGAAGCCACCGTCGCCGCACACCGCCATCACGCGCCGGGCAGGGTAGAGCATCGCCGCCATCATGGCCGAGGGCAAGCCTGCGCCCATCGTCGCCAATGCATTGTCGAGCAGCAGCGTGTTGGCACTGCGTGTCCGATAACATCGCGCGAACCAGATCTTGTACATGCCGTTATCGAGTGCGACGATGCCGTCGGCCGGCATGACCTCGCGCACGTCGTGCACGATGCGTTGCGGCGTCAGCGGGAAGCGCGATTCCTGTGCCCGGTCCAGCGTGCGTCTCAAGATACCTTCGCGCAGCGGCGCCAATGCAGCTGCGTTTGGAAGCTTGCCTTGAACCTGATCGGCAAGCCGCGCCAGACTCAGGCCGAGGTCGCCCACTACTTCGGCATGCGGGAAGAACACCTCTTCAACGTGCGCTGGCGTATAACCCACGTGAACGACCTTTGGTCCCTTCGGCCCCATGATGAACGGTGGCTTTTCGACCGTGTCATGTCCGATCGCCACGATCAGGTCTGCACGATCGATCGCCTCGTGCAAGTAGTCGCGCGCACTCAGCGCGGCCGTTCCCATCCAGAGTTCCGTGGCCTCGTTGTTACCGACCGCAGCGACAGTGCCCTTGCCCATCTGGGTGTTGAAGAACGGGATACCGGTACGCCGGATGAACTCGGTCAATTGACCTGCCAGCCGTGGCCGGTTGCTGGCGGCACCGAACATGACCAACGGCCGCTCGGCTTGCATCAGCAAAGCCGCGGCCCGTTCGATGGCAGCCTCTTGCGCCACCGGCAGCTCGACGGGATGCAGCGGAACGAGCGTCACGTCATCGCTTACCTCTTGCGCGGCCACGTCTTCGGGCAGCTCAAGATGGACCGGGCCAGGCCGCTCGTCCGCGGCCAGCCGGAACGCCTCGCGCACGACTGTCGGAATGCTGGCGCCGCTGACTATTTGCCGGGACGCCTTGGTCAGGGGTTTCATCGTGGCGACAATGTCGACTATCTGGAACCGCGCCTGGTGCGCCGTCATGATGGGCTTCTGGCCCGTAATGAGCACCATTGGCATGGCGCCAAGATGGGCGTAGGCGGCACCCGTAACCAGATTTAGCGCGCCGGGACCGAGTGTCGCCATGCAGACGCCGGGCCTGCCCGTCAGGCGGCCGTGGGTCGCCGCCATGAAGGCCGCGGACTGTTCATGGCGGGTCACGATCAGCTGGATACTGGAGCGCCGCAGCGACTCGACGACGTCGAGATTTTCTTCGCCGGGTACGGCGAAGATCCGGTCGACACCTTCGTTTTCCAGCGCCTTGACGAACAGGTCGGATGCTTTCATAGGGAGTCACCTTGCTGGTTTAGACCACAGCTAGTCGTGGGTTGAATTAATGATCGTGCCGGCGTGCCATTGAGGCGTGAGTCAGCGGGTCTTACTTGCGCGCGCCGGGCTCGCCGAACTGCCTGCGGTCGATATCCTCGAGTCCGCGTGTCGCATGAGCTGCGGCTTGCGCGTGTGTTTCGCAAACATGTGATGCAGGATCGAACTCGCCAAATGCAGCATCAAGCTTCATGCGCATGAATGCACTGGTACTGAAGCGAGTCGCCGAACTGTAGTACTTGAGTTGCAACTGCCTGACCATCTCGAAGTACGCATCGGCCTCCGACTCGTCCAGCCGAAATCCGTCATAGTTGACCATCAGCGAAACCTTGTGGCCGATGCGACCGCAGAATGCTTCGAGCACACGCCGAACACTTTCGATGTCGCCGTTCGAGCGGATCGCCATGCCTTCGAAATTCGCGAACATCGTGTCGCGCCCGGCGTCGTAGCTGAGCCGGCCGCTCATCTGCAAATCGAGCAGCACGGTTGCCAGTCCCATGATCTGTGGCAAGAAAATTCGAGAGTCCATTAATCGCACGTCTCGCACAATAGGTGCGAAGTCCATGTGGGCAAGAATGTCGCGGTCGATATCGATGCCGGGTGCGATTTCCGTCAGCTCGAGCCCTTCGGGCACGCGCCGAAAGACGCAACGCTCGGTCACATACAGCACGGCCTGACCGCGTTCGGCAGCGAGCGATCCATTGAATGTGATCTGCTCGACAGACTCGACGAGTTTCTTCTTCGAGCCCTCCGAGACGATACGCAGACGTCCATCCTCGACCACCACTTCCAGGCCGCCGGCCGTGAACGTTCCCGCGAATACCACGCGGCGGGCGTTCTGGCTGATGTTGATAAACCCGCCGGCACCGGCTAGTCGCGGACCGAAGCGGCTGACGTTGACGTTGCCGCACCGGTCGATCTCCGCCATGCCGAGACAGGCGAGGTCCAGCCCTCCACCATCGTAGAAGTCGAACTGCTGGTTCTGATGAAGCAGGGCGTCGATGTTGATCGCCGCGCCGAAGTTCAAGCCACCCTGCGGGGTGCCGCCGATCAGGCCGGGCTCGGCCGTCAACGTCAGATGGCTGAGCAGCCGTTCTTCCGCGGCCACGGCTGCGACGACTTCTGGAACTCCGATACCAAGATTGATTACGCCACCGAGCGGCAGCTCGAACGCACATCGGCGTGCGATCACTTTGCGCTCGTCGAGCACCGGGCTTTCCATCGTCCCCAATGGGACTTTCATCTCGCCGGAGAACGCAGGGTTATACGCTGTACCGTACGTCTGGGCGTGAGTGTCAGGACGGGCGACCACAACACGGTCAACAAATATTCCCGGTACGACTACTGCCCGCGGATCGAGCGTGCCGCTCGCGGCGATCCGTTCCACCTGGACGATCACCAGTCCGTTTGAATTATGGGCGGCCATGGCAGCTTCCATGGCGTCGAGCACGAGTGCCTCGCGTTCCATCGTGACGTTGCCTTCGGGGTCGGCCGTGGTGCCGCGAATCAG
>NZ_JAQGMM010000275.1 GCF_028292365.1 Caballeronia sp.
TACGATGTTTCAACTCACGCCGCGTCCGAGCACAATCTCCTGACTGGACTGGCGAAACCCGTTGGCATAGCCGTGCAAGGCGACACCGTTTTTATATCGGATCAGGCTGACAACATGATCCTGAAGACCACCCTGTCCGGACTGATCAACCATGCCCGGCCGGGGGGCCTTAACACGGCAGTCATCAAGGTCAACGGACCCGACCTGTTGACCGTCGATTCAAACGGCACGCTCTATACGAAATGCAACTCGACGGCGGTCTGCCGGATAAGCCCTGATGGGTCGGTTGCCGTCATCGCAAACGATTTCAAGGATGCCCGGGGCGTCGCTATCGACCCGGCGCATAACGTGTTGTACGTGATAGACCGGCCGAAATCCGCTGACAGCGCCAGTACCCTGCGCGCTATTCCACTGAATTAACTCAGCGCTAGCTACCGAGAAAGCTAGTCGTCCACGCCGATAATCACGCTCGACGCCTTGAAGATCGCCGTGGCCGCCTTGCCGCTGGCGAGCGCCAGCCGTTGGGCGCTTTCGTTCGTGACAATAGCGGCAATTTGCGCGCCGCCCGCGACAGTAATAATGACTTCACTGTTAACGGCGCCCGGGGTCACAGCCGACACCGTTCCAGCAAAGCAATTCCTCGCCGATACCTGGCTATCCGCTACATCAACCATCACGATGACCGACGATGCCTTGACTAACGCAAACGCAGCCTTGCCGGGGGCCAGCCCGAGCGATGCAGCGCTGCCATGCGTGATCACCGCGACAATCTCCAGCCCGTCGTTGGCGCGCAGCAAGATCTCGTCATTGACTGCGCCGTGCTTGACGTCTACCACTTCACCGACAAATTGATTTCGGGCGCTTGTTCGCATGTTCATCTCCGGTTGCAGCGTCCTTCGAAGGCGTGGATCACCCAAGTCTCAGGACGCGCGGTTGTCAGGGTCACCTGCATGACGGGCAGGCCACAAGTGTAACCGCACCACGCCGTCATCTTGAGACGAATAGCCGCAAAAAACATGTCGATGGCGTTAGCGAACAAGTTAAGTCTCAGCGTAATATAGCGGCCTTTATTACGCCCTTTATCAACGTGGAGAATCAGATGATCCGTAAGGTGATGGTATCGGTCGCGGTCATGGCCGGCGCGCTGTTGAGTCATGCCGCCGTGGCGGATGAGAATGCCGTAAACGTGCTGTATGCAGGCTCGCTCGTCAATTTGATGGAGCGCAGCGTCGGCCCTGCTTTTGAAAAAGAAACCGGCCTGCATTTCCAGGGCTACGCGGCGGGTTCGAACAAGATCGCCAACGAGATCAAGGGCAAGCTGCGTCGCGGTGACGTGTTCATCAGCGCGAGCCCCAAGGTGAATACGGGCTTGATGGGTGCCGCGAACGGCGACCACGTGGCGTGGTATGTGACCTTCGCCGAATCGCCGTTGATGATCGGCTATAACCCGCGCAGCAAATTTGCCGGCGACTTCAAGACCAAGCGTTGGGACAAGGTCTTGCAGCAGCCGGGTATTCGCATTGGACGGACCGATCCGAAGCTGGACCCGAAGGGCGCGTTCACCGTGGAGATGGTGACCAAGGCCGCCGATCTTTATCGTCAGCCTGATCTGGTCGAGAAGACACTCGGCGCGGCAGAAAATCCCGATCAGGTCTTGCCGGAAGAAACGCTGGTGGGCCGTTTGCAATCCGGGCAACTTGACGCTGGTTTCTTCTATTCAACCGAAACCTCGGACCTGAAGATTCCGTCCATTCGTCCCGCACCCGAATTGCAAGCCAAGGCGAGCTACACGCTCACCATTCTTGGCGACGCACCGAACTCGGCGGGCGCCACGCGCTTCGTCGACTTCCTGCTCAGCCAGAAGGGCCGCGAGTTGCTTAAGGAACACGGTGTCGATGTCATCAAGCCCGCGATCACCGGTAACGCCCAGGCCATGCCGCCGTCACTTCAGGCCGTGATCGACGCTACTCGATGAAACGCACCGCTGCACGACCGCTGTGGTGGCTTGCAGCGCTGCTCGCGGTCTATTTATGCGCGCCCTTCCTCGCGAGCATCCCGCAGGTCGGCGCGGCGGACTGGCACGGCGTCGACTGGACCAGCACGCTGTCGGCGGTGGCTGTATCGGCGGGAAGCGCGAGCGTGGCGTCACTCGTCATCTTGCTGGGCGGCGTACCGCTGGGCTATCTGCTCGCCCGGTCGAATTCGCGCAAGGCGGCGTTGCTGGGTTTTATCGTGCAATTGCCGCTCGCCTTGCCGCCGCTCACCAGCGGTGTCTTGCTGCTGTTTCTTCTCGGCCCCTATAGCTGGGTCGGACAACTGACGGGCGGCGCGCTGACCGACTCGTTCGCGGGCATCGTGCTGGCCGAAACTTTTGTCGCGGCACCGTTTCTGATCATCGCGGCGCGCTCCGCATTCGCGGCCGTCGACCCCCTGTTCGAGGACGTGGCCGCCACGCTGGGACATCGCGCCGGCAGCCGCTTCTTTCGCGTCACACTGCCGGTTGCATGGCCTGCGATCAGCGCCGGACTGGCGCTGGCGTGGTTACGCGCATTCGGTGAATTCGGTGCGACCGTCATGGTCGCGTATCACCCGTATTCGCTGCCGGTTTATACCTATGTCGTATTTGGCGGCCAGGGCTTGCCGGCCATGATGCCCTTGCTATTGCCGACGCTTGCCATTGCCGTATCATGCGCTGCGTTGTCCATCTATAGCCGCCACGGCCGCGCTTCGTTGAGTTCGGACCTCGTCAATGGCGATGATGCCGATGACAACGCCACGGCGCGCCCGGCGCTGGACGAAGATGATCGCCGCCTTAGCATCGTGTTGAAAAAGCATCTTGGCAGTTTCGATCTCGACATTGAATGGGCGCCGCGCACACGGCGCCTTGCAATCATCGGCACGTCAGGGTCGGGCAAGTCGCTGACGTTGCGCCTGATCGCGGGGCTTGAGGCCGGGCAGACGGCTACTGTGACGCTAGGTGGAAGGCAACTCGATGTGCTGCCGCCCGAAGAGCGCAGGATCGGCTATATGCCGCAAGACTATGGTCTTTTTCCGCACATGACGGTCGCGCGACAACTAGCGTTTCCGCTAAGCGCGGATGCCGCCAGCGCGCGCCAATGGGTCGATCAACTCGGCCTCTCAACGCTGCTTCACCGCTTGCCGCATGAACTTTCCTTCGGCCAGCGTCAGCGCGTGGCGCTTGCTCGCGCGCTCACGCAGCATAGCCAGTTGTTGCTCTTCGACGAACCCTTCGCCGCACTCGATACCCCGCGCCGCCGCCGTCTGCAGCAATCGTTGCGCACGTTGCAGCGCGAGATATCGGCGGTCACTGTGATCGTCACCCATGATCCCGATGAAGCCGCGCTGCTGGCCGACGAAGTATTGTTGCTCGAGCACGGCCGTGTGCTTCAAGCCGGACCGGTGAGCGATGTCTTCGAGCGTCCCGCTTCAATGCGCGTGGCTGAATTGCTTGGGCTTCACAATGTCGGCCAAGGTCGCGTGCTCGAAGCAAACAAGATCGAACTGGGCGGTGAGTTACGCATGGACATGGCGAGTAACACCGCCATTCCAGTGGGACACACCGTGATGTGGCGCCTGCCTGCGCTTGCGATCATGCCGTCTGATGAAGGTGCGTTCCAGGGTATGGTCGACGGTATCGAATTGCGTCGCGGAGATCGGTACGCACGTCTGAAAATCTGCGGTGTGGCGTTCGATATTCCCAGCGATAACGCTCGCCTGAAAACCGGCACATCACATCGGTTCTCGGTGGACATCGACAAATTAGCCATCTGGTCCATTTGAGAGCCCCACGGTCTCCGGGTGCACAAAAAAAACGTCTTGCGACGGTTTTTCTTTCACCAGGACACCGCCCGAGCATCAGGCAGTGGCTTCCTCACACAGGCTCCCTTCATCGACAGTGTCGCCATAGAGATGCAATAGCCGATAGCCGCTCTTGTACACCGGCTGCAAGCGGAAGTGATTCATCGGTTCAATCGTCAGTGCAAGCCTCAGGCGCGAAACGTGGCTGTCGATAGTCCGCGTGGACTCGCGAAACTCGCGTCCCCAGACCATGGCGAATATATGATCGCGCGACAACACGCGCCCGATGTTCGAGAAAAACAGCAACGCCAGCCGGAATTGCGTGCCGCTCAATTGCACCGGTTGGCCCCGTACGGTGACGCTCTGCTGACGCGAGTCGAAGCGATACGGTCCGAGTTCGGTGATCGCAGCGGTATTCGCCGGATACGCACGTCGCAGCAGCGCTTCCACACGCGCACCAAACTCGGCGGAACGCACGGGGTGCGTGACGTAGTCATCTGCACCCGCGGTCAACGCGCGGACCACGTTGCTCTCTCCGCCGTCCGCCGAGGCGAACATCACGGGCACGCGCTCGCCAATGCCCGAGCGCATCGATTTCAACAGGTCGAGCCCGGACAAGCCGGTGGAATGCCAATCGAGAATCAGCATGTCGACAGTGGAACGGGACAGCGATTTCGACATCGACAAACCGTCGCCAAAGGGAAAACAGACATGATTGAGACGTTCGATGATTCCGCCGATGACGAAGCGGTGCTGGGGATCGGATTGAAGAATGGCGATGCGCATGATAACGGGACCGGTGAACCTGCAAACGGTGACTTCGGCGCGTACTAAAAAGACGGTATTGAAGGCACCAAAGAAGGTCTCATGACGCTCCACGAGACCACTTCAGACGCGCGAATTCTGCAGAGCGGTACCGGGCTGATCTATCGGACAACTCTTAATTTCGGCCGCCGTGTCGTCACAAATGCTTTCAATATGTCTTGGGAAGTCACTGTTTGTGCCGACACGTAACGGAATCGGCCCGTCTCAAAAAAGTGTTGCCTGGACGCCATGCCACCGGTTTGACAGGGCTGCAAAAGAGCAGGCAGGACCCTAAAAAGTCGTACATGCATATTTCACGAACCACGGAAACGTCGGACGCTCCAGGTCGATAAGCTGGTCTTCATGAACTCGAACCTTATCCCCACACGCGCCGGGCTGAGCACACGCCAGGCGCTGATCGTCACCACGACCAGCATGGGTTTCGTGGTCTCTCAACTCGATGTCACCATCGTCAACGTGGCGCTCGCGAGCATTGGCCGCGAGCTGCACGCGAGCGTGGCGGGCCTGCAATGGACCGTCGACGCCTATGCGCTCGCCTTCGCCGCACTGATGCTCTCGGCCGGCGTGCTCGGCGACCGTTTTGGCGCACGGCGCTTGTTCGTCGCGGGCCTGGTGCTGTTCGGGGTGGCTTCCGCCGCTTGCGGCTTTGCCATGGACGCGACCCAACTGGTCGCTGCACGCGCATTGCAGGGCATAGGAGCGGCCGCGATGCTGCCCAACTCCCTGGTATTGCTCAACCAGGCTTGCGGTCACGACGACGGGCTGCGGGCGCGTGCCGTGGGCTTGTGGACGGCGGCGGGGGCAGTGTCGATTGCTGCAGGACCGATCGTAGGCGGCCTGCTGATCGCTGCGTTCGGCTGGCGCAGCATTTTCTGGGTCAACGTGCCGTTATGCGCGGCAGGCATCGTGGCGACCTACGTGTGGATCGCCGCTAAAAAGCCAGAGCAGAAAGCGCGCGGCATTGACTTGCCCGGGCAAATCCTCGCGACCGTTGCGCTGACCGGCTTCGTCGGCGCGATGATCGAACTCCGGCCGTTGGGCTTGACGCACCCGCTGGTGATCGGCGGAATTACCGTGGCGCTTCTCGCGGCAGTGGGACTTGTGATCGTGGAGCGGCGCGCGTCAGCGCCCATGCTGCCGCCTGCGCTGTTTCGGGACCGCACGTTTAATTCAGCCACGGTGTTCGGCATCTGCGTGAACCTCACGTATTACGGCATGGTGTTCGTGCTGAGCCTGTACCTGCAGCGCGTGCTGGGCCATACACCTTTGGAGGCCGGGCTGGCGTTCCTTCCACTCACCGGCGGGTTCCTGATATCGAATCTTGCGAGTGGCGTGGTCGTCGCGCGCTTCGGCTCGCGCTTGCCGATGATCGTCGGCGCATTGATCGACGCAGCCGGTTTCGCCGCGCTTCTTTTCGTCAATGCGTCTACGCCTGTGTGGGCGTTGCTGCTGCCCTTCCTGCTGATTCCGACGGGCATGGGACTCGCCGTCCCCGCGATGACAACCGCTGTATTGGGCACGGTCGCGCCGGATCGTGCGGGCACGGCGTCGGCGGTGCTGAACACCGCGCGGCAAGCGGCGGGCGCGATAGGCGTCGCCGCGTTTGGTGCGCTGGCGAGTCACTCGGCCATGGCGGAAAGCGCGCAGATCGTAGTAGGTGTAAAGGCGTCGGCGGGGGTGTCGGTGGCGTTGTTGTTATTTGCCGCGGTCCTCGCGTGGCGAGCGATTGAGAGCAAGCGCGTGAAGGGCCACGAAGCGGACCATGAAGTGGACCATAAGGTCGATAAAGCGCTGGACGCGGTATCGGTTAAATGCGGCACGGGGATCCGGCATTGAGCATGATGCAGGCACGTGAAAGGCAGGTACCTCAAAGTCGAACGGACCGCGGCGGGAACGCTAGTTGCGTCCGTTTTGATACACGCACTTCTCGTGCAACGCGCGGTCCGCAGACCGCTGATGAGGAATTGGATATGTCCACGCCGCCGCCGGACCCGACTTACTTGCCAATCGAACCCGATCCCGACGAACTGCTTGACCCCGATGCGCCGCCGCTCCCCGATGATCCCGACTCACCCGATGGTCCGGATTCCGCGACGCCTCTAGTGCCGGCAGATCCGAAAAACGGCACGCCGCGGCTTTGAAATTGCAGCGTTAATGGCAGCCTCTGGTCAATAGAAAAATGCCCGCCTGCGTTCAGCAGGCAGGCATTTTCCCTGATCGATGCGGTGCCAACGCAGTACACCGCACTACACGTTAAAGGTTCGTTGTCAGGATTTCGCCCGAGGCGAGCGCTCGTTCAATAAGCCCTTCCTGCTGGGCCTTGCGCACAGCTTCGGTGACAAACGTTTCCGGTGCTTCGACCTCGGCCTTGATCGCGCCAATGATCCCTGAAGCCTCGATAATCACCAGCGACTTCGCCGAATCCGCCCGGCTGATGATGACGCGCTGAGGACTGCCGCCGTCTGCGATGGTTGCACAGAACTGCACCGACTTGCCGTCGATGGTTTGCTCAAAAGTTTGAATCATCGCCAGGTTCGCCTGTAGAAATGGAAGTCGGGCTAGGGCACGCATAAATCGTTCCCCCTGTTCGTCCCCGATTTCTATTGAACATCCAGTGCGACGCAGACCCAAATTTTAGGAATAGAAAACATGGAGCGGCCGTACGCCATGTTCACTGCACGCACTCCGTAATGTGCCCGGGGCTTTTCCGTGGCGAGACTTTACGGTTTCAGCAACTGATTCGATGAAGCGAATAGTGGCTGTTTTCGAGTTGAATTCGACGCTCCGCGAACGTAATCCGGCCAATGAATCGACGCCTCTGATCCATTCTTCATGACGTCGCCAATCATCTGATGATTCATCGGCAAGTTTGCTCCGGAGGCGCGAGTAAGGCCGCTTTGCGTGCGCAGACCTTGCCAGTCATGTGCTCGCATCCTCGACAAACATTGGATGGAATGTAATTTTTGCCGTGTCCAAGCAAACCTCAGGAGAAAAGATACCTTCGCCCTACCCTAAATCTGCTGGTCTGCTTGCCGTTAAGGTCTAGGACAGCTTCATTCAAAGGAAGCATAAAAAATCAAGCGGAGAGAGCATGTTTGTTGTTATTGGCTGGGTCGTGGTCATCGGGTCGGTGATCGGCAGTTTTCTGGGCGTAGGCGGCCATCTGGTCGCACTGTTCCAGCCCTTCGAGTTGTTGTGCATCTTCGGCGCGGCTGTGGGTGCGTTCGTCGTATCCAATCCGGTTACGACGCTCAAGAAGACCATCAAGGTCGTTCCCACCGCGTTCAAGAAGGGAGGCTACTCGAAAGACAAGTACGTGCAGCTCATCGCGCTGCTGTACGAGCTGCTTCAGAAGGCGCGCAAGGAAGGCATGATGGCGCTCGAAGTCGATGTTGAAGCGCCGCAAAACAGCCCGACGTTCAAGAAGTACGAACACGTGCTGAACGATCACCATCTGCTGGAATTCATTGTCGACTACCTGCGCATGATGTCGAGCGGCAACATCAACGCGCTCGAGATGCAGGACCTGATGGACGAAGAACTCGAGACGCATCACGCGGAAACATCGCTGGCAGCCGGCGCGATTCAGAAGATGGCCGACGGCCTGCCCGCGTTCGGCATTGTCGCGGCCGTGATGGGCGTCGTGCATACCATGGGTTCGGTGGGCGCCGCGCCCGCGATACTCGGCGAGATGATCGCGGGCGCGCTGGTCGGCACGTTCCTCGGCATCCTGCTCTCGTATGGTTTCTTCGGGCCACTGGCCGATCTGCTGGCTGCAAAAGGACAGGCCGAAGCCAAGCCGTTCCAGTGCGTGAAGTCCGTGCTGCTCGCGTCGATGAACGGCTATGCACCGGCTATTGCCGTCGAGTTCGGGCGCAAGGTGCTGTTCACCGCTGATCGTCCGACCTTCCAGGAACTCGACGACGCCGTCCGCGCCACCAAGCAACCAAAGTCGGCGTGACGAGCCTGTCCCGCCCGGCGCAGATCACGCAGATCATCAAGAGGCTCGCTCATGGCTGACACCCCCTCTCGCGATCCCATGCAGTCGGTGCTCGCACCGACCGTTGTAGTGCGACGCAAGAAAAAATCCGCGCACGCCGGCCATCATGGCGGTGCATGGAAGATCGCGTATGCGGATTTCGTGACGGCCATGATGGCGTTCTTCCTGCTGATGTGGCTACTAGGCTCAACCTCCAAATACGACAAGCAGGGTATTGAAGACTATTTCAACACGCCGCTGTCGGCGGTCTTCGGCGGCAAGGACGGCAGCGGTGCGGCACGCACAAGCGTGATTGAAGGCGGCGGCCGCGATCTCTCCAGTTCGCGTCCGGGGGAGGCCACCAAGAGCCAGACCCAACCATTGCCGAAGACAACAGAACGCGCGGCCGCAAGCGCAGCTGCGGCCGCGACCGTAACTGCAACCGCGGCTGCCGCGGTCAAGGACGACGCTCAGCGCTTGAAGCAACTCAAGCAGAAGCTCAGTGCGTTGATCGAACGCACGCCGGCGCTAGCCGCATACAAGGATCAGATTCGTATTGACATCACTAGCGAAGGATTGCGCATCGAGATCGTCGACTCGCTCAAGCGGCCGATGTTCCCCTCGGGCAGCGCGAAGCTGGAATCGTATGTGACGACCATCCTCGCGCAGATCGGCTCCTCGCTCAATGACGTGGATAACCGCGTGTCGATCGCCGGACACACGGACGCCGTGCCGTACTCTGGCGGCGAAGCAGGTTATTCGAACTGGGAGCTCTCGAGCGAACGGGCGAACGCTGCACGCCGCGCGCTGATTGCAGGCGGCATGAACGAAGGCAAGATCCTGCAAGTGCGCGGACTAGCCGATGTATTGCCGCTCAATAAGGCAGTCGCCGACGAACCCACTAACCGGCGCATCAGCATCCTCGTTTTGAACAAGGCCGCTGAACAAACCTTCTTTGCGGACGGCGGGCGGACCGCCGTGGATGAGTCGCAGCCGGCAAGCTCAATGATTCCAGCGGTCGTCGGGTCACAGCCCGCAAGCGCTGTGATTCCAGCGGTCGTGGGGGAGCAACTGGCGAAGCCGCGGGTTGCGCCGGCAAGCGCCGGGCCAGCCTTAAAAAGCTAGCACGCTGCAGTGAGCGGCGGCGATTTTCCAGCCGCTCTCCGTTTCCGCCCACATGCGCGTGTAGCGAAGATTGGCCGAGAGCGGCACGCCGCCGAATTGGCCGCTCAGCGCTGCATGTGTAAGCGTCACGGCGCTCTTGTCATACACGCGCACTGTCTGTTCCTTGATCTCCAGCCGCTCGATCCGCTGTATTCCATGGCGATGCGCGTTCAGGTCGTCGGCCTTGCTCCACACCTTGCCTGTTGCATCGACGAACGTGAGGTCGTCGGCGAGCAGCGCATCAAGCACATCCACGTCCGATGCGAGCATGGCCTTCCGCAACCGCCCTTCCAGTGCCGCAATCACGCTCTCTGTCATCGCTTCGTCTCTAGAGTGAATGAGCCACCAGCATAGCGCGAGGGATCGCTAAAGCGCTTCCAAGCCCCTTCCCGGATATCGGTTCAAGCCGCTCGACGCGCGGTTTTGCTTGGGGCAATTCGTCGCCTGACTGCTTGCCTCCTAACCGCTCCCGACGCTTACCGAAAGCATTTTTTATGAAGCCGTCGCTTAAAAACAACTGTCATGGACCTTACACACCCGTTCGTTAAAGTCCGCCCGTCGCGAGCTACAGACCATCAGAGTCCGATGCCGTGCAGCAGTTATTTGCGTCACTTATCTGCGCCGCCTATTTGCATTATTTACTCACACCCACGCTAGGGAGAACGTTTTGAACCGTAAAACACTGCTCGCCACTGCTGCAATGGCGGCATTCGCCGCATCGGCAACTTCCGCTCAAGCTCAAAGCAGCGTCACGCTCTACGGCCTCATCGACGCCGGTATCAGCTACGTGAACCACGCCGCCGTCGGCACGACCGGCAGCTCGAAGAACTTCAAGTATGACGACGGCGTGTCGCAAGGCAGCCGTTGGGGCCTGCGCGGTGCTGAAGACCTGGGCGGCGGTCTGAAGGCGATCTTCACGTTGGAGAGCGGCTTCAACAGCGGCAACGGCACGCTCGGCCAAGGCGGCGCGGAATTCGGCCGTCAAGCGTATGTGGGGATTTCCAAGTCGGATATCGGCTCGGTGACCCTGGGCCGGCAATACACGTTCTCGACCGATTACCTCGGCGGTTCGTACTCCATCGGCGGCCAGACGGTTGCAGGCAACTATGCGTATCACATCAACGACGTCGACCAGCTCACGTCGAGCCGTATCAACAACTCGATCAAGTTCAGCAGCGCCAACTTCCACGGCGTGACGTTTGGTGGCTTGTACGGTTTCTCTAACCAGGCCGGCGCATTCGAGGGATCGCCCACCACGACGACCGCAGGCGTCACGACGCAAGGTTCGTCGCGCGCTTACAGCTTCGGCGTGAACTACGCTGGCGGCCCGTTCGGTATCGGCGCGGCTTACACCGACATCCACTACCCGGGTTCGTCGACGCCGGCGTTCAGCACGAACATCGCGAACGTTTCGACAGGTGGTACGAAGGACCTGCGCACGTTCGGTGTTGGCGCCAGCTACAAGTTTGCTGCTGCAACGGTGTTCGGTCTCTGGACCAACACGCGCTTTGAAGCGATCACGGGCGCGACGTCGAAGTTCAACGCGTATGAAATCGGCGGCAAGTATGCGTTCACGCCGGCTCTTACCGGTGGCCTCGGCTACACGTACATGAAGCTGACCGATGCGGCGCAAGGCAAGTGGCAACAGGTCGACGCAAGCGTGGACTATGCGCTGAGCAAGCGTACCGATGTCTACGTGCTGGCTATCTATCAAGACGCGTCGGGCTCGAACGCTGGCACACCGGTGCAGGCTGAAATTGGTTCGAGCACGAGCTACTTCGGCAACTCGGGCAAGGGTGCGTCGAATCAGATCGCTGCACGCGTGGGTATTCGCCACAAGTTCTAAAGCAGGCGTTTAACGATAAAACGGGCCGCTGGGGTAACTTTCCCAGCGGCCCGTTTTTCGTTTGATGTATTTTTAAGGCGCCCCTTTCGAAGCGCCGTTGCTGCCCGTCGTGCTGCCAGTCGTGCTGCCAGTCGTGCTGCCTTAAAGCACCTTGTTTTTATCGAGCGACTTGCCCGTTGCGGCGTTATAGCGCTCGACATATTCCACCATCAGCTTGCGCATCGCGCGGCCGATCGCCTTGTAGTCGCTCTCGTTGAGATTGGCAAGCGACACGCGGCCCGACGGGTGTTGCGTACCGAAGCCGCGTCCCGGCAGGAGCACGACACGTGCTTCCTTCGCAAGCCGGAACAACAGCTCGGAGGGCTCGGTGTTCTTGAAGAGCCAGGCGACAAACTCCGGTCCATACGCTCGATTGCCAAGGAATTCGAGGTCGATGATGGTGTAGTAATCGACCTGGTTCACGTCGCTGTCGTCAAACGATATCCCGATCTCCCGGTACAACGCCTCTTTGCGGCCGCGAATCAGGCGCTTGAGCGCGTTCTTGTACGCCTCCGGGGTATCCATCAGAGCGAAGAGTGAGAACAGCACCATCTGCACTTGTTGCGGTGTGGAGAGCCCCGCAGTGTGGTTCAGCGCGACGGTACGGCTGTCGGCCACCAGGCGGTCGATGAACTTCAGGTTCTCCGGCTCGGTGGTGATCGACTCATACCGCTCGTGCAATTCCTTGCGCTGATCCTTCGGCAGCTTGCGGATCAGTTCATCGATCACGTTGTCGCGGTGCATGGCGATCGTGCCAAGCCGCCAGCCTGTCGCACCGAAGTACTTCGAATACGAATACACGAGGATGGTGTTCTTTGGACACAGCGCGAACAGCGAGACGAAGTCGTCGGCGAAGGTGCCGTATACGTCGTCGGTCAGGAGGATCAGGTCGGGCCGTTCTTTCACGATCTCCGCGATGTACTCCAGGCTTTCGGTATTCATCTTGACCGAAGGCGGATTGCTCGGATTCACGAGGAAGAACGCCTTCACCTTCGGATCGCGCAGCTTGTCGAGTTCCTTCTTCGAATATTGCCAGCCGAGTTCCACGTCGGCGTCCAGATTGACCACGTTCAACTGGTAGTCATTAAGCGTCGGGATCTCGATATACGGCGTAAAGATGGGCGAGCCCAGCGCGATGGTGTCACCTGGTTTGATCAGGTGATTCTCGCGCATCGTGTTGAAGATGTAGGTCATGGCGGCGGTGCCGCCTTCAGTCGCGAAGATATCGAAGTCGCCCACAAACGGGTGTTTTCCGATCATTTCTTTCTTCAGGTACTGCGCAACAATCACCTCCGACAACTTCAGCATCCGGTCCGGCACCGGATAATTCGACGCAAGAATCCCCTCGCACATTTCGTAAAGGAATTCGCCGCCATTAAGGCCGAGCTGGTCGCGCACATACGACAGCACGCCGCGCAGGAAGTCGATGCCGGGAACGCCCTTGTTGTCGCGTGCAAAGATTTCAAAGCGCTCTTCCAGTCCCTCGCGCTTCGGGAAGCCGCCCAGCCCTTCGGGCATGTGCGCGAACGATCGCTCCGACTCACGCATGGCGAAAAGGCCAAGTTGCCAGAAGCCGTGGCGCGGAATGGTGGCGAGGAAATTCGGATTGCCCCGGCCTGCATTCAGCATGGCCGCGTTGGCGGGACGCTCGACCGCACCGCCGCCGGCGGCCTTGATCAATTCGTCCTTGAGTTCGAACGGGCTGAGCGCCGCGATCTTGGATTGGTCCTGCGAGCCCGCTTTTGTAGATTTTGCCATCCAACACCTCCAGAAATGATCGACTGCTTGAAAGAGCGACGTTTTCGAGGAACGCCAGTCCCTTTGAGAGTAAAGCGGCAATGAATTTTCAGGTTATGCGTCTTTGATTGCAGCCCGGTCGCAGCCTATTAGCCGGGCACTACATCACTCCTTTTTAACCGATCTTCGCAACCATGCCGCCAATCAATACCCGGATTGTTTATGCATTATGACCACGATAATTTTGGGTAATGAAATAATCCGGACACCATTCGCAGGCTTGCGAGTTAATAGTCTAAGGGAGAAAACTTCAAACGCAATCGCTTTATGTTTTCCCGTGGGACTTGCGTGCGAGGGCCTTTGCTGGCAAACGCCTTCGCACGCAATCAAACAATGTTTAAAGCACTTGATACTCCGCCCCTTACCAGTCGCCAATCGCAATGATGAGCAAGCTTGTGCGCGAAGATGATTAGCTGTTGAACAGAAACATAACAGACTAACTATTTAACCGATTAGATGCCGGTTGCTTAAAGCCCTTCAGCACGCCCGGGTAAATATCCCGGATATCAGAACGCACGATATTCGGGCACGCCCCGTGCGCCCAATGCTCCTGCCGGATCGACAGCCATTTCGCCAGCCACTTAAACTGTCTGCCATCCGCGCGGCTAAATGTTGCGCAACGTCGCGCGACTTGCGCGGGCACTTCATCGTATTCGGGCACGTCCTCGCGGCTGCCTGGGCAAACTAATCACACAATGGCTTTAAAGCGCATGCCAACCAGAAACAAGAAGCCGGAAGACATATCGACATCGTCGTCATCCCATCCCTCCCGGACCGGCTTCGTGCGGGTGCGGGGCGCCCGCGAGCACAACTTGCGCAACATCGATGTCGACATCCCGCGCGACGCGCTCGTCGTCTTTACCGGCGTCTCGGGATCGGGCAAGTCGTCGCTGGCGTTCGGCACCCTCTATGCCGAAGCGCAGCGGCGCTATTTCGAATCGGTGGCGCCCTATGCCCGTCGCCTCATCGATCAGGTTGGCGTGCCGGAAGTGGATTCCATCGAAGGCCTGCCGCCCGCCGTGGCTCTGCAGCAGCAACGCGGTACGCCCAACGCACGCTCGTCGGTGGGCAGCGTGACCACGCTGTCCAGCCTCGTGCGCATGCTGTACTCGCGCACCGGCACCTACCCGGCGAAACAACCCATGCTGTTCGCCGAGGATTTCTCGCCGAACACGGTACAAGGGGCGTGTCCCACGTGTCACGGTCTGGGGCGCGTCTATGAGGTGACCGAGCAATCAATGGTGCCCGACGACTCGCTAACTATCCGCGAGCGCGCAGTCGCTGCATGGCCGCCGGCATGGCATGGTCAGAACCTGCGCGACATCCTGGTCACGCTGGGGTTCGATGTGGATAAACCGTGGCGCGACCTGCCGAAGAAAGACCGCGACTGGATCTTGTTCACGGACGAGACGCCAACCGCGCCCGTGTACGCCGGCATGACACCGCAAGAGACGCGCGCGGCGCTCAAGCGCCACGCGGAACCGAGCTACCAGGGCACGTTTACCGGTGCGCGCCGATATGTGCTGCACACCTTCGCCAACACGCAAAGCGCGTTGATGAAGAAGCGCGTGTCGCGTTTCATGGTGAGCAGCGCGTGTCCGTCGTGCCATGGCAAAAGATTGAAACCCGAGGCGTTGTCCGTGACGTTCGCGGGGCTTGATATAGGCCAGTTATCGCAGATGCCGCTCGCCCGTGTCGCCGATGTATTGCGGCCAGTTGCTCGCGGTGAGGTGCCAGCGGGCGGGAATATATCAGTATCCGCAGCGCCATCGGACAGCGAAATATTGAGCAAGGACGAGATGCGGGCAGCCGTCGCGCGACGGGTTGCATCCGGCGGATCGGAGCACAAAGCCTCCCCCGACATCAGACGGACTACGAATCAATCCAGGGAGAAACAGGTTGCGGCTCAACGCATTGCAAGCGAGTTGCTCGAACGTCTGACTACGCTGATCGATCTCGGCCTGGGGTATCTGGCACTGGACCGGGGTACACCGACCTTGTCGTCGGGCGAGTTGCAGCGGCTGCGGCTTGCGACGCAACTCGCATCGCAGTTGTTCGGCGTGATCTATGTCCTCGATGAACCCTCCGCCGGTCTTCATCCGGCCGATGGCGAAGCGTTGTTCAGCGCGTTGCTGCGCCTGAAGGCCGCAGGTAATTCGCTGTTCGTGGTCGAGCATGATCTGGAAATGATGCGCCGCGCAGACTGGCTGGTGGATGTGGGTCCGGCCGCGGGCACGGCAGGCGGACAGATTGTATATAGCGGGCCGCCCGCCGGACTGGCCGACATCGAGGAATCGCAAACGCGGCTGCATCTGTTTGGCGATTACCGGCCCGCTCCGCGTTCGAAGCGCACACCGAAGGGCTGGCTGCGGCTTGAGAACGTGACGCGTAACAACTTGCAGGACCTGGAGGTCGCGTTCCCGCTCGGCTGCTTCACGACCGTCACGGGAGTCTCGGGCTCGGGCAAATCAAGCCTTGTCAGCCAGGCGCTGCCGGAGTTGATCGCGGACCGGCTCGGCCGGCCGATCGCGGCAGAAACAGATGAGGAGCGTGACCCGCTACTGGATGTCGAGAACATTCCGACCGGCGGTGAGATAACGGCCGGGATGGAAAAAATCCGCCGACTGGTTCGCGTCGATCAGAAACCGATCGGACGCACGCCGCGCTCGAATCTCGCGACCTACACCGGCCTTTTCGATCACGTGCGCAAGTTGTTCGCGGAGACGCCCACGGCGCATCGCCGCCATTATGACGCGGGCCGGTTCTCGTTCAATGTTGCGAAGGGTCGATGTCCCACGTGCGAGGGTGAAGGATTCGTGAGCGTCGAATTGCTGTTCATGCCGAGCGTGTACGCACCATGTTCAACGTGCGGAGGAACACGCTACAACCCGGAGACGCTGGAAATCGGGTGGCAGGGAAAGAACATTTCCGACGTGCTGCAGATGACCGTGGATACCGCTTGTGCCTTCTTCGCTGACGAGCCGCAGATCATGCGCGCGCTGACCGTGCTCAAGGACATTGGACTGGGTTATTTGCGCCTGGGCCAACCGGCTACTGAGTTGTCCGGCGGCGAGGCGCAGCGGATCAAGCTCGCGACCGAACTTCAGCGAGCACAACGGGGCGAGACCCTTTACATCCTGGATGAGCCCACGACCGGGTTGCATTCCACGGACAGCGACCGCTTGCTGATTCAATTACAGGGTCTGGTCGATGCGGGCAACACGATAATTGTGGTCGAGCACGACATGCGGGTGGCGGCTCAAAGCGACTGGGTCATCGACATGGGGCCCGGCGCGGGTGAGGAAGGCGGAAAGTTGGTGGTCAGCGGCACGCCGGAAGATGTGGTGAAGCGAGGGAAATCCGGCTTTACATCGAGGTACTTAAAGGCCTGCCTGCCCTGAGGTCGCGGCTGAGAAGCAAAGCCAGGAAAACAAAACAGCCGGCGACTCCCTATGGAGTCGCCGGCTGCGGCAAGCCAGTAACTGGAACGCTTAGTCCATCGTCTCGAGTGTCGGATAGTCCGTGTACCCTTCGGTGCCACGGGCATAGAACGTCTCGGGGACCGGTGCGTTCAACGCGGCGTCGCTTTCGAAGCGTTTCACAAGGTCCGGGTTGGCGATGAACAACTGCCCCCACGCGACGGCGTCGGCGTCACCGCGGTCGAGCGCTGCCTGAGCGCTTTCCTTGGTGAACTTTTCGTTAGCGATATAAACACCGCCGAAGGCACGCTTCAACTGCGGTCCGATCGAGTCTTCGCCCACGCGTTCACGTGCTGCGATGAACGCGATCTTGCGCTTGCCCAACTCACGTGCAACGTAGCCGAAGGTAGCGGCGCGATCGGTGTCGCCCATGCTGTGCGAATCGGCGCGTGGCGCGAGGTGCATGCCGACCCGGTCAGCGCCCCAGACTTCAATACACACGTCGACCACTTCGAGCATCAGGCGTGCACGATTTTCAATCGGGCCACCGTAGATGTCCGTGCGTTTGTTCGTGCTGTCCTGCAGGAATTGATCGAGCAGATAACCGTTCGCGCCGTGCACTTCAACGCCGTCAAAACCAGCGAGCTTCGCGTTCTCAGCACCCTTGCGGAAGGCCGCAACCACCCCTTGAATCTCGTCGAGTTCAAGCGCGCGCGGCGTCACGAATGCACGCTGCGGCTTCACAAGGCTCACATGGCCTTGCGCCGCAATTGCGCTCGGCGCCACCGGCAAGTCGCCGTTGAGGAAGATCGGATCCGAGATCCGGCCGACGTGCCACAGTTGCAGCAGGATCGTGCCGCCTGCGTCGTGGACGGCCTTCGTCACAAGCTTCCAGCCTTCGACTTGCTCGTCCGACCAGATGCCCGGCGTTTCAGCATAGCCCACGCCTTGGGGCGTAACCGAGGTCGCTTCGCTCAGGATCATGCCGGCAGCAGCGCGCTCAGCGTAGTACTGTGCCATCAACGCGTTTGGCACGCGTTCGACGCCTGCGCGCTGACGCGTCAGCGGCGCCATGATGATGCGGTTGCGAAGTTTAAATGCACCGGTTTTGAGCGGGTCGAAAAGATTTGGCATTTTGAAAGCATTCCTAAATAGACTGTAATGGGATCCACCAACCAGAACACGGCGAACAAGCTGACGTTTCAGAGGCCGCTTCAAAAGCCGCTTCAGAGACCGTTACGAAGCTGATCGAGAAACGCCTGGATGACCGCATCGTCGCGCTTGAAAAATATCCACTGCCCAACCCGCTTCGAGGTCACCAGACCCGCTTTGTGAAGCGTGGCCAGGTGAGCCGACACCGTGGATTGGGACATATCGCAACGCGCGTCGATCTGACCGGCGCACACGCCATTCACGAGCGGGAACTCCTGCTCGGGAAAGTAGACCTCGGGCTCCTTGAGCCACACGAGAATCTCGCGGCGGACAGGATTGGCCAAGGCCTTGTGAATAGCGTCGATATCCATGGGAAAAACGGCTCTAAGTAGAATCGCGATGAGACGAATTATATTTCGTATAAATCCGATATACAAGCAATCCACTATTGCCGATAGGGGTAATCCCGGACCTCACTGCTTGCCCGTCCTCTTAGCTTATTTTGCGCGTGTAACGAAGCCAGACCGCGTCATGAGCGATCTGCTCGACTGACGTAAGGGTCAGATACGCGGGGCTTTTCCATGCATTCATCGCCACTTCGAATGACGACGGGTGTTCGCTGCGGCCATCCACGAGCGGCATGATCAGCACGCTCACTTCATCGACCAGACCGGCGTTCACGAACGCGCCGCTCACGTGCGACCCCCCTTCCACGATCAGCTTCTTCACACCCAGTTCGCGTTCCAGTGTATTGACCACATCAGCCAGATCGATGTCGGTCTTGCCGCCGAAAACATACGACACGTCAATCGACTGAAGATACGCGAGGAAGTCGTCGGAGACCTGTTCCGTCACCACTTCGATCACGTGGGACTTCAACGCGGTATTCGACTTCCATTCAACCAGTCCCCTCGGGTCAATGGAAATGGCGTACTGATTCGCGCCGCGTTGGGCGAAGTGGTTCGTGCGAGGAACCGGCTGCTTCGCGAGGCCCTTCGGATAACCCTCGCCGTGCGCGATTTCCTGCATCGTGACGCGGCCGCAAATCCAGCCGTCGGCTTCGAAGGTACCTGCTGTTTTCTCGTAGAGATCGGACGCAAAGTCGAGATGCCAGCCGTCGGTGAGACTGCGGCCATCGACGGAAGACATCATGTGGCAAACAATAGTGGGCTTCATGGGCGTTGGTCTGGGCGTTGGGGGAAACCGGGGATGCAGCAAGTAGCGTTCCGCGCCGCAGGCTGAAAGACCTGGACGAGACCTTCCTGAAAGCGAGAACTTGCTGGCGCCGCACGGATGCTTGTGGTCTCATTCGTCCTTTGGATGACGCGGATAAACGCGCCGCCGTTCATGGACCTGAAGCAGATTCACTATTTCATCGCGCTGTTCGAAGACGGCTCGGTCACGCGCGCGGCGAAGCGGCTCAACATTGTGCAGCCGGCGCTTAGCATGCAGATATCAAAGCTTGAAGCAGAGCTTCACCAGCCGCTGTTCGAACGCGGACCGCACGGCATGACGCCGACCGAAGCCGCGCGCCTGATGTATCGGCTATACGTACCGATCATTCGCGATATTGAACACGCCCGCGAGCAACTCAGCCGCAGCGACGTGATCGTCACGGGGCGCATCGCGCTCGGCATGGTGTCGTCGGAAGCAGAGAGCGTGCTGCCCGAATCGCTCGCCACCTTCGACGCGCTGTTTCCGCAAGTGGAGGTGTCGGTGGCGGACGGCTTCAGCGCGCAATTGATTGATGCGGTCGAGGCCGGGCGCCTGGATGCCGCGGTCATCAACAAGCCGCGCGGCCGCCTCTCGCTCGACACGCGTTCCTTGCTCGACGAAGAGATGGTGCTGGTGACCAGCGTCATTCATGGACGACCGATGCCCGAGGCAATCGACCTGGCTGAACTCGGCGATCTGGAGCTCGTGCTGCCCACCCGCCGCAACGGCCTGCGCGGCGTGCTGGATGCCGCGCTTCTCAACGCGGATATAGTAATCCAGCCGAAGTTTGAAATCGATCTGCTGAATACGATCGTGCAGTTCGTCGAACAGAGCAACGTGGCGACCATCCTGCCCCGCGTCGTCGTCCAGCGGAAAGTGGACGACGGCCTGCTGCGCGCTTACCGGATTGCATCGCCGGGGATTGTGCGGCATATCGTGTGCGTGAGCCACCCGAAGCGGCCGATCGGCGCCGCGACGAACGCGCTCATCGAAATCATCACGGACAACATCCGCCGCGTGACCACGACCGTGACGCAGTCATAGATCGGAGGTCAGGTCGGGCAGCATCAGCCCGGCTGCGCCGAACGATTCTCGAGCCTGCCCAGTGTCTCCGGCACGATGAACGCCCCTGCTAGAAAGATCACGCTGATCACCCCGACGAAGATCGCCAGCGTCATCGGCAACTCGCCCGGGTCCTTCGCCACCAGCGAGACGGCGGTCGGCATCATGCCGCCGATCGCAAAGCCGATATTCCACGACAGCCCCGTTCCGGTCGCACGAATCGCGGTGGGGAAACGCTCGTTCAGGAAGATCAGGATGGGCGCATACCCCGCGCTGCCGAGTGCGCTCAACACGACCGCGTAGACACCGATCATGGTGATGCTTTGCGCAGTAGGCAAGAGCAGGAACAACCCGGGCAGCGCGATCAGGCGAACCAGTCCCAGCCAGATGAACGTCGTCTTGCGGCCGATGAACGTGCTCAGGTGCCCCGCCGCCACCGACGCCGCGAGTACCCCAATGCTCGCGATCATCAGGATGCCAGCGGCCGCGCCGTTGGGCACGTGGCTGACCACTTTGAGGAAGGTCGGCAGGTAACCCGAGGTCAGGTAATAACCGCTGCCGCCACCAATCGTGAGCAGCAGGTTGACGAACAAAATGCCGCGAAAGTCCTTCGAAAATAGCGTCTTGATCGGCGATCGGATGATTTCCACTGGCGCGGAGATGTCGCGCGCCGCGGCCTTTGCGGCCTTCTCCGCCGCCAGCTTTTTCCACAGCGGCGACTCTTCAAGGCTATTGAACACGAACAGCCCAAGCACTGAACTGATGATTCCGGTGAAGAACATGCACCGCCAGCCCCACACGTCGAAGAGTTCGCCCGGAAAGATTGACGACATGGTCAGGTACACGATGGAAGCGAGCAACGCGCCCAGGCCTGCACCGCCACCACCAATCAGCCCGGACACCGCGCCGCGATACTTCGGCGCGACCGATTCCGTGCCGATGGTATGCGTGGACGCTACCACCCCGCCCACGAATACGCCTTGTACAAGGCGCAGTGCGAGGAACAGGATTGGCGCTACCAGGCCAACCTGTGCAACGGTAGGCAGGACACCGAAAAGCGCAGTCGATATCCCTACGCCAACGACCGCGAGAATCATCGCTCCCTTGCGGCCATGCCGGTCCGCGTAGGACCCGAACCATGCGGAACCGAGCGGACGCATGAGCAGGGTCACGGCGAATGACGCGTACACCGCTGCCAGCGAAAGCATGGCATGTTCGGACGGAAAGAACAGCCGGCCGACCACGGGAGCCACGTACAACAGCACGAACAGATCAAATAGATCGAGTGCCCAGCCCAGGCATGAGGCCACGACTGCGCCCATCACCTGTCGCGTGTTTATTTCGGGCGCGGCGGCGCTTTCCTGTGCTGCTACGGACATTGTCATCTCCTTGAAGGTCGCGGCGCCCTTCTCTGGAATGGCGCCGTGTTTTTTGGCACGTCGAAATGTCGTGCTCTCGTTGGTATTTAAGAAAATTTAAAAATGCGTTGAATACGTTAAGTGCCGGTGCTCCATGCGCACGTTCACGGTTGACGCAACCATCGCAACCTTCAACTGCCGCGAAACACCGGCTTGCGTTTGCCATGGAACGCTTCCACGCCTTCACGGAAATCGTCCGATGTGCGCAGCCGGCTATAGCTGTGCCCTTCCAATTCGATAGCAATCGAGAGCGGCGCATCTTCCGTGTCGTTGAGCAACTTCTTGGCCGTGCGTTGCGCGAGCGGCGAGAAAGCACGCAGTTCATCGACGAGTGCATTGGTCGTGGCTTCCAGCTGTGCGTCCGCTACGCACTCCACCGCGATGCCCCATTCGTACGCCTGCTTACCGGGGATCCTGCGCGAGCGCATCACAATGTCCTTGGTCCTGCCAATCCCCACCATCTGCTGCAGGCGCGCCGAGCCTCCCGAGCCCGGGATCTGGCCGAGCTTTTGCTCCGGCAGCGCATAGAAGGTCGTGTCGGTCGCAATGCGGAAGTCGCAAGCGAGCGACAACTCGAAGCCCACGCCAAAACAAAAGCCGCGATTCGCGGCAATCACCGGCTTCGAGCAGCGCGCGGGCGCCGCAATATTCCACGCCAGCTTCGACACATGTTCCGGCGATGCTTCAAGGAACCCCTTGATGTCCCCACCGCTCGAAAAATGCTCGCCGTTGGCGCGCACCACGATCACGCGCACGCGGTCGTCTTCGTCGAGCGCCTCGAACGCTGCGCGCAACTGGTCGCGTGCGTGCATCGATATGACGTTGAGCGGCGGACGATGCAAAATGATGTCGGCGCGCTCGTGTTTTTCATCGACTTCGATCGAAAAGCCGTCCAGGTCCTGCAACAGCGCCTGGCCGCGATGGGTCAAGTCAGTCATCGGTTACTCCTTCGTTGTTTCTGTAGGGTTGTTCGTGGTGTCGATGTCATATTCACCGGCAGACAATTTGCGGCGCAGGATCTTGCCGACGGGCGACTTCGGAATCTCATCGACGAAAACGTAGTCGCGCGGACGCTTGAAATTCACGAGATCCGACTCGCGGCACCAGGCGTCGAGCGCGTTGGCGTCGACATAATCACGCCGCTTGATGAATGCCACTACACGCTGTCCCCAGCGCTCGTCTTTCACGCCCGCAACCGCCACTTCGTCCACGGCCGGATGCAGCGACAACACCGATTCAATATCGACGGGCGAGATGTTTTCTCCGCCGCTGATGATCATGTCGTCCACGCGGCCGCTCACGAAGAGGTCACCGTCCTGGTCGAAAAATCCGGTGTCGCCGGTGAAGTACCAGCCGTCGCGCAAGGACTTCGCATTCGCGTCCGGACGGTTCCAGTAACCTTCGAATGCTTCATCGCCAAGCAGGTCCGCAATGATCTGGCCTTCCTCGTGCATGGCCGCGAAATCGGTCGGCGACGCCGCATCCAGTTTCACCACACGCAGCCGCGTGTTGATGCCCGCACGGCCTGCGCTGCCGGGTTTGCGCGTGGCGTCCTGGTCAATGCTGAACGTGTACACCTCGGAAGAGCCATAGTGATTCACGAACAGTTCGGGCTTGAACGCTGCGGACAAACGCTTCAGCAGGCCATCGCTCATGGGCGCACCCGCGAAACCGAGCTTTGTCACCGAACCTGTGCTTGCGTTCGCGAATCCGGGCGTGGCCAGCAGATCGTGATAAAGCGTGGGCACGAGGTACAGGCACGTGAGCTCGAACGTGCTGATCGACTCCAGCGCCTGGGGCGCGTTCCAGCGTCGTGCGCAGACGAACAGGCCATCCACCAGCGCCATGGCGAGCAGCGAGCGCACGCCCATGGTGTGATAAAGCGGCATGACGCCCAGCGTGCGTTCGCCGTAGCGATACAGGTTCTGTGCGACGTGTGCCAGCGCAGCGGCGCGCTCATGCCGGTGACGGCGCGGCACGCCCTTCGCCTTGCCCGTAGTCCCGGAGGTATAGAGGATCAGCGACAGGTCGTCGGCTGTGGCTTCTGTCGTGATGTTCGCCGCATGTCCGCTCAGCAACGCATCGAACGAAGTCGTGCCGCGCGCATCGTCCAGCGCGATACGTGGCAGCTTCTGCGCCGCCTCGCTCGCATAGACCGCATCGGCGGAGACCGGTTCGAATACGACCGCTTTCGCCCCCGCATCGGTCACGCAGTAGTCGAGTTCGTCAGGCTTCGCGCGCCAGTTCAACGGCGTCATGACAATGCCCGCGAACTGGCAGGCCCAATGCAGCGTAGCCATTTCCCAGCGGTTTTGCAGCACGACGAGCAACCGGTCGCCGCGTGCGAGGCCCAACTCGCGCAAGCCACCAGCGACCTTAAGAATGGTCTCGTGCCACTGTACGTAAGTCAGCCTCACGTCGCCATCCACGAGGGCAAGCGTGTTGGGGCTGCGTTCGACGCTTTGCAAAAAGGTCCGGCCGAGATCAAGCATGTTCCGGCTCCTTCTTGCTGCTCTCGTTGTTCTTGTTGTTCTCGTTACGCAATGCCGCTACATCAAGCACCGCCGCCACGATCGGCGTATAGCCTGTACATCGGCACAGATGGCCCGACAGCATCTCGCGTACTTGCGTTTCCGTCGGGTCCGGTACGCGTTTTAAATAGTCCGCGCACGACATCAGGATCCCCGCCGTACAAAAGCCGCACTGCAATGCGTGATGACGCTGGAAGGCCCGTTGCAGATCGCCTAGCGTCTGGTCAGGCGCGAGACCTTCGACCGTGTCAACACGGCGTCCCTCTACCTGCACGGCGAGCATCAGGCAGGACCGGGCCGCCACGCCGTCCACCTGCACGGTGCACGCACCGCACACACCATGTTCACAACCCACGTGCGTTCCGGTCGCGCCCAGTTCATGACGCACGAAATCGGACAACAGGTCGCGCGATTCGCAATAGCCCGTACGCTCTCGTCCGTTAAGTGTCACGGTGATGCGCCGGCGCTCGCCGCGCGCAAGCGTGGTGGATGATGTCTTGCTCACTTCGCCTCCTCTATCACGCGCCATCCGAGTTGCCGCACCAGATGGCGTCTATACGTTGCGCTGACATGGGTGTCGTCCTGCGCATTCAGCTTCCAGCTCAAGTCGTTCAGCGCGCTACGCAAGTCGTCGCCATGCAGCCTTGGCCATTGCTCGACCACTGGCCGGTCGGCCACACCGCCTACGGCGATCCTGATCGATGTGTC
>NZ_JAQGMM010000540.1 GCF_028292365.1 Caballeronia sp.
AGAGCCGGCCAGCGCGATCAGCAAATTCGCCGCTAGAAAGACGGAACGCGCCGAATGCGCCAGAGATCGAATGCCACCGCGGGCGAAACCGCGAGCCCGTTGCGAATTGTTGCCTGAGAAACCTTTACCGGCGAAAGCCATGAGCGAGTTCAAATCTGTCTCTCCAAAATGACATCCTGCGCGGCTTCGCGAAGTCTTGAAAAACCTGCTTTGCGCCGCGTCAGGGCGGGCGATGGCCGGTCAAATCGCATGCCGCAGACCCCGTTTCATCCTGATTAATCGACGCAAGTGTTTGTTAAGGCTCCGTTTTGCCGCTATAATCGCGTGTTTTGGTAGTTCCGAACCCCGGTTTTCAAGGATTTCAGCATGGTTATCATCCGCTTGGCTCGTGGCGGCTCCAAGAAGCGCCCGTTTTACAACATCGTTGCAACTGATTCGCGTAGCCGCCGTGATGGCCGCTTCATTGAACGCGTGGGTTTTTACAACCCGGTCGCGACCAAAGGCGAATCGCTGCGTATCGCCCAGGACCGCCTGACGTACTGGCAAGACAACGGCGCGCAGATGTCGCCGACGGTTGCCCGTCTGGTCAAGCAATCGCAACAAGCTCAGCCGGCTGCTTAAGTGCGCTTGTTGCAGTCGATCGTTCGGGTACTTGTGATCCGATCGATTCCAGCTTCCGAGGTTCGCGGGAGATTGGCTCATGTCGACACGTGATTCTGCTTCAGACCCAGGTTTGACAGCCGCACGTGGCGAGAAACCTGAGCCGAACGAAGCCACGTTTGGCGCGTTTGTCCGCAAGCCGGCAGCGCGTCGCGTGGCTATCGACGGTTCAGATGACGCAGGATCGATCGAGTCCGTAGAAAGTTTGCCCGATGACGCCATTGAAGTGGGTGCGATCGTCGACGCTTACGGACTGAAGGGCTGGGTCAAGATTGCGCCACACGCGCATGCGGGTCATGGCGGCGACGCGATGCTCGCAGCAAAGCGCTGGTGGCTGGTCAAGGGAAACGAGCGCAAGGCCGTTCGGTGTTTGCAGTCCAAAGTGCATAGCGACACGGTCGTCGCCCATTTTGCTGGCTGCGATGACCGCGACACGGCGTATGCGTTGCGTGGTCACAGTATCCATGTGTTGCGCAGCGACTTCCCGAAGCTGACCGGCGATGACGAATTCTACTGGGTCGATCTGATCGGCCTGGACGTCGTGAACGACGCGGACGTGGCTTTAGGCCAGGTCGCGGGCATGATCGACAACGGCGCGCATTCCATCATGCGCGTGGAATTTCCGACCACGGGCAAGGACGGCTCGCGCGCTACCGGCGAACGGCTGATTCCGTTCGTTGGCGTATTCGTGAAAACAGTGGATCAGGCGGCGCGCAGGATTGTCGTCGAGTGGGAAGCTGACTATTGACCCGTCGATTTTGATCCATCGATCACTGCAAGGAGAGAGCGATGCAGTTTGACGTCGTGACGCTCTTTCCCGAGATGTTTCGCGCGCTGACCGATTGGGGTATTACCAGCCGGGCGGTCAAGCAGGAACGGTTTGGGCTGCGCACGTGGAATCCTCGCGATTTCACCACGGACAGTTATCGAACTATCGATGATCGCCCGTACGGCGGTGGTCCCGGCATGGTCATGCTGGCAAGACCGCTGGAAGACGCGATCTCGGCTGCGAAAGCGGCGCAGGCGGAGCAGGGCATCAGCGGATCGCGTGTGGTGATGATGTCGCCGCAAGGGAAAACGCTGAATCATGAGCGGGTTATGCAATTCGCTCAGGAGCCGGGTCTTGTCCTGCTGTGCGGTCGTTACGAAGCCATCGACCAGCGCTTGATTGATCGCGTGGTCGACGAAGAAGTGAGTCTCGGTGACTTCGTGTTGTCGGGCGGCGAATTGCCGGCCATGGCGCTCATGGACGCAGTGGTGCGCCAGTTGCCCGGCGTGCTGAACGACTCGCAGTCGGCCGTGCAGGATAGTTTCGTCGATGTGCTGCTTGATTGCCCGCACTACACCCGCCCGGAAGAATACGGCGGTGTGCGGGTTCCGGATGTGCTGCTTGGCGGCCATCACAAGGAAATCGAAGCATGGCGTCGGCGTGAAGCGCTAAAGAATACGCAGGAAAAGCGGCCTGATCTGATAGAAAAGGCGCGCAAGTCTAAAATGTTGAGCCGTGTCGATGAGACATGGCTCGCAAGTCTCGCCAAGGAACGATCGAAAGCGCAGTAGGCTTTGGAAAGCAAATACAAGGCGAGACGAAAGGGTGGTGCCAGGCTTGTGAATTCAAGCGGGCGCCAGATGTGAACCCATCCTCTACCGAGGCCACTCATATGGCAAACAACTTCGGCAAGATGGCTCCAGGAGTCTGTAATGAATCTGATTGAGCAACTCGAGCAAGAAGAAATCGCGCGCGCGCTCGGCGAAAAGACTATCCCTGTATTCGCCCCCGGCGATACGGTGATCGTTAGCGTCAACGTGGTTGAAGGTACGCGCAAGCGTGTCCAGGCTTACGAAGGCGTTGTGATCTCGAAGCGCAACCGTGGTTTGAACTCGAATTTCATCGTCCGCAAGATTTCGTCGGGCGAAGGCGTCGAGCGTACGTTCCAGACCTACTCGCCAATCCTGGCGAGCATTGTCGTGAAGCGTCGCGGCGACGTGCGTCGTGCAAAGCTGTACTACTTGCGCGATCGTTCGGGCAAGTCGGCTCGGATCAAGGAAAAGCTCGTGTTGAAAGACCGCAGCGCTTCCAAGGCGCAGTAACTGCACCGAAGTCGTACCGGAAAAAAGCACCTTTACGGGTGCTTTTTTCCGTTGGTGTGGTCAAATCGTGCTTTGCCGTGTTTTGCCGTCTCGCGCACTACGCTTGAATCTTATTTGCGACCTGACCGCAACGATTTTTCAGAATCGGAATCTGAACCAGACCCCCAAAACTAAAAGCTCCTCGTGTCTCCGACCAAGCTGTCGACTCCCCGAATCCTCGAGCCTGAGATCTTGCCGATCGAATCGACCGGCGCAGATCTGCCGCCTGTGCGCGATGAAATCCTGACACCGGCCGCACTGCGCGCGCGCTTCAAGCTGACGCTCGACTGGACGCCGGACGCGCGCGACGACAGGATCAAGGCGCTGGGTGGCGATCCACGGGTGGCGTCGGTACTGATCGCGCTGGTGTTACGCGAGACGGGCTTGACCGTGCTGCTCACTCAGCGCGCGGACCATCTTTCGGATCACGCGGGGCAGATCAGCTTCCCGGGCGGACGCCGGGAGCCGGAAGACCTCGACGCCGCCGCGACCGCGCTTCGCGAAGCGCAGGAGGAAGTGGGCCTCGCGGCGAAGCACGTGGAGGTGCTGGGGGAATTGCCCGAGTATCTGACGGGTACGGGTTTTCGCGTGACGCCGGTCGTGGCGCTGGTGCATCCCCCGATCGAACTGCATGCCGATACCCTCGAAGTCGCCGATATCTTTGAAGTTCCACTCGCCTTTCTCATGAACCCGGCCAACCATCAGGTCCGCGTGTTTCGTTGGGAAGGAGGCGAGCGTCGTTTTTTTGCGATGCCTTTTTCACCCACCGAGAATGTGGCTCCGTATTTCATTTGGGGTGCAACGGCGGGTATGTTACGCAATTTCTATCGCTTCCTCGCGGCTTGACGCCCAACGTGCAGAGACTCGGCTAGCCGTGCGGCCGATGTGTCCCTCTGGCGCGGACGGTGCTGTGCTATCTTTACAAGAAATTCGTAAAACTCGAATGTCTCGGCGCATCGCATGACTTTTTTCTCCGTATTGCTGGCTCTCATCATTGAGCAGTTGCGCGCGCTCTCGCCGCAGAATCCCATTTCGGCGTTGCTTCAGTACCATGCGGAATCCGCGGCTCATGGCTTCGATGCCGGCAAGCAGCGGCACGGCGTACTCGCCTGGCTAGTGGTCGTGGTGCCATGGACATTAGCCGTCGGGCTTGTCTATTACGTGCTCTATCGCATCAACTTCGCGCTGGCGTTCCTGTGGAACGTCGTGATCGTGTATTTCACGTTGGGCTTCCGGCAGTTCAGCCACTATTTCACCGACATCCATCTCGCCCTGAACAACGACGACGTGCCCCGCGCTCGCGAGGTTCTCAATGAGTGGACCGGCATTGATACGCTTGATATGCCGGTCAGCGAGATCGTCCGGCATACCCTGGTTCATGCGGTCGTGGCGTCGCATCGGCACGTGTTTGGTGTGTTCTTCTGGTTCTTGATTCCGATCGGACCGGCGGGCGCGGTGTTTTATCGCATCGCCGAGTATCTGGCGAGATCGTGGGTCCAGCCGACTGACGAACGCACACCGGCGTTCTCCACCTTCGCGCAGCGGGCGTTCTTTTTCATCGACTGGGTGCCGGCGCGGCTGACTTCGCTCGGCTTCGCGATTGTCGGGAATTTCGAGGACGCCATTTACGCGTGGCGTAATCACGCCCGGCAATGGCCCGATGCCAACGAAGGGGTTTTGCTCGCGGCTGGGAGTGGGGCGCTGGGAGCGCGCCTGGCGGGTCCGTTAGCGGAGCCGCTGAGCGTCGAGGCGTTGGCGGTTGGCGACGCGAGCCCGCTGCCTGTTGGCGATGACTGCACGCCAAGGACGCTGCAATCTGCAGTGGGCCTTGTCTGGCGCGCCGTGATTCTCTGGATGCTGTTGCTGCTCATGCTCAGTATCGCGGTCTGGCTGTCCTGAGCGTTCTGCCTGCTTGATTGAATGGGGCAGTCCTACTCGTCGTTCAGCGGGTCTCTCTCCGTTCCGCATTGCCAGCACACGGTGAATTGCGCTTCCAGCGCTTCGCCGCATTGCTGGCAGCGCCAGCCACGGGCGTTGATTGCCGGGCCGCTTCGAGCGCGCTCCAGGATGCCTGTCGCCAACACCTCGTCGCGATCATCGAGTATCCATATCTCGGGCGCGCATTGCTCCGCCGGAATCTCGCCCATTGCGCCGCTCAAATAACGGTTGTGCATCTCGCACGCTATCCCCGCCGTCACCAGCACGTTCACCCAGTGATGCGCCGTAATCAGATTCGGAGCCCGCGTCAGTTTCTTCATCCCGTCGCAATCTGTTTTAGATGCAGTTGCCGAACATCAGGTCGATGAAATCATCGAACAATCTGGCTGGCTTCATGCACCAGTTGCGCATACAACTGATGTCGCGCCGGCCTGATCTTGCCTTCTGCCATTGCCTCGAGAATCGCGCAGCCTGGTTCATGCAGATGCCGGCAGTTATAGAAGCGGCACTTGCCGAGGAAGGGCCGGAAGTCCGCGAACGAGCGCTCCAGTTGTCCCTCCGACAAGTGATGCAGCCCAAACTCCTGGAACCCCGGCGAATCGATCAGCGATCCTCCGCCCGGCAGCGGATACAGCCGCGTGAACGTGGTCGTGTGCCTGCCGCTATTCAATGCCTTCGAGATCTCCCGCGTCGCGACTTCGGCATTGGGCACGAGGATGTTCACCAGCGTCGATTTACCCATGCCCGATTGTCCGAGCAGCAGGGTAGCGCGGTCGGCCAGACGCGCATCGAGTTCTTCATGCACGTGCTCAGGCGCCGCTTTCGCCGATAGCTCCACCACCGTGTACCCAAGCTCCCGATACAGCGCCAGCCGCTTGCGAGCCACCGCGAGCGGTCCTTCCATGTCGATCTTGTTCAGCACGATCAATGGTTCGAGACCGTGCGCCTCGGCGGCAATCAACGCGCGCCCGAGCAAGTCCTCGCTGAAATGCGGCTCTGTGCCGAGAACGATCATCAACTGGTCGAGATTGGCAGCGAAGAGCTTCGACTTGAACTGGTCGGACCGATAAAGCAGATTGCGCCGCTCGCCAATCTCGACGATCACCCCTTGATCCGCCGATGACTGCTCGTAACTCACCCGGTCGCCGACCGCTATCTCGCTGCGCTTGCCGCGCGGGAAGCATTGAAGCATGGCGCTGCCGTCGGTGGGAGCGACGAGATAATGCCGCCCGTGCGCGGCAATGACCTTTCCTTCGATGCGAGCGTTCGTCGCTTTCTTCGCGATACGCGGCCTCATGCAGCGTACTGCATCAAGCGCTCGATGCGCTGCGATGCAGGTGGATGCGATGCATAAAACGCTGAGTAGAGCGGATCAGGCGTGAGCGTGGACGCGTTGTCTTCGTACAGTTTCACCAGCGCGTTCACGAGGTCGCGCGGATCGGTCTGACTCGCGGCGAATGCGTCGGCTTCGAATTCATGTTTGCGCGAGCTCAGGCTGCCCAACGGCGTCACGAAGAACATGAAGACCGGCAACGCCAGCATGAACAGCACGAGCGCGAGGCCGTTGTTGTTGCCGAGCAGCGATGGCCGCACGCCAAGGCCTTCGTAGAACCACACGCATTGCGCCAGCCAGCCGAGCAGCGCAAGCATGGCGAGACTGAGCACGAACGTGACGATCAGGCGCTTGATCACATGACGCCGCTTGAAGTGCCCAAGCTCGTGCGCCAGCACCGCTTCGATCTCGTTGCCCGAGAGCCGGGCGAGGAGGGTATCGAAGAAAACGATTCGCTTCGCCGCGCCGAAACCCGTGAAATACGCGTTGCCATGCGCCGAACGGCGACTGCCGTCCATGACGAACAAACCCTTTGCGGCGAAGCCCGTACGCGACATCAGGTTCTCGATGCGCTCCCGCAACGCCTCGTCTTTCAGCGGCTCGAACTTGTTGAACAGCGGCGCGATAAACGTGGGGTACAGGATCAGCACGAGCATCTGGAACGCGACCAGCAGCACCCACGCCCACAGCCACCACAACGCGCCGGCCTGATTCATCAGCCACAGCGTCACGAACAGCACCGGCAAGCCGATTGCTGCGCCCAGCACGATGCCTTTCACCAGGTCGAGGAAAAAGAGCTTTTTCGTCATCCGGTTGAAGCCGAATTTCTCTTCGATCACAAAGTGCCGGATGTAGTCGAACGGCAGATCCACCACGCTGGTAATTGCCACCACGATAGCCACCAGCGCCATTTGCCCCACATAACCGCGGCCGAGCGAGTCAGAGACGGCCAGTTCGATCTGCTGGATGCCGCCAAGCAGCGTCAACGCGACCAGCAGCGCGGCGCTGATCACGACCTCAACCATGGTCAGGCGCGTGCGCTCGACGGTGTAATCGGCGGCGCGCTGGTGAGCGGCAAGCGGAATGGTCTGCAGGAACTGCGGCGGCACATCCTTGCGATGCGCGGCGACGTGCCGGATCTGGCGCGACGCGAGCCACAGCTTGGTGCCGACCATGCCGACCAGCGCCACGACGAACACGACCGAGAAGGCGAGATTGAAATTGGACATCAGCGGGAATCCGATTGAAATATGCGCGATTGAACTATGCGAGAATTATAGGTTCTTGGCCGCCGCCGCGCGCGGTCTGTATCTGATATCTAAAACCGCGCCTGGAAAGGCGTGAAACCGCGTCAAACCCCTCTCAGGTTGCCCACCTATGGCCGATTCCGTGCTTGATTCCGCTTCTTCCCCAAGCTCCACCGACCTCGTTCGCAGCGACATGAATCTCGTGTGGCTCGACATGGAGATGACGGGTCTCGAACCCGATACCGACCGCATTATCGAAATTGCGGTGGTGGTGACGAATTCGACGCTCGACAAACTGGTGGAAGGGCCGGTTCTGGCGATTCACCAGGACGAAACGGCGCTGGGCAAGATGGATGAGTGGAACCGCAATACGCACGGCCGCTCGGGGCTGACGGAGCGCGTACGGGCGTCGACGGTGGATGAGGCGGAAGCCACGCGGCAAATCCGCGAATTTCTCGGCCAGTATGTCCCGCCGGGCAAGTCGCCCATGTGCGGCAATTCCATCTGCCAGGATCGCCGTTTCATGGCCCGGTGGATGCCCGAACTGGAAACGTTTTTCCACTATCGCAACCTTGACGTCAGCACGCTCAAGGAATTGTGCCGCCGCTGGCAGCCGGCTATCTACAAGGGTTTTCAGAAGCGCGCGATGCATACGGCGCTCGCCGATATTCACGAATCCATCGACGAACTCAAGTACTACCGCGAGCATTTCCTGATTCCGTCGGCGGCGGCTAATACTGAGCCGGTCCAAGCGGGCAAATAGTCAGGATTTTGGCGGCCGGATCGCGTTTTTCGGCCTGAACGCGGCCACCACTTCGGGCCGCGTTTCAATGTATGGACCACCAATCAAGTCGATGCAATAAGGCACTGCGGCGAAAATGCCCGGCACCTTGGATTTGCCGTCCGCGTCGCGTAGTCCTTCCAGCGTTTCGCGGATCGATTTTGGCTGCCCGGGCAAATTCACGATCAGCGCCGCGTGATCCGGCGTTTCGCGAATGACGGCCACTTGTCGCGACAAAATGGCTGTCGGGACGAAATTCAGGCTGATCTGGCGCATTTGTTCGCCGAAACCGGGCATTGGCTTCGTGGCGACGGCTAGCGTGGCTTCCGGCGTCACATCGCGACGCGACGGACCTGTGCCGCCCGTGGTCAGGATCAGGTCACAGCCGGTTTCATCGACGAGTTCGATCAGCGTGGCCGAGATGGTCGCCGCGTCGTCCTGGATCAGCCGCGTTTCCGCGCGCCACGGCGAACTCAGTGCGCTCGTGAGCCACTCTTGCAGCGACGGAATGCCCTTGTCCTCGTACACGCCCTGCGACGCGCGATCGCTGATCGACACCAGGCCGATCACCAATTCGTCGGGATGATTACGCTTTGTAGCCATCGTCGTCTTCTCGTTCGGGGAATTCGACGCCGTCGTCTTCTTCTTCGCCTTCGATCAAGCTTTCGTCTTCTTCATCTTCCACGCCCGCCGCGGTCTTGATCCACTGGAACAGCTCGCGGAAGTAGCGCGGCGGCTTGGCCTGTTCGCGTTCCTTACGGGCGTTGCGGATCAGCGTGCGGCCTTCTTGCGGGTCGATGCCAGGATGTTGGCGGATGAAATCGGTGAGGGCGGCGTCGTCGGCGAGAAGCTTTTCGCGGGTGCGTTCGATCCAGTGCAGCTTGGCCGTTTCAGCCCGGTTCACGCCGCGATATGAATCCAGCGCAGTGCGAATCGCCGCGGTTTCCTCGTCGGTCAGCGAGCGCATGACGCGCCCGACGTATTGCACTTGCCGGCGTTTGCCTTCGTGGTCGGTAATGCGGCGGGCGGCGCGGACGGCGTCGTCGAGCTTTTCCGGCATGGGCATGCGCTTGAGCGCGTCTTTCGGCAGATCGATCAGCGTGACGCCCAGCACTTGCAGCGCGAGCATGTCGCGTTTGAGCTGGGATTTGCTGGGGCGGTCGTAGCCGTGCTCGCTGCCGTCCTGTTCGGAGGCCTCGGCCGGGTTTATCGGTTGCGTGCGGGTTTTACGGTTCATCCCGGTATTGTAGCGTGGCAGGGTGGGGGTGAAACCAAACCCGTGCCGGACTTGCTATCATCGTGCGATGGTCGAATACCGGCCACACAGCCGCATTCCAGCGCACAGCGGGCGCTAACCCGCCCCTTCGCCACGACCGGCAACGTGAACACGCTCGAACCATCGAGCACCCACAGGCAGACATAAAATGGCAGCAGACATGGACGTCAGGCAACGCTTTTTCCCGCACACCCAGGACGAGCTGAAGGAAATCGCGTCCGACATCCTGCGGCATGCAAAGGAGCTCGGCGCCACCGACTCCGCCACCGAGATCTCCGAAGGCGACGGCCTCTCGGTCAGCGTGCGCCGCGGCGAAGTCGAAACCATCGAGCACAATCGCGACAAAATGGTCGGCGTGACCGTGTTTATCGGCAATAAGCGCGGTAATGCCAGCACCTCGGACTTTACGCGCGCAGCGCTCAGAGACACGGTCGCGGCCGCCTACAACATCGCGCGTTTCACCGCCGAAGACAGCGCCGCAGGACTCGCCGAAGAAGAACTGCTGGAAAAAGCGCCGCAGGATCTCGACCTCTATCACCCGTGGGATATCGACGCTGAAGAGGCGGCCGATCTCGCTCGCCGGGCTGAAGACGCCGCCTTCGCAGTCGATAAACGCATCCAGAACTCGGAAGGCGCGAGTGTCTCGGCGCAGCACTCACAGTTCGTGCTGGCTACATCGCGCGGGTTCATGGGCGGTTATCCGTTCTCGCGTCACTACGTGGCGTGCGCGCCTATCGCGGGTTCCGGCCGTGACATGCAGCGCGACGACTGGTACACATCGAAACGCAATGCCGCCGATCTCGCTGAACCGGAAGCCATCGGCCGGTATGCAGCGCATCGCGCGCTAGCCCGCATGGGCGCGCGCGGGCTGGACACGCGCAAATGCCGCGTGATGTTCGAAGCACCGTTGGCCGCCGGCATCCTGGGTGCGTTCGTGCAGGCGGTCAGTGGCGGCGCGCTATACAGAAAGACCACGTTCCTTGTCGACAGCCTCGGCAAACCGGTGTTCGCTCCGCACATCCAGGTGCTCGAGGATCCGCACGTGAAGGGCGGCATGGGCAGTGCGCCGTTCGACGAAGAAGGCGTGCGCACCCAACGCCGCAATGTGGTGGAAGACGGCGTGGTGCAGGGCTATTTCTTGTCGACGTATTCGGCTCGCAAGCTCGGCATGAAAACGACGGGCAATGCAGGCGGCTCGCATAACCTGTCGCTGCGCAGTTCGCTGACAAAACCTGGCGATGACTTCGAGGAAATGCTCAAGAAACTGGGCACGGGCCTGCTGCTGACGGAACTGATGGGGCAGGGCGTGAACTACGTCACCGGCGATTATTCGCGCGGCGCATCCGGTTTTTGGGTGGAGAACGGCAAGATCCAGTATCCGGTTGAAGAGATCACGGTCGCCAGCACGTTGCAGGAGATGTTCCGGCACATTGAAGCCATTGGAGCGGATACGGTCGTGCGCGGCAACAAGGAAATCGGCTCCGTGCTGATCGAGAAGATGACGATCGCGGGACAGTAAGAGAATCTGCAGAACAGAAAAAGCCCGGAACGGTTAGCGCCGTTCCGGGCTTTTTCAATGGAGAGCGATGGGCTAACTCGCTAGATGATCGAGCGCGCGCAGCCCAAGGCTAAGCCGTGCGGCGCTCGTACACCACGAACGAATAGTCGAAATCGTTCGGTGCTGCCGCGTGATGTGTCTCCCGCGAGGCCTCTTTCCAAACGGCTGCATCGGGTGCATCGATGGAGATATCGCCGGGGAAATCGGCATCGATCTCAGTCAGGATCAGCTTGTGCGCGAGCGGCCAACCTTCGCGGAACAACTCGGCGCCGCCGATCAGGAATACTTCGCTGGCGTTGTCGCGTGCTGCCAGTTCCAAGGCATCGGCAAGTCCAGTGACCGTATCGCAGCCGTCGAAGCGGCGCCCGGCGTCACGCGAGACCACGATATTGCGCCGTCCCGGCAACACCCGCCCGATGGACTCGTGCGTCTTGCGCCCCATCACTATGGGCGCGCCCATCGTCGTGCGCTTGAAGAACGCGAGATCTTCGGGCAGGCGCCAGGGCAATTGGTTGTTGCGCCCGATCACGCCGTTACGCGCGCGGGCGACGATCAGGGTCAGCGTCGTCATGGTGTGGATATCCGTGTCCGGAATTCGGCTTGAGATAAATCAAGCCACGGATTCTACCCGACGCCCGACACTCGACCCCGCGGGCTTTCTCACCTTGCGTCCGCGCCGTTCACCATCGCCGCGCCGCGCAACCCATGCGCGACCATCAGCCTGTACAACGTCACCCGCGAAATCCCCAACTCCGCCGCCGCCTCGCTGAGTTTGTGCCGATGCCGCAGCAACGTTAGTTCGATCGCGCGCTTCTCGGCGGCGTCGCGGGCAGCGGCCAGCGTGGTCGATTCAATGCCGGTGCAGTGGCCGAGTCCGAGGTCATCGGCGGTGATCAGCTTGTTTTCCGCCATCACGATCGCGCGCCGCACGCGGTTGATCATCTCGCGCACATTGCCGGTCCAGGCGTAGCTGTACATGGCTTCTATCGCCGATGGTGCGAAGCCGATGATCTTGCGTCTGCCGTCGCTCCTGAACTTGTGCAGCACATGCAGCGCGAGAATCTCGATGTCCTTGCCGCGCGCCCGCAGCGGCGGTTCGTCCACACGCAGCACGCACAACCGATGGAATAGATCGGTACGGAAGCGGCCGTCGCCCATGGCGGCTTCCAGGTCGATATGGGTCGCGGAAATGATCCGCACATCAACGGCAATGGGGTCGTGCCCACCCAGCCGGTCGATCTTGCGTTCCTGCAGGAACCGCAGCAAATGCACCTGGCTGTCGAGCGGCAGGTCGCCGATTTCATCGAGGAAGAGCGTGCCGCCATCGGCCTCTTCCACCCGGCCGATCTTGCGCTGGTTCGCGCCCGTGAACGCACCGCGCTCGTAACCGAACAGTTCCGACTGGATCAGGTGATTGCCGATCGCGCCGCAATTGATCGCGACGAACGGTCCCTTGCGGCGCGGCGAGCGTTCGTGGATCGCCACGGCCGTCAATTCCTTGCCGGTCCCCGATTCGCCGGTGATGAACACGTTGGCGTCGGTGTTCGCGACTTTGCGGATGGTGCGAAAGAGCTGCTGCATGGCCTCGCAGGTGCCGACCATCTGCTCGTCGCCGAACACGGTCGGAGTTTCGGCCAGGTCGATGTCGCCGAGGCTCACCATGCCGTACGCGTGATCGACGAGGTAACCGATGGTCGCGTTCGAGAACGCGCCTTTCACGAAGTCGAAGCAGAAGTGCCGGATCAAGTGGCAGACGACCGGGTCCGCAAGGTGGGTGTCGTCGGTGAGGGCGATCCAGCCGGCTCGCTGGTGACGCAGCGCGGGCTCGAGCGCGGCCAGTTCGCGCGCCGAGAAGCTGGTCATATCGACAATACCGGCTACCGGCGTATCGGTCTTCAGCGCGCTGGCCTGGGTGGCGAGCGCGCCGGCCGAGACCTTCCAGCCGAGGCCCTTCAAATATGTGACGAGTGCCTGATTCGGCGCCTGGGAGATGTAGAGGAGGTTGCGGACGGCGGTCGCCGCATGGGGCGTCGGGTTGATCGGAACGATTGGGAGGGCCAACACGCCAGAGAGGTCAGGTGTGATCGGGTCGGCAGTGGAGAGGGCGCCCATCGGCGGCATTGACGCCAGTGCGCTTTTACCCGACAGGGGTAAGGAGATGGGGACGGATTCGAGCACGGGCAATCTCCTTTTTACAACGCGCGCAAATAGTGTCCTGGCGGACACGGCGGTGCAATGCGTTGCCGATCCATATAGCCGTCGAGCGGGACGCTGCATACGGTCAGCAGATAAGCCCGCGAATGCCTTCTTCGCGGGATTGCGCGGCACGCCCACGTGCCGCGCAATCCCGCGGTCCCTACTACTCTCGCTACTCGCTGAGCAATACGTCAGTGTCCTACTGTCCGGCGTGCCGTTCAAATCCTGTTATCTGTGCTGTTGCGCAGCTGCATCGCGTATTTTACGGGTCGTTCTTTAGTCGCCTCGCTTTGCATTAGTTTGCAAAGTCCTGGCTACTGCGTCCTCTGGGCGCCTGCGCTCGCGACGTCGCCTGGTGCGGAGCGTGTGGCGGCATCGGCGGGAACGGGAGCAGGCACCGGCGGCGCGATCTCATCCCAAAGCGTGACGCTGGTCGCGTGCGCGGTGACTGGCAACTCCTCCCTCGTTGCCGTGACTTTTTCAACCGCGGTGTTGGCCCGGACCGCAAGGGGCGCTGACGCAATGCGTTGCACGGATGCGGGTCGTTCCGCCTCCATTACAGGATTAACAATAATGCGCTCGTTCGATGCGGCTTCGCCAGCATCACCGCCTGCAGTTTTTCTTTCCGTAAAAATGGCTGGCGGATTTTGCCTGGTCGCGAATGTTTCATATTCGGACACTAGTGCCCGAGATGCGGGCTGGATCACTCTATCTTCGCTTGCGTTATTTTGCGCGCAAACGTTAGCGGCTGAGCTGCTCAGTACAAACCACGCAGCACTAATGACAGCGACCCTAAGTCGCGGTGCAGTATTTTCTCGTTTGACGACACAGCCGGTGCTTTCCATGGCGGTCTCCCTGATTCATTGTCATTTAGCGAAACATATGCCATGGCACGCATTCCGTTGCCGCTATTGGGTGAGCGGCAAGCTGACTGAGAAACCGAATCAGAAAAGGGGCGAAAACGTTTCATGATTGAAACGATGGAGGGTTAACGGCCATTTTTATCAAAAATTGCGTAAATGTTATTGTCTTATTTAAACTATTTGCAAATTGCTTATTAAAACCAGACCTCGTTGTTGAAACGCACGGTAGCCCTGCTTCAGGAGGGGTTCGCAGACATTGTTGCGGATATTTGTTTTCGAAATATTCGCTTTATAGTAGTCTCTCAAAAACAGCTTCTGAAACAAAACAAGGTTCGCATAGAACCGCGCGACAGTACTCGTCGCTCCCGGGGTTTCACCGTTTGCAGTTTTCCGAATGACCGTTCGCTTGGGGCATGCGAGTCTTCGACGTCTGCAGCGTGGTTGAGGGCAATTACCGGCGCGACCTTTTCAACGACCGTTGACGAAAGGATCAGAACAATGGAAGTCGCTCGGCGGCAACTAATCTACGTGACTCGTGACCCGAGCGCGCCGTTGTGTGCTCGGTTTGAAGAGAGGGGCTGGCACATCGAGGTGGTATCGAACGCGAAGGACGCCCGCAGGTGGCTTCGCAACGACTTGGCAACCGGCGGCTTGCTGGATCTGTCGAGCAGCTTTGAAGCACACGAACTCGCGGCGCTCGAAGCGTCGCTGACGTTGACCAATGTCGGCTGGGTCGCGGCAACCGTAACGGGTCAACTCGAAGATGCGGCCGTGCGCCGGCTGATTCGCGACTACTGCTTCGACTACGTCACCTTACCCACATCGAATGATCGCGTAGTCGATGCAGTCGGCCACGCTTATGGAATGGTGGCGCTGCACGAGAACGCCTCCAACGATGCGCGCGACGGCCGCGCCGAAGGCGAGATGGTCGGTTCGTGCGACGCCATGCTCGCGTTGTTCCGCTCCATCCGCAAGGTCGCCATGACCGATGCACCCGTGTTCATCTCGGGTGAATCGGGCACGGGCAAAGAGCTTACGGCAGTCGCCATTCACGAACGATCCGTGCGGCGGGAGCAGCCGTTCGTCGCCATCAACTGTGGCGCGATTCCCGCTCACCTGCTGCAATCGGAACTGTTCGGCTATGAGCGCGGCGCGTTTACTGGCGCGAATCAACGCAAGATCGGTCGCGTGGAAGCGGCTAACGGCGGCACGTTGTTCCTCGATGAAATCGGCGACTTGCCGCTCGAAAGCCAGGCAAGCCTGTTGCGTTTCCTGCAAGAGCGCAAGGTTGAACGGCTTGGCGGACATGGATCCACGCCGGTGGACGTGCGCATCATTTCGGCCACCCACGTGGATATGCAGACGGCCATGATCGAAGGACGGTTCCGTGCCGACCTGTATCACCGTCTGTGCGTGCTGCAGATCGATGAACCGCCGCTGCGGGCACGTGGCAAGGACATCGAGTTGCTCGCCAAGCACATGCTCGACCGCTTCAAGAAGGACGCGAGTCGGCGTCTGCGCGGTTTCGCGCCCGATGCCATTGCCGCCATCCACAACTATGGCTGGCCGGGTAATGTGCGCGAGCTGATTAATCGCGTGCGCCGTGCCATCGTGATGTCTGAAGGGCGTCAGATCAGTGCGCGTGATCTTGAGCTCGGCGAGTATGTTGAAGTGGCGCCGGTGTCGCTGGCGCAGGCACGGGAGGCTGCGGAACGGCAGGCGATTGAACTCGCTTTGCTGCGCCATCGCGGCCGTCTTGGCGACGCCGCGCAGGAACTCGGCATTTCGCGGGTCACGCTGTACCGCCTTCTGAGCGCGCA
>NZ_JAQGMM010000551.1 GCF_028292365.1 Caballeronia sp.
CTTAACTTATTGCACCTTTCCAAACGATGACAGACCTGTATTCAATTCGTCGCGCCCGTGCTACTGACCTCCCCTCGATATATGCCGGCGAGCTCGACTATATTCGTCAGATCGAGCCAGAGCAGGAGGTGCGCTGGAGCGGTGGACTGTACTGGCACATCCAGCAATGGACCAGCAACCTCGAGCGCATGTTCATTGCAGAATGTAATGGGGAGGCTAGCGGGTACTGCTTCTGGGAGGCACATGGCAACACCGCGATACTCGCGTCGATTTACGTCCAGGGTGCAAGGCGCCGCGCCGGACTCGGTCGGCGACTCCTGGGCGAGTTCATAGCCGACGCGCGCGCGCAAGGTTTCGCTACGCTCACGCTGGGTGCGAAGCCAGACAATCCGGCGCGGACTCTTTACGAAGGAGCGGGCTTTATCTATACGCACGACAACGACGGTTATTGCCACTATGCGTATCCGGTGGACAGTCCTTCAGCAGAAGTACCGCTCGTGAAAGAGCGGGTAGTTTAGTGGCCGTTGGATCTCATGCTGATGCATGAGAGACGAGCGTTTCCTATCGCAGCGTCGCCGCGAAAAAACGCACCACGTCGGCGTTGAATTGCGCATGGAACGCCGCACGATTAAAACCCGGCGCGCTGTTGCAAAGGTCCGGCATTTTCCCCGACAGGCGCGCATCGCAAGGCGGCAGAAAATCGTAATGACCGGCGTTGGCGACCACGTGATAGTCGGGGTCTTGAGGCAGGTCGGCGCGTATCGCCTCCTCATAGTAAGGATGCGGCTGATGACTGTCGTTGGCTGCCCGCCAGAGCTGGATGGGAGCGTGCACGCTGCTCAAGCCCGCACGACCGAAGGCGAAGCCGAATGCAGGCGCAGCGATAACCACGGCCTTGATGCGCGAATCGTGGATCCATGCGCTGGCAGGAATCTTCGTGCCCAAATGAGGATCGACGCCTGCATGCTTCAGGGCCTCGCACAAGTCATGATCCGGGTGGGCCTCGCAATACGGGGAGATCTTCGAAAGATCCGGGATCCCGCCTGCGGCCACGAGCACAGTAAACCCGCCGTTGGAAAAACCGAATGCACCGACGCGGGCCGCATCCAGCCGCGCATGCGAAGGCCATTCGTCAAGCATGTAGTCCACCAGCCGATGAAGCTGAGCGGGACGGCGCCACAGTTGCAAGACCCGGCTCTGGTCATTGAAGGTATCGCCGGCGTGACTGACGGCCGCGACCACGAAGCCGGCGTGAGCGAGAGCAAGCGCCGTATCGTAGTGACCGTCGTACCACCCGCCCCCGCCATGGGACATCACAATAAGCGACAGGCCACGGCCGGCAAGCGGACCATCGAGCGCCACAGTCTGGGTGACGTCTCCCAAGGAATGCGGGGTTGCGGATGCGTCGGTCGGATACCAGATCCCGGCCGTTAGCGGCGGCTCCGCGCCATTCGCTATCTTCACCTCCTGGAAGCCGACATCTGCAGCGCGAGCCGGAGAAGCAACCAGTGTAAGCATTGAAAACAAGGCGGCGATCACGGCGACGAGTCTCACGGCATTCTCCCTTGTTGTCGTCGCCCAGATCGTACGATATTGAGTGTGCACGGCAAACTGGAACGTGTCGCCACGCTAGCCAGCTGGTTCACTGACCTCTCGTCTTCAACGGCCCACTACCCCATCAACCGCCTTCAACACCAGCCCGAAGAACTCATCGGCGTGAGCGGAATTCAGCCAGCGGACCACCACCGCCATCTTCCGCTCGGGTTCGATCCATGTGAACGCACTCCCCGCGCCAATCCCAAAGTAGCTCGACGCCGGTACGCTCGGAAACACGCGGCGTTCATGATTGAGCCACACCAGATAACCGTAATACGGCGCAAGTGCACAAGGCGTTTTCATACGCGCGAGCCATTCGCGCGAGATGATGCGGCGCCCATCCACTTTCCCGTCATCGACAAAAAGACGCGCGACCTTGAGCTGATCGTTCGCGCTGATCGACAGGCCGCCACCCCAGTGTGTTCCGCCCGGGACCGACTGCATGCGCTGCCCGTTGAGTTCGACCCATGCGTTGTCATACCCCACCCATCGCCAGTCCTCACTGGCGCCAAGCGGCTGCATGATCGCCTCGCGAAATACCTCGGGCAACGGTCGGCCAAACAAATGCAGCAGCGCCAATGAAAACTGGTTGATGCGGACGTCGTTGTATTCCCAGTACGTTCCCGGTGCCTGCACCCGCCGCAGGTCGCCCTTCTTGCCATCGGGCGCACGGCCAAACGTCACTGCACGAAAATGGTCCGCCTGGTCCGACAGTCCGAAACACTCGCCTCGCCATTCACTGGTTTGTTGAAGCAAATGCGCCCATGTAATGCGGGCATTGTGCTCATCGTCGAAACCGATACCCGGTGCGCGTATATGCACCGGCTCGCTCACATTCGGCAGCAAGCCGCGATCAAACGCCACGCCCGCCAGCAGCGCGAGGTAGGTCTTGGCAATGCTGAACGTCAGGTCGGCGCGATCCGGTTCTCCCCACGTCGTCAGCACCCGGCCATCGACGGAAATCGCGCCGGAAACCGGACCGCGATCATGCACGGGACCCAACAGCCGGTTCCACGGCGGCGGATCATTCACATGCACGCCCCACGCGCCATCCACATGGCGGTCCCAGAGCGATTCATGATCTATCGAAAACTGTATGGCTCGCTGCAAATCCTTCATATCGGTCATGTCCAGTAGTTCATCCAACGGTTAATGCACTTTCAGGCGCGTTCGCGCCCACATAAGCGTGAAGAGACTGATGATGGCCGCGAGCATCAAATAAAGGCCGGGCGCCAGGTTATTGCCGGTGACTGCAATCAGCGAAGCAACCGCGAGCGGCGTGAAACCGCCGAAGACAGTCGTCCCCACGTTGTAGCCCACCGCCATGCCGGTGGTCCGCGTACGCACCGGAAACAGGTCCGACATCAACGCGGGAATGGGCGCGAAATAGATGGCCTTAAGGACTGCGACCCAGATAATCGCGGCCAGCAATGTGAGTAGCGAGGGATGCGCATTCATGTACACGAACGCGGGATAGATGGTCAGGAAAAACACCGATCCCGCACCGAGCATGATGCGCGTGCGGCCCACTTTGTCGGACCAATGGCCGACCATCGGCGTCAACACCATCACGATAAAACCCGCTGCCAGCGTCGCGATAAATCCATACGATGGCGCAAGCCCAAGCTGCCTGCTTGCATACGTCGGCATATAGAGCAGCATGTAGTTAGCCGTCGTCGTCAGCACCAGCGAACCGATGCACACCAGCAGCCGCTCCTTCTGCGTAGCCATCACTTCGCGAATGGGCGATGCGGAGCGTTCCGTGCGTTCGAACTCGGGCGTTTCATCGACATGCCGGCGGATATACCAGCCCACCGGGCCGATCAGCATGCCGAACAGGAACGGGATGCGCCAACCCCAGCCTTCGAGTTGCGCAGGCGTCAGCGTGCTCGTCAACACCGCGCCGAACGCCGATGCAACCAGTACGCTAGCGCCCTGGCTCGCGAACTGCCAGCTCGCCATGAAACCGCTGCGCGCAGGCGCGTGCTCGGTGAGAAAAGCCGTCGAACTGCCGAACTCGCCACCCGCTGAAAATCCCTGCAACAGCCGCGACGCGAAGATGCCGATGGGCGCAAGCACGCCAATGGTTGCGTAGCCTGGCATCAGCGCGACCATGCCGGTGCCCAGCGTCATCATGGCTATGGAAAGTGTTAGTGACGCCTTGCGGCCCTTGCGGTCGCTGTACGAGCCCAGCACGAACGCACCCACGGGCCGTGCAAGATACGACAGAGCAAAAGTACCGAGCGTCAGCAGCAACGACACGGTTTTATCGGTGGTCGGAAAGAACAGTTTCGATAACGTCGACGCAAAGTAGCCATAGACCACGAGGTCGTAGAACTCGAGCGCATTACCTATGGATGTCGCGACGATCAGCCTGTAGATGCTGGCATGTCGTCGTGCTGTGGGCAAAACGGTGGCGACGGTGTCGGTGCTCATCGCGCACTCCTCCGCTCGAAGGCGGGGCGCTCATGTTGACCGGGTTGGCCGAGATCCCAGAACAACCCGGCCATGATGCACAGCCCCTCGCGCACGACCGTTCCAAGCAGATGCTCGTCAGGGGCATGCTGCGAGCAACCGGGGTACGAATGCGGCACCCATAACGTGGGCATGCCCAGTATTTCCGCAAAGACATCGTTGGGCAGCGTGCCCCCCAGGTTCGGCAGGAGTACTGGCGCACGGCCGGTGGTCTGCCTGAGCGAACGCACGGCCCATTGCACCCAGGCGTTATCGGGGTCCACACGCGTGGCGGGCGTGCCCCGGTCCACCTCGACGGCGACCATCCCGAAGCCTCGTTCATCCAGATGACGACGCACGATCTGCTCGAGATTTTTCCAGTCCGTACCAACCACGAAGCGGATCTGCATGTAGGCGAATGCGTGCGGTGGGATTGCATTGACCGGCTTCTCGGGATTGCCGGTCCGGAACGCGAGCACCTCCATGCTGTTCCAGCCGAACACGCGTTCAGCCGGCGTGAGACCGGGTTCGCCATAATCCGTGTCGACATCCGGCTCGCCCGGATTGCCGCCGACGCTAATACCCTCCAGCGCGCGCCGCACCGCTTGCGGCACTTCCGGTGGCCTGATGCCTTCAACGAGAATGCGCCCGTTGGCATCGACCATCGACGCAATCGCGCTGGCCAACACCACGCCGGGATTGCGCAACAAGCCGCCCCAGTTGCCCGAATGATGGCCGCCTTCGCGCAGGTTGACATCGAGCTTGAAGTTGATCACGCCGCGTGAACCGAGGAAGATCGTCGGATGCGCCGCGCCCAGACGCGGGCCGTCGGAGGCAATCAATACGTCGGCGCTCAATTCGTCGCGAAGCATCCCGCACACAGCATGCAGGCCGGGTGAGCCCACCTCCTCGCCGGTTTCGACCAGCAGCTTCAAGTTGAAGCCGAGCCGCCCGCCCCGTGCATCGAGCACGGCCTTGAGCGCGGCCAGGTTAATGCTGTGCTGGCCTTTGTTGTCAGCGGTGCCGCGTCCGTACCAGTGATCGCCTGCAACCGTGACTTGCCACGGCGACAACCCATCGCGCCACTGCGCGTCGTAGCCCCGTACAACGTCGCCATGCCCGTAGGTCAGGACCGTCGGCAGGTCGTCGCCTTCGTGGCGATGAGCGACCAGGAACGGCCCTCCACCCTTCGCGGGATTGCCGATCACCCTGGAGGTGAAACCGAGTTCGGCCAGCGCGGGCGCCATCTCCTCGTTGAGATATGCGCTTAGCAAAGGACCGCTTTCCGGCTCCTGGCTTTCAGTTCGCATGGCCACGCGGCGACGCAGGTCTTCGAGAAAGATGCCGGAATCGTACAGATCGGCCGCAGCTTGAATAGCAGACTCGCGTGTCACTTATTTATCTCCGATGAAGGACGTCAAAGGCGTTGGTTCTTCTGGTTCTTCTGCTCAGGGAAAGCGATGACGCGATCTTGATACCGCCGATATTTATGGACAATGACAATATTTGGCAGTTTCCGTTGCCGAAACGGCAAAGCTCCTACAAGGCATGCGTCATGCAAACCACCGCGCTGCGTTATTTCCTGGAAGTCGCCCGAAGCGGATCGCTGAGCAAAGCGTCCGAGCGCCTGTTCGTCGCCGTCTCGGCACTGAGCCGGCAGATTGCAAAGCTGGAGGACGAGATGGGCGTGCCGCTATTCGAGCGGCGGCCGCGAGGCATGGTGCTGAGCGAGGCGGGACGCCTCCTGGCGGCGCACGCGCATCGCAGCCTGATGGAGCAGGATCGGGTGACCGAGGAGATAAGAGGCTTGACGACGGACCGTCGTGCCACGATCCGTGTATCGAGTTCCGAAGGCGTAGCCCGGGATTTCTTGCCGCAGGTGTTCGTGCATTTCCTGAAGACCTGGCCAGCGGCGCATTTCCAGCTCGATGTGAACGCGCCGACAGAAGCCACGCAACGGGTACGTGACGGCACCGCCGACATTGCCGTGTGTTTCAGCGTCGCGCCCGAGAAGGACGTCAACGTGCATTACGCGCAGCGTGCGCCGATCTTTGCGCTGGTCGCGCAAGACCATCCGTTGGCGCAGCGTAAGTCCGTCTCGCTCGCGGACCTGAAACCGTGGCCGCTTGCAATCTATGACGAGGGCGTAACCGTCAGACAATTATTTGATATTGCCTGCAGCCTGGAAGGCTTGACCTTCGAACCTGTGTTCGTCAGCAACTATGGCAGCGCACTGCAGACCTTTGTACAGCTAACGAAAGCGGTCACGCTCGTCGGCCTCCTGACAGTGCGCAGCCGCCTCAAGCCGGACAACCTGGCGGCCGTGCCCATCAGCAATCCGGAATTGCATCAGCGGACACTTCAGGTTCAGACCATGGCAGGGCGTACGTTACCCAAGGCCGTGGCAGCATTTCTTGAACTGCTGATAACGACTATTCAAGATCCCTCGTGTCTCGACTGATGTCGATTGATGTGGATTGATGTATTACTCACGTCAAACCCGGAATCCATGAGGTACCGGCCAACGGCACCCGCGCCATCGCCGCTGCTTCGACCGTCAGCGCCACCAGATCTTCAGGCTCCAGATGATGGACATTCTGCTTGCCGCAAGCCCGGGCGATCGTCGTCAGTTCCATGTTCAACGTCTTAAGATAATTGCGTACCCGGCGTGACCCTTCTTCCGGCTGCACGCGCTGCTCCAGCAAGGTGTCCTGGGTCGTGACGCCAACCGGGCATTTGCCGGTATGGCAGTGATGGCAAAAACCCGCCGACGTGCCCAGCGCTGCATAGTCGGCCGCTGCCGAATGCAAGCCGCCGTGCTGGAAATACGTATCGCTGTTGCAGCCTAGCGCCATCAACATGCCTTGCCCGATCGCCACCGCATCCGCGCCCATCGCCAGCGCCTTTGCAATGTCGGCGCCCGTGCGAATTCCGCCCGACACGATCAGTTGCACTTGCCCCTTCATGTTCAGGTCTTCAAGCGCGTCCACCGCCTGACGGACAGCCGCCAGCGTCGGAATGCCAACGTTCTCGATAAAACACGTCTGAGTCGCCGCGGTGCCGCCCTGCATGCCATCGATCACGACTACATCAGCGCCCGCATGGACGGCGAGCTTCACGTCGTTAAAGGTGCGCGTTGCACCGACCTTCACATAGATCGGCTTTTCCCAATCCGTGATCTCGCGCAGCTCCTGGATCTTGATCGCGAGGTCGTCGGGACCGGTCCAGTCGGGATGACGGCTCGCTGAACGCTGGTCGATGCCGGCCGGAAGTGTACGCATGGCAGCCACGCGCGGGTTGACTTTCTGCCCGAGCAGCATGCCGCCGCCGCCCGGCTTCGCGCCCTGCCCGATCACCACTTCTATTGCATCGGCACGACGCACGTCGTCGGGATTCCAGCCATAGCGTGACGGCAGACACTGGTAGACCAGTGTCTTGGACGAGCGACGCTCTTCCTGCGTCATGCCTCCATCGCCGGTCGTGGTCGACGTGCCCATCGCGGTGGCGGCCTGCCCCAGCGCTTCTTTCACATTGGCCGAGAGCGCGCCGAAACTCATCCCTGCAATCGTGATCGGGATATCCAGCACGATGGGCTTCTTTGCAAAGCGCGTGCCGAGCACGGTCCTTGTCACGCATTTCTCGCGATAGCCCTCAAGCGGATAACGCGAAAGCGATGCGCCGAGAAACAGCAAGTCGTCGAAATGCGGGACTTTACGCTTCGCACCCAGTCCGCGAATTTCGTACAGGCCGCGCTGTGCTGCGGTGTGGATATAGTCGATTGTGCTGCGGTCATAACCTGCTGACTCTTCTTGCTGCAGCCGGGCGAAATGAACCGGTTTGGCTTCCATGGGGACCTTCTCAGGAGAACGGACTATCAATATTCCTGGTTCGCGTCGGCGTTCCAGTGGTAGAGGGTGCGTGCCGAGGCTATACGTTTGAACGACATCGGATCGTGATTCAGCCCCGCCGCTTTCAGCAAGTCGCGAACAGCCGAGACATCGGTGTCGGTCATCTCTTCGTATTGCGCGTCCGCACCTAGCGACTTCACCGAGCCCCGCACGTAGAGCACTGCTTCGTAGAGGGAGTCGCCAAGGGCGTCGCCTGCGTCGCCGCAAATCACCATGCGGCCCGCCTGCGCCATGAAGGCCGAGAAGCTTCCCACCGACCCGCCGACCACGATGTCGCCGCCTTTAAGCGAAATTCCGCAACGCAGGCCGGCATCGCCGTCGATCACGAGCAAGCCGCCATGTGCCGATGCGCCCGCGCCATTCGACGCGAAACCCTTCACGTGAACCTTGCCGCTCATCATGTTTTCCGCGACACCCGTACCGGCGCTGCCGTCCACGATGATCGTCGCGTGTTTGTTCATGCCGCCCGCGTAGTAGCCGGCGTGTCCGTCAATCAGGACCTGAACCGGGGCATCCACGCCGACCGCCAGATTGTGAGCGCCGTTCGGCGAAACGACCGTCACCTGCCGGCCCTCGAGCGTCTCGGGCGCACCGTGAAGAAACTGGTTGACCTCGCGGACCGTCGCTGTCTCCAGGTCAAAGATCACGCTTTCCATACGTACATCTCCTCGGGTGCAGGTTCAAACACTTTGGCATGCTTGATATCGGGCAAGTGCGCCAGCGACCGGAATTCCGATGCTATCGCGACATAGTCATCGGTCTCCGCCACGACCGCGGGCTTGCAGGCAAAGGGGTCGCGAATCAATGCCAGTTCCGTCGATGTTCCCATCAGGAAGGTGTAGAAACCGTCGAGCTCCTCGAAGCCCTTTTGCAGCGCTTCCGGCAGTTCGTCGCCTTCGCGCAGCCGCCATTCGAGAAAGCGGCAGGCGGCTTCGGTGTCGTTGTCGGTATCGAAGTGAATGCCTTGCGGTTCGAGCATCCGGCGTACGCCATAGGGGTTCGACAGCGAGCCGTTATGCACCAGGCAAAAATCTTCTCCGGCCGTGAACGGATGCGCGCGATCCGGCGTGACCGCCGACTCGGTGGCCATGCGTGTATGGCCCACGAGATGCGAGCCCTTCAGGTTCGCAAAGTCGTAGCGCGCGGCAACCTGTGCCGGCGTACCGATGTCCTTGTACAGATCGATGGAACGTCCGGTGGAGAGTAAGTACACCTTCGGAAACGCGGTGCGCAGCCAGGTCTTGACGGCGTCCGGGTCCCCCTGCACGGTCAGGATCGCGTGATTGCCTTGCACGTCCACCCGCGCGTCCACCTTCATGGCGCCGTTCAATGCAGCCGTCAGCCCGCTCCAGTCGAAGCGGTCACCTTCAGGGGTAAATCCTGAATACAGGCTGAGCTTTCGCTTGCCCTCGTCCAGCGGCTGGCCGAATACGGCCAAGCCGGCCGAGTCGGGGCCGCGTTCGGTCATGCCGATCAGCATGGGCACCATCAACGCCCCAAGCTGTTCACGCAGTGCCGGCGTTTTCACCAGCAAACCTACGATTCCGCACATCGTGCTTCTCCTCAGAAAAATTCCAGATAGCTCTTCATTTCCCAATCCGACACATGCCGCATGTATTCGAGCCATTCCATCCGCTTGAGCTTGAGGAATTCATCGGCGACAGGACCCAGCGCGTCGCAGATCAGGCGGTCGCTTTCAAGTGCGTCCAGCGCGTGCTCAAGGTTCTGCGGCAACACGCCTATGCCATGTTCCCGCAGCTTCGCCGGCGACCACTCGTAAAGGTTTTCATTCGCCGGTGCGCCGGGAGACAATTCGCGTTCCACCCCGTCGAGGCCCGCTGCAATCACCGCGGCCGTCGCGAGATACGGATTGCATGCGCCGTCGGGCAGGCGCAGTTCAATACGCTCGCCTGGCACCCGCACCATGGTCGAGCGATTGTTGTCGCCGTAGCTGATATACGCCGGCGCCCAGGTTGCGCCGGTCAGCGAACGGCCGACCACCAGCCGCTTGTATGAGTTCACGGTCGGGTTGCACAGTGCAGTGAGCGCCGGTGCGTGAGCCAGCAAACCTGCCGTGAATTGATAGGCAAGCTTCGACAAGCCCATGCCCGACGGATCGCTTTTGTCTGAGAAAAGATTGCTCACGCCATCGCCAATCGACATGTGCATGTGCATGCCATTGCCTGGGCGGTTCGCGAACGGCTTGGGCATGAACGAGCAGATCAAACCCATCTCGTTTGCGATCTCGGAGGCTGCCATCTTGAAGAACACATAGTGATCGCAGGAGGTCAGGCAATCCGTGTACGTATAGTTGATTTCGAACTGGCCGTTCGCGTCCTCGTGATCGATTTGATAGACATCGATACCCGCCGCGCGCATCGACTCGGTGAGCTTTTCCAGGAACGCGCGGGTACGTGATAAACCCTTGTAGTCGTAGCACGGCTTGGCGAGCGTATCGCTGGCGTCGCATGGTTCGATCGCACCCGACACTGAACGCTTGAGCAGCGAGAACTCCGGTTCAAGCCCCGTAAACAAGGTCCATTTTCGCTCCGTCAGCCGCGCTATCTGCTTTTTAAGCGTCACGCGCGCGTCGTAAGCCCAGGGCTCCCCTTTGACATGGCCCTCGCAGACAATGCGCGCCGTACCGCTTTGCCATGGCACGGTGGTGAGCGTGGAGAGATCGCCGACCGCCATGAAGTCCGGTCCGTTCGGCTCGATGCCCACGCCCCAGATCGCGAACCCCGCGAACCCGGCACCCGCGGTGAGGATGCTGTTGAGGTGTGCAACCGGCACGGACTTGGCCTTGGCCACGCCATGAATATCGACGAACTGCGCCAACACGTATTTCACGCCTTGTTGCACGAGCCAGCTTTGCGCATCCTGCGCGGATTCAAAGCGCGGGACCGTGCCAAGTTCGGTGCCAAGCTCCGCGACCGGCGCGTTGCCGCCATCGTTCAGGTTCATCGTGACTCCTTGCATCGTCTATCGTTGGTTGAAAAAACCGTGCCCTGTTTTGCACGGCCCGATTACGACCCACTCGAAAGTCACCCGTCCCCGGCGCCGCCAAGCAAGTTCGAAGTATGTGCATGAATTTATTGATATGCAACAATAATTCATGACATGAAACATCAGGCGCGTACCTACCCCACCTGATCTGCTAACCTGCCGTTTTCTCATGAGGCGTGCAATGCAAACCGAGGATGACCGCAAGAATCCGCTTGAGCACTACCTTGGCGCGACCATCCGCGAACTTCGCCAACGCCATGGCTTGACCATTGCCCAGGTTTGCGAACAGGCCGGCATCAGTCGCGGCATGCTGTCGAAGATCGAAAATGCTCAGACCTCGACCGGCCTCGATGTTCTCAACCGCATTGCCCAAGCCCTCGGCGTGTCAATGTCGGCCCTGTTTCGCAACTACGACACGCCCGGCGGTGGTGCCCAGTTCGTCAAGAAAGGGGCCGGAATGGAGGTGGTCCGCAAGGGCACGAAGCGCGGACATACCTACCATCTGCTCGCCTATGACCAGGGCCCCAGGAAACTCTTCGAACCATTCCTCATCACCATGGATGACGAAGCGGAAAGATTCCCGATCTTCGAACATCCGGGCACCGAATTCATCCACATGCTGAAAGGCGTGATTGAATACCGGCACGGCCAGGAAACCTACGTCCTGCATCCGGGCGACACGCTCACGTTCCAGGGCGATGTTCCGCACGGTCCGGAGAAGCTCATCAAGATGCCGATTCAATTTCTGTCGATCATCCTGTATCCGCCGCCCGCTGCGGAATAGCAATGCAACGATCGTGCCACGTTTCCCTTTAAGAACTAAAAGTTCATGACAGGAAACCATCTGGCAAACGTGAGGGGTCATGTGAATGGCGCTGCGGGGAAACGGGACCGCCTTACGGCGGTGCGCTGTTTTCCGTGCTTGGTGCGTCGACGCACGCTGCCGGGTGCCCTGCTTATAAAGTTCATCACAGGTACTTATGCAAAGCGCGTAACAAACCTGAGCTATGTTCGCGCTGTCTGCGGAATTCTCATTTCATTACAGGCTGAAACATTCGTTGCCAGGCCGGGGGTAATCTGCTTCCATCCGAGACCCCCCGCTGCAGGAGCATTCCAATGAAAAGGCAAATCATCCGCGTCGAGCCCCTTTCCTCGTATCTGGAAAGATGGAAAGCGCCAGCTTCCGTCATGACGCGTCATGGCGATACCCTGTATGTTTCGGGGCTTCCTCCGTTCGATCCTGACACCGGCGAGGTAATCATCGCTTCGATCGAGCGCCAGACCGAGCTTGCTCTTGAGCAAATGAAGCTTTGCCTCGAAACAGCGGGGTCGTCGTTGGAGAACGTCTTGAAGTGCAATGTGTATTGCACGTCGGTCGAGAAGTTTGCGGCCATTAACGAGGTCTACGTACGCTACTTTCCCCAAGACCCGCCGGCTCGAATCTTCGTCTGCGTTCCCGCATGGGCAGGAAAGTTTGACATCGAGATTGATTGCATCGCGGCCGTTTAAACCTCTTGCTCCCGCCGCACCGTAACAAGGATGCGGCTTAAGCCAGAAGTCTGCAGCAATCCGCTCGCTCTGCATAAGTTTTCTTAATACAAAGCGACTTAGCATTTCCTCTCCTTAAAATCCGCTCATCGATCTTCTTTCAGGAAGTAGCATGAGCCATTACGACGTCATCGTGATCGGCGCCGGGGTCATCGGCGCGTCAGTTGCCCATCATCTCGCTACGCTCGGCGCCAAAAGCGTGTTGGTGTTGGATCGCGGCACGATCGGAGCCGGCACGACGTCGCAATCGTCGGGGTTATTGCGCACGCACTATTCCGTGCGGCAGAACGTGGAGCTCGCGCGTTCGTCGTGGCACGCGTTCAATAACTTTGCGGCTTACGTGGATGACGACGAAGGCTCGTGCGGTCTCGTGAAATGCGGTTATATGATTTGCGCTCCGGAAGGCGACAAGCTCGCGCCGCTGCGAGCTTCGCTCGACGCGCAGCAGGGCATGGGGATCGAAGTACAACTGCTCTCAAGGGCCGAAGCCCGCGAGCGTTTGCCGATCGCTCAATTCGACGATGCTGCATTGATCGGCTACGAACCCGAGGCGGGTTTCGCCGATGCTTATCTGGTCGCAACCGGTTTCGCGCGCTCGGCTCGCCGGCGCGGTGTGAAGTTCATGGAAAACACGACCGTGACCGGTCTCGTGCGTGATGGCCGCCGGGTGACCGGCGTTCAAACGTCCGCCGGAACGTTCAGTTGCGGCATGCTGCTCAGCACGCAGAATATCTGGACGCCGGAGCTCGCCGGGTGGATCGGCGTGCCGTTGCCCGTCAAGCCGGAACGCCACACGGTGCTCGCTCTGGAGTGCAATGTTGCGCCCTACACATTCAGCATGCCAGCCTTCAAGGATCTCGGCTCGCCGGGCATGCTGTATTTCCGGAGCTACGGCGGCAGCCAGATGCTGGTGTCCGAAGGCGTAGTCGGCGAAACGCTGAACGCCCCCGAGACTGAACAAGGCGATATCTCCCTCGACTATGTCGGCGAAGTCGGTGCGCAGGTTGCAGAACGTTTTCCCACATACGAAACAGCTGGGCTCGCTTCATCGTGGACCGGGGTGTACGACGTCACGCCGGACTGGAACCCTGTGCTCGGATCGGTTGGTGACATAGAAGGACTGACGGTCGGATTCGGCTTCTCCGGGCACGGCTTCAAGTTGTCGCCGGGAATCGGCAAGATACTCGCGCAGCACGCGCTAGGCCAAACCACCGATGTCTCGCTCTCGCCGTACGCGCTCGATCGTTTCGCGAGCGGCGCGCTGCTGATCGGCAAATACGGCTCAGGCGCGGTGTCCTGATCACTCCAACGTTAGCCCCTCAGATGACCATGAAGATTCTCGTCCCCGTGAAACGGGTCGTCGATGCCAACGTGCGCGTTCGCATCGGCTCCGCAGGCAGTGTTGATACAGCAGGCCTCAAGATGTCGCTTAACCCGTTCGACGAATGTGCGGTCGAACAAGCGCTGCGTCTGCGCGAAGCCGGCGTGGCGTCGAGCGTAACCGTGCTCACATGCGGCCAGCCCGTTTGTCAGGATGTGCTGCGCACCGCACTGGCGATGGGCGCGGACAACGCCGTGCTGATCGACACAGCCAATGCTTCGCCGGACTCGCTTGGCATCGCGCGTCTGCTGCATGCGTTCATCACCGCCGATACCGAATCCGATGCCTACGGTCTCGTGCTGTGTGGCAAGCAGGCGATCGATGACGACATCGGCGGCGTTGCAGCAATGCTCGCCGGGTTGCTCGGCTGGCCGCAAGCGCTCAACGCATCCGCTATGGAAGCTACCGGAAGCGGTTGGCTCGTCACCTGCGGCGACGACGCTGGCACGGCTACCTGGCGCCTTGACGGGCATGGCGTGATCAGTGCGGACCTGCGGCTGGCCGAACCCCGTCGTGTCACGTTGCCGAGCATCGTGAAGGCAAAACAAAAGCCGCTGCGCACGCTTGATGCCACCACATTCAACGTCACTCTCGACACACAAATACGAATCATGGAGATAGCCGAGCCAGCGGTCCGTCAGCCCGGCATCAAAGTCGCCGATACCGCCGCACTGCTTGGCGCCATCGGCAGCGGGCGGTTACTTCAAAACGTGGGAGCATGACTATGAGAAGTCTTGTCGTAGCAGAATGGGAAGACGGTGCGATCGCCGACGCAACCCTGCGTGTGATCAGGGCGGCCAGTGAGCGCGGCGTACCGGTGGACGCGCTCACGTTTTCGCCTTCCATGGCGAATGCGGCTGCGTGCATCGACGGCGTCGGGCGCGTGCTGCTGGCATCGGACGACATAGCCAATCCGGAAACACTTGCCAATCTTCTTCAGCACATTGCTTCGGATTACTCTTTAATTGCAGCGAGTCACCGAACAACGGGACGCGCGGCCCTTCCCCGAGCCGCTGCGTTGACCAGCAATGCGTTTCTCGCGGACATCACGCGCGTGGTGACAGCTCAGCGCTTCGTGCGCGGTCTTTACGCGGGCAGTGTGGTCGCGACAGTCGAAAGTACGAGCGCCACGCTTTTCGCAACTTTCCGAACGTCTTCTTTTGCGCCTGCAAGCGCCACCGGCGGTGCGGCGCCAATCGTCGCGCTCGGTTACATCGCGCCGTTCACCGCGACCGTGCTGATCGATCGGCAGGCCGCTGCGCAAGGTGGACACGATCTGTCGAGCGCGCGGATTGTGGTCGCAGGAGGTCGGGGACTGGCATCGAAGGAAAACATGGACAAGCTCGGCGCGTTGGCCCGCAACATGGGAGCAGCGCTCGGCGCTTCGCGCGCGGCAGTGGATGCGGGTTATGCGCCCAACGCTGCGCAGGTCGGGCAAACGGGCAAGACAGTGGCGCCCGATATCTATCTCGCGTTCGGCATTTCCGGCGCGATCCAGCATCTGGCCGGCATGAAGGATTCGCAGATCATCGTGGCCGTGAACAAGGACCCGGATGCGCCGATTTTTTCAGTGGCGGATTACGGCATCGTGGGCGATCTCTTCGATGTCATGGGCGAGCTTGAAGCTCACGCGCGCGCTACGGGGGATGCCCTGTGAAGGGGGCTTCTCTGAAGAACGCTTCGAGAAACGAGCGTCAGTGCATCGCTGCCTGGCTTGATGGTCTGCGTAAGCCGGATATTCTTTTTGTTACCCAGTGCGAAAAAGGCCGGAGCCCAATCCAGGATTGGGCTCCGGCCTTCAAGTACGCTTTTCTTCCCACCAACGTTTTCGTTCTTCGACAGACTCCGCTCTAGAAATTGAAGTTGTCGATATTCGAAGAATCAAACGTGGTCGGCGGTCCAAGCACGACTTCGCCGCTTTTGCCCACTGTGCGCTTGCCCAACTTGCCTGCGTCGAAACTATCGCCTTCCTTGCCCGTGATCGTACCTGAAGCAAGGTTAGCCGCCGCGTAGGCCGCGAGGTAACCAAGTTGACCCGGATCCCACAACTGGAACGCCTTCACAGTGCCGTTCTTGATGAACGCGCGCATCTGATTCGGCGTACCCAGTCCGGTCACCATGACCTTGCCCTTGGCCGGCGATGTCGAGATATAACGCGCCGCTGCTGCAATACCCACGGTCGTCGGGGAAATGATGCCTTTCAGGTTCGGATACGCCTGCAATAGACCCTGCGTTTCGACAAACGACTTCTGGTCGTCGTCATTACCGTAGGCGATCTTCACCAGCTTCATCTTCGAGTATTCCGGCTTCTTCAGTTCGTCCTCCATCCACTTGATCCAGGTGTTCTGGTTCGTGGCGTTCGGCGTGGCGGAGAGAATGGCGAATTCACCTTCGCCTCCTATCAGCTTTGACATCAACTGCACCTGTCCCCGTCCGATCCCTTCCGAGTTGGCCTGATTGACGAAGATCTGACGGCCGTCGGGCGCGGTATCCGAGTCGAACGTGACGACCTTCACGCCTTGCGCCATCGCTTTCTTCAGGTACGGAACAACCGCGTTGGCATCGTTCGCGGCAATCACGATCGCGTCCTGGCGCTGCGTGATCAACGTATTGATGTACTGAACCTGCG
>NZ_JAQGMM010000556.1 GCF_028292365.1 Caballeronia sp.
GCATTCAGCGTGCCGTGATGCAGCCCGGTGCGCCCGTTCACGACCAGTCCGCCCAACGGGTGTGACAGCGAATGCACACAGCCCAGACCCTTCTGGAATGCCATGGCGCCCTGCATCGACGCGCTCATCATGTTCAGGCGTGCATCACGATCCTGGCCGTCGTGCGTCGCCCGTTCGATGGACGCCCACGCGCGCTCGAGCCCATCCAGCGCGATGCCGTCGGCGGGCGGATTGAACGCCGGTGCGAGAAATGTTTCGATGCAATGCGCGATCGCGTCCATGCCCGTTGCAGCGGTCAGCATGGGCGGCAAGCCCAACGTCAGCGACGGATCGCACACGGCCGACTTGGGCAACAGATGCCATGAGTGAAAGCCGAGCTTGCGGCCATCGGCAAGAATGATGATCGCCCCACGCGCCACTTCGCTGCCGGTGCCCGAAGAGGTCGGCACGGCGATCAGCGGTGCGGACCCAGCGGTGATCTTGTTGCTGCCGCCTTCGATCGTCGCGTACTCCGTCAGCGTCCCCGGATGGGTCGCCATGATCGCGACGCCCTTCGCCAGATCGATGGACGAACCGCCGCCCACGGCGATCAAACCATCGCAGCCTTCGCTTTTGTACAGCGCGGCGGCTTTCATCACCATCGCCTCGGTCGGGTTCGACGGGGTTTCATCGAAGATGGGAACAGCGCCCGCATCCAGGTCCAGCGCCTGGACGGTTTGCGACACCAGCCCCGCGGCCAGCACGCCTTTGTCCGTGATGATCAATGGCCGCTTGATGCCGACACGCGCGCATTCGCTGTCGAGCATGGCGAGCGCGTCGTAACCGAGATGGATGTGGGTGACGTAGAAGATGAAGGCCATGACGAGTATCCGCAGTTAGGTGAAGCGTCAGGCATGTTAGAAGTCGCACGGGCGTCCGTCAATCCGAGCGGACGCCATGTAGTGTGCGGGTGTTAAGCGCGTTACTGTCCCGGACGGTCCACATATTCCACGGCCAGACCGCGGCCACGCATCCATTCCGCCACGGCATGGCCGGTTCCCGCGCGCCAGGGCCTGAGTTTCGCCGGCTCGACCAGACGATACTCGAGCAGTTCCGGCGACAGGTTGATCGTCCCGTTCGCCTTCACGTGATACGCAATGATCAGCTCGTTCTTGCGGATGAATTCGTACACGCCGACCAGTTCAACCGATTGCGCCACCAAGGACGTCTCTTCGAGCACTTCTCGCGCGATGCCCTCTTCGGGCGTCTCGCCATTCTCGAGAAAACCCGTGATCAGAGCGAACATGCCCTCGACCCACGCCGCGTTGCGCGCGAGCAGGATCTTGCCCTCGTATTCCACGATCGCCGCGACCACCGGCAGCGGATTATTCCAGTGCACGAAGCCGCATTCCGGGTCCGGGCACGCGAGTCGCACGCGCCCGCCTTCGTGGCTTGCATCGGCACGTTCGACCAGCTTGTTGGCATCGCGTGGACAGAAATGGTATTCGATCATGGTCAGAGGTCGGAGGATCCAAAAGGGTCAGAGAGGTCAGAGGAGTCAGAGGGCGGTGCTAAGCGCGCGGACCTCGCCGGCGAACTGCTCCACCGTTTCCGGCAGCGTGTCCCACGCACACATCAGCCGGCAGCCGCCCGAGCCGATGAACTGATAAAACTTCCAGCCCTTGTTGCGCAGCGCCTGCGCAACAGCCGGCGGCAGCTCGGCGAACACCGCGTTCCCTTGCGGCTTGAACATGACCTTCACGCCTTGTATGCCTTCCAGCCGCTCAGCCATCAGTTGCGCCATGGCGTTTGCATGGCGTGCGTTGCGCAGCCATACATCGTTGTTAAGCAAGCCGAGCCAGGGCGCCGAGATAAAGCGCATCTTCGACGCCAGTTGCCCCGCCTGTTTCAACCGGTACGCAAAGTCGACGGCCAGCGCCTTATCGAAGAAAATCACCGCCTCGCCAACGGGCAGGCCGTTCTTCGTGCCGCCAAAACACAGCACGTCCACGCCCGCGCGCCACGTGATCTCCGATGGATGCACATTCAGCGACGCGACCGCGTTCGCAAACCGCGCGCCGTCCATATGCACCTTCAGATGGCGGCGCTTTGCGATCGCGGCGATAGCGCGAATTTCTTCCACGCTGTACACGGTGCCCACTTCGGTGGACTGCGTGAGCGTGACGACCTTGGGCTTCGGATAGTGAATGTCAGCGCGACGCGTGACGATGGCTTCAATGGCATCCGGCGTAAGCTTCCCGTCGATACCGGGCGCCGTCAGCAACTTCGAACCGCCCGAGAAAAATTCGGGGCCACCGCATTCATCGGTTTCGATGTGCGCGAGCTCATGGCAGATCACCGAGTGATACGACTGGCATAACGATGCGAGCGCCAGTGAATTGGCCGCCGTGCCGTTGAAGACGAAGAAGACTTCGCAGTCGGTCTGGAACAGGTCGCGGATGCGGTCACACACGCCCTGCGTCCAGGAATCGTCGCCGTAGGCCGGCTCGTGGCCGCTGTTGTTAGCTTCGATCAGCGCGGCGAGCGCTTCGGGGCAGATGCCGGCGTAGTTATCGGAGGCAAAATGTTGCATGCGGTCAGGGGCCGGGGCGATGGTAAGTGTGGCGGTTATTTTAACGTTTCGTGCGTGAACACGCGGAGACGTCAGTAATTGCCATTAACCGCCATGCCCGTGTCTGTTTGCTCCCAGTCCGCTAACCGCCTTACGATTTATTTTCCGGCGGGTTGATCTGATCCCGCGGCCTGCTGCGCTTTCTTGTCTTTCTTGTTCGCTTCGTGGTGCCCGACCGCGCAACCGCCGGCCGCACCCACCGCTCCGTGCTTGCCTGCCATGTGGCCCGCCACGCCGCCTACTGCCGCACCTTCCAGACATCCTTTGGCATAGACGGCACCCGTGGCGAAAACCATCGACGAAGCGGCGACGAGTGTGACGAGTTTTCGATTCATGAGTCAGGTTCCCTTTGTAGTCGACGTGCAGAGCTTCATGCCTGCACTGACAAACAAAGGGCAAGTCGCATACCTGTCAGTTCGCTTGCGGGTTTTTGATGGTGAAGTCGGGTCGGCATGATCCGGTCCGCCTCAAATCATGGGCAACTTGGCATCAACGAAAATCGCGCCGGAAACGGGATCGTGATCCTTAGGACTGCATTGGCCCTCTTTAACGGCAAAGAGAGAACGTCCCGTGCAGACGCAAAAAAGCCCGTCCTGTTGTAACTCAGAACGGGCTTTCTAAACGGTTGAAGCTCTAACCGTCTGAACGCTTAAAGCTTGCTCTTCACCCAGTCATTCACACCGGCCAGCGCCGCAGCCAAATTTGTTGGCTCGGTGCCGCCCGCCTGCGCCATGTCGGGCCGTCCACCGCCCTTGCCGCCGACTTGCAGCGCGACGAAGTTCACCAGATCACCGGCTTTCACCTTCTTCGATGCCTCCGCCGTCACGCCCGCAATCAGGCTGACCTTGTTGCCATCGACGGCCGCCAGAACAACGGCTGCGTTCTTCAGCTTGTCCTTCAATTTATCGACAGTTTCGCGCAGCGTCTTGCTGTCTGCGCCCGGCAATTGAGCCGCCAGCACAAACACGCCGCCAATCTCGACCGCCTGCGACACGAGTTCATCGCCCTGGCTGGAAGCAAGCTTCGACTTCAGCGCGCCGAGTTCCTTTTCCAGCGCCTTCACGTGATCCTGGACCTGCACGATGCGCTGCGTGAGTTCAGACGGCTGCGCCTTCAGCACGGCCGATGCCGCGTTGATCCGCGCATCGAGTTCCTGCACGAAGCGCACGGCGTTGTCGCCGGTGATCGCTTCCACGCGGCGAATCCCTGCCGCGACGCCGCCTTCCATCACGATCTTGAACAAGCCGATATCGCCCGTGCGCTGCACGTGCGTGCCGCCGCAAAGTTCACGCGAGAAACCGAGGTCGAGCACGCGCACTTCGTCGCCATATTTCTCGCCGAACAGCGCCATCGCGCCGCCCTTCACGGCTTCGTCGTACGGCATGACACGCACGATACCCGGCGCGTTTGCCAGCACTTCCGCGTTGACGATCTCTTCCACGCGACGAATCTGCT
>NZ_JAQGMM010000287.1 GCF_028292365.1 Caballeronia sp.
GTGCAGAGATAAACGAACTTCTTGCGCGCGATGATGCCCTTCACGATCTGGGGCATTTCCTTGTGCAGCAGCGGCTCGCCGCCAGCAATGGAAACTACCGGCGCACCGCATTCGTCGACAGCCGCGAGGCAGTCTGCCATCGAGATGCGCTGGTTCAGGATGGGGTCCGGATAATCGATCTTGCCGCAGCCGTTACACGCCAGATTGCAGCGGAACAGCGGCTCGAGCATCAGCGCGAGCGGATAGCGCTTGTTGCGCATGAAATGCTGGCGCGCGATGTAAGCGCCAACCCGGACCTTTTGCAGCATTGGAATAGACAATTGCGTGTGCTCCTTAATCTTCGCGAAGGGCGCCAGCGGATGCTGTTGCCGCAGCAAGCGGCTTCGTCAGCTTCGCGGGGAGTTTGAATTCAACTTTCTCTTCGCGGCCGGACATTGTCGTAACTTCGACAGGGCCCAGCGCGCGCAGTGCACTGATAACGTGTTTAACCATTTCTTCCGGCGCGGACGCACCGGCCGTAATCCCGACAGTCTGCGCATTCGCAAACCAGTCGGCTTTCAATTCCGAGCCGTCCGCCACGAGGTAGCTCGGCACGCCGGTTTCGGCGCCGATCTCGCACAGACGATTCGAGTTGGAACTGTTGGTCGCCCCGACTACGAGCAATACGTCGACTTGCTTGCTCAGCTCGCGCACCGCCGCCTGGCGATTTTGCGTGGCATAGCAGATGTCGCGCGTATCCGGGCCGACGATGTCTGTAAAACGGCGATGCAGTGCGTCGATGATGTCGCGCGTATCGTCCACGGACAACGTGGTTTGCGTGACATACGCGACGGGGGCATCGACGGGTAGCGCGAGCGTTGCCACTTCCGCTTCGCTCTGCACGAGCACCACGGTGCCGGGAATCTGGCCGATGGTCCCTTCCACTTCGGGGTGCCCCGCATGGCCGATCAGGATCAGCGTGCGCCCTTGCGCGACATATTGCCGGCCCTGGACATGGACCTTCGTCACCAGCGGGCAGGTGGCGTCGAGCACGTCCAGACCGCGTGCTTCCGCGTCGGCTTCAACCGTTTGCGCCACGCCGTGCGCGCTGAAAATAGCAACGGCGCCGTGCGGCACTTCGTCGAGTTCTTCGACAAAACGCGCGCCCTTGCTACGCAGATTGTCGACAACGTGCCGGTTGTGAACAATCTCATGGCGCACGTAGACGGGCGCGCCATGTCGTTCAAGAGCGCGATCGACAATCTCGATCGCGCGGACCACGCCCGCACAAAAGCCGCGGGGTTGAGCAAGGATAATACGCATATTCGGGCGAACTCCGACTGGCGCGGGTTTCGAATGGAACCGGCTATAAGCTTCGATCAAATCCGGTCGATTTGTTGTAAGCGAAATTAAAGCTTCTCGGAAAAGCTTTGGGAAACAACTGGCTGGAAAGAGGCCATTCGTTTCAACTTTAAGGCCGAAGTTGACCGCGTATTCTAACTCGTTCAGTTTTTGGATGCTTGTAAGAGGGTGTTAGAGGGTGTTTCCGTTTCTGGCGGCAGGGTTGAATTACTGCGCGGACGCGGAAGCCGGTAAACTAGCGCTTCGCCGCGTTTCCGGCCGCGCATCCGTGAAACGGCCTTGGAGCCGCCATGGCGGCGTGATCCGGCTTTTTAGCCGGCTGCTGCACGCGCGGACGGGTAGCCGGTCCGGTGCAGCAAGGCACAATGAAAAGCCCGGGTAGATGGCCTGCCGGGCAGTATCGGCGGGGAGCAGCGGCAGTCGAAGCATTGCTCCGGGCTGCAGATTTAAACCGAAGCTGACGGGGATTTAAGCCACACCTGTGTGGGGGCGGATGCCAGATAAGCCGGGTGAGCGGGTCGCCTGGGCGGCTGCATAAAGCACCGGAAGCACCGGATTTGTCCGGATTCGCCCGGATTCGCGCTTGGTTCTCCAACAGGTTTTCGGGCAGCCCACGACAAGAATTTATCCCGTGTCGAGTCGTTGCGCCTAACCAACATTCACGTCGCACGGAAACGGAATGTTGTTATGCGTCAGCGACCCGGCACGCACGACCTGCGTGCGTCGATGTCCATTTTGGCATCCGCGCGCCGTGTCGAATACCTGGACCGCCTTATGGAAGTCGACCACTACGAAAATTTTCCCGTAGCCAGCATATTGCTGCCGAAACGGCTGCGTGCGCCGGTCGGCGTGATCTATCACGTCGCGCGCACGGCAGACGACATTGCCGACGAAGGGGTCTTCGACCCGGCCGAACGCCACGCCCGTCTCGCCGATTTCCGCGCCGGACTGGATGCAGTCGCCGCCGGTGAGCCGGCGCCGGTTCATCCCATGCTGTTCGGGAAACTGGCCGGCACCGTCGCGCAGTATGGATTGCCGCTCGGGCCCTTCTACGATCTCGTCTCGGCATTCGATCAGGACATTGACACCACGCGTTACGCCGACTGGCCCGCGCTGATGGACTATTGCCGGCGCTCGGCGAATCCGGTCGGGCGGCTGATGCTGCATCTTTTCGACGCCAGCACGCCCGAGAATCTTGCCGATTCCGACGCTATCTGTACCGCGCTGCAGCTCATCAACTTCTGGCAGGACGTGGGGATCGACTGGAAGAAGAGCCGCATTTACATGCCTTTGTGCGATCTTGAGCGTTTCGGTGTGACCGAACGGCATATCGACGAGCAAATCTGCGACGACGCCTGGCGCGCGCTGATGCGTCACGAAGTCGACCATGCCCGCGCGATGATCGTTGGCGGCGCGCCGCTCGCCGTGCGCATGCCCGGGAGGTTCGGGCTGGAATTGTGCAGCGTCGTGCACGGCGGTCTGCGCATTCTCGAAAAAATTGAACAGGCCGACTACGACGTGTTCCGCAAGCGCCCGGTGCTGAAAGGCCCGGACTGGGTCGTGATCGGCGTGCGTTCGCTCGCCATGCGGTTGCGTGGCCGGGTGGGTGTCCAGTTGCGCTCGGTCGAAGGCTGACCCGACCTGACCCGCTCTCCACGGCGCCCCTCTTGATGTTGAATCTGCTTAATCATCGACCTGCTCCGAATTGACGATGCTCCTGATTGCCTGGTTGTCCCTCCTCATCTGGCTTGTCCTGCTGTTTGGCCGCGGCGGTTTCTGGCGCGCGCAAGCCCTCGAACGGCTCAGCGAAAGTACCGTTCACGCAGTCGGCCAAGCCGAGATTGCGCGCCGCGGAGCTTGGCCGGCGCTCGTCGCGGTCGTCCCGGCGCGCAATGAAGCCGACGTGATCGGCCGCGCGGTGACGTCGCTGCTCGCTCAGGATTACGCGGGTTCGTTCCATCTGATTGTCGTCGACGACCACAGCACCGACGGCACCGCCGACGCCGCTCAGGCCGCCGCGCGTGACAGCGGTTTCGAAGACCGCCTGACGGTCCTGACGGCCGCGCCTTTGCCGCCCGGCTGGTCCGGCAAGGTGTGGGCGCAGTCGCAAGGCATTGCGGCTATCGACGGCCTGGGTTTTCCGGCCGATTACCTGCTGCTCACCGACGCCGACATTCGTCATCCGGCGGACGCCGCCTCGCAGCTGGTCGCACGCTCGATTCTCGAAGATCGCGACCTGGTCTCGCTGATGGTGCGGCTGCGCAGTGATTCCTCATGGGAAAGGGCGCTGATTCCCGCGTTCGTGTTTTTCTTCGCGAAGCTGTATCCATTCGCGTGGGTCAACAACGTCGGCAACCGCACGGCGGCGGCCGCCGGCGGTTGCATGATGGTGCGGCGCGCGGCGCTGGTGGAGGCGGGCGGCATGGAATCGATTCGTGGCGAACTGATCGACGATTGCAGCCTCGCTTCGCGCATCAAGTTTCG
>NZ_JAQGMM010000565.1 GCF_028292365.1 Caballeronia sp.
TCCTGCTCTGGCTCGATCTGACGAATATAGTCGAGCTCGCCGGCATATATCGAGGGGAGGTCAGTAGCACGGGCGCGACGAATTGAATACAGGTCTGTCATCGTTTGGAAAGGTGCAATAAGTTAAGTACGCTCACATTACCTTATGCAGGCCGCTAACTGACGGTCTGTTGCGCCACAGCGCTCAGAAGCGACCGGTCCATCCATACGCCCAAGGCAGTGCGATCCGTCTGGTGCGATCGTCCGATCGCCTATCCAGGGTCGGCGCTTCTCTCGCGTCGCCTGCCAAGCGGTCGCTGGCCGAACGCGGGAATGATCTGCGGCAGCATTGAGGCGCTAGCAAAGAGGAGCCCGACGCCGCACACTCCCGGCCAATGCCACACGCTCCACGCATAGTTGCCAAGCGTCGCGCCGATCGCACCGCCCGCAAAGCGGACCGTCATATAAAGCTCGCCGCCACGGCCCAAGGCAGTGTGGGCGCAGCCGCCATCGCGACAAGCGCAACGACGGACGCCGACAATGTGAGCGCGAAGAGCTTGCGAAATTCCACCTTGTCGCCGAGCGGAATGAAGAAGAGCAGGCCGAGCGCATAACCCGCCTGCGTGGCAATGGAAACCACGCGACCGTCCCGTGCGACAATCTGGGTCGAGGCCGCGCGCTGTACCGCGTACCGCGCTGCGGCGCGACACCTCGAAACGTCCAGGGCCAACCATCGTGAACCGTCCAGCATCGCTCTTGTGTCCCGACTGGGTAAGACGTGCCGAGCCTATAGAAGGCGTCGAGCGCATTGAAGCGTGGTTTCACGGCAAGGCGTATGCCATGCACCGGCACGACACCTATGCAATTGGCCGCACGCTCGCCGGCGTCCAGAATTTCAACTATCGGCGCAGTCAGCGAAACAGCCTTCCCGGCAACACGATCGTCCTTCATCCCGACGAGGCTCACGATGGTCAGGCGGGCACGGACGATGGATTCAAGTACCGGATGATCTATGTTGAACCCGCGCTCTTTCAGGACGTGCTCGGCGGACGCGCACTGCCGTTTCTCGACGGCGGCGTGACGACCGATGTGCGCCTTGCGGCGGCAACCGCGACCTTGCTTCAACATATCGGCCATACGCTCGAGCCGCTCGAGCAGAGCGATGCGCTCGCCGAGCTGGCGCACGCGTTAGCCGCAGTTGCCGGCACGCCCGCACGGCGCCCGGCAGGCGATTTCCTCGCGGCGCGGCGCGCACGCGACTATCTGCACGTGAACTGTGCCCGGGTCGTCACGCTCGACGAACTTGAAGCGGCGACCGGCCGCGATCGCTGGAGCCTTTCGCACGATTTCCGCACGTTCTATGGCACGAGTCCGTACCGTTATCTGACGATGCGGCGCCTAGATACGGTGCGGCGCATGCTGCTCGCCAATACCTCGCTCGCTGAAGCTGCTGCAGCCGCGGGCTTTGCTGATCAGAGCCACATGACGCGACATTTCACGAAGACATTCGGACTGACGCCGGGGCATTGGCTCCGGGTCGCGGGCGGCATCCAGCGCGTTTGAAAAACACCCACGATCGTTCAATACAGCCGCCAGGAGCATGCGTATCCTCGACGCATTAACCTTTCAGCGGAGAGAACGATGTCCCAATTCCAGAACCCGAAGCACATCGACGCGCCAGCCGAGCGCGGCCAGTGCCAGACCATCGACCTGATCGGCAAGATCGCGCAGATCAACGGGCACTGGCAACCGCGCGTTGTCGCCGAAATGAACGACTATCAGTTCAAGGTTGTGAAGGTCGAAGGCGAGTTTCCGTGGCACCGGCATGCCGATACTGACGAAACGTTTGTTGTACTAGAAGGCGAATTGCGTATCGACGTTCGCGGGGGGCCTTCGGGCGATGGCTCGATCGTGCTGCGAGCCGGTCAGATGGCTGTCGTGCCGAAGGGCGTTGAGCATAGGCCCAGTGCAAATGCGGAAGTGAAGATGCTGCTGATCGAGCCGAGAGGTGTGGTGAACACAGGCGATGGCGCGAAGGGCGAGCGTACCGTCGAGAACGATCAGTGGGTTTGAAGGGCTTCCGGCATTTGACATGTCAGAGGCGGAGCGGGCGAGTTTGGGCGAGTCAATTTGGGGCGGTGGTTCGACGTCTCGCCCGCTGACGGGGGTTTATGTTTTCAATAGTCCAGTTCCAGGCTTGCCATGAAGGTCCGCGGTTGACCCAGGTAGGCTGTGTTGGCGCCAGCGCTTCCCACGATATTCCCGTCCGCAATGGATGAGTAGTATTCCTTGTCCGTAACATTTATGACCTGGAAACGATAAATTTCGCGATGATTCCAGTAATGCGCCGAGTACCGCATTCCCAGGTCCAGCGTGGTGTAGGCAGGAGCAAAAGAGTTGTTCGTGTTGGTCGCCGCTCGATCACTTTCGTAATGAACGGCTCCGGTCAGGCCGAAGCCCTGGCTAAAGTCAGGGTGGTAGTCGAACGCGAGATCCGCTTTGAATTCCGGAACACCAACGACCAGCTTATCGCTCGTCGCCGTGTTTCCGGTGCCTTTCAGGCGTGCATCGATGTAGGTCACACCGCCGAAGAGACTCAGGTACGGCAGCACATCCCCCTGGACGAACAGCTCCGCGCCCGTGTTCATCTGCGTACCTACTACGGAAAACACATTGGTCTGCGCGTTGGTGTTAGCAAGCGGACGAGTCATTCGAAATGCAGCCAATGTGACAAGTAGATCATCGGACATTGCATACTTCGCGCCGACCTCGTATTGCTTGTCCTTGTAGGGTGCCATGAACTGATTGGCGTTCGCGGTGCCCGCCGGTGCCTGGTCGCCTTCTTCTATACTGTCCGAGTACGTCGCGTAAGTAGTGAGCTGAGGAAGCGGCTTGTAAATAATGCTGACGGTCGGACTCAAGTCGCCATTGTGATCATCGGAACTCGTGACCTTTCCGGCGGCATTGAAGCTTGTATCGTGCAGGAACGAGGTGCTCAGGACGCCTTGCAGCGCAAGCTGATCGTTCAAGTGGAGGGTGTCGCCCGTCACGATGGATTGTTCAATCAACGAAGCAGATTGATACTGGCCGCCCGTAGCGGGAACCGGTGGCGACGAGAGTACGACCGGGTTCGCGAGATTGGCGCTGCCGAGCACGGTCGCTATGGAGTTTCGCGACGAATACTGATTGTTGACGAACCCGTTCGTCCCGATCGTCGCGTCGTTTCTTAAGCCCAACACGTCGAAATGGCCATTCAGAGCTGCCGTGTTGCTGCTAATCGTGAAGTGCGGAATCGCAGTGAAGTTTTTGGTCACCGTATAGTTGCCGGCGTTGTTGGTCAACGCATTGGTGATCCCGTAAAGCCCTCGTTCCGAATTCTGGTAAAGGCCGCCAACTTCGAAGCTCCAGTTGTCGTTGAACTTGTGTTTGACTTTGACCAGCGCGGTGTTCGTCACCAGGTCCGAGCCGGCGACCGGCTGACCGTAGCCAAGCCTGGTCGGGTCAACCGCGCTCGGCAGCAACGTGCTTTTGCCGCCGTCATACACGATGCTTCCGGGAAGGCCGGTGATGTCGGTCGAATAATGGCTGAAGTCCGCTTCAATGACTGTCCTGTCATCGATATGAAAGTCGAAGTCTCCACTGACCAAGGTTCGATTGACATTACTTTCAGGAGCCCAACTCTGACCTTCGCCGTGCACCAGGTTGAAGCGATAGCCTAGCGCGTTATCGGGACCGGTACGGCCGCCCACGTCGACCTGTTCGGTGAAAACGCTGTCCGAGCTATAGCCCTCTGTAAATTGTGCAGTCGTTGTATCGGTGGGACGCTTCAGTATGTAGTTGAATACACCCGCAGGCGTTTCCGGTCCGAATAACGAGCCGGCAAGTCCATTCAGGACCTGGATACCAGACAGGTTCTCGGTCGGAATAGCCGTTGTACCAATGACGTTCAAACCATCCAGCCTGGTGTTTTGCACGATGCCGCTTTGAAAGCCCCGCGATTGCGGACGCGACACCTCATAGCCTTGCTGGTTCCGGATGATGACTGACGGAAGCGAACGCAAGGCATCGTTGACCGTACGCGCCTGGGCGTTGACGATCACGTCCTGCGGAATCACCGTGATTGACGTCGGTGCGTTCAGAATCGACTGGTTACCCAGCGGACCAAACACCGCGCTTAGCGGGTTGTAGTCGGGCACGGCAGGAAGGCTGCTTTCAGTGATCGAGATGGCCGGCAGGGAAACGCTTGCTTGTGCCTGTGCTTGTGCTTGTGCTCCCGGAAGTGCGATCACCGCGACCATCCACACAACTTTTTTGTGATTCATTCCAGCCCTTACGAATATTCGAAAAAATTTCCTTACGTTATATACAGTGAAACATACTGAAGAATCAACTCACTGATAGCAACGGTCTATTTCGAAGGACGCAAAGACACCAGTGGGTCGGCTTGATGGGTTGATTTGGCGACGCGGAAGACGAGTCTCCCAACGCGGCGATTCATGCTGGATTGACCACGCTGCTAGTTCTCGACATGACAAAAATGCAAACCCAGTGCCCGCAGCTGCCGGCGTCACGACGGACGTGAATGGCAAGCAAAAGTCCGTTGTTTCGGGTCAAATGGGCCTTCAATGTCCGAGTCAAAGCGCTCGCGAATGACCGGGGTTGGCGGAACAGCGACGGATGGAGATCGGCTTACATCGACCCACTGCGGCCTGTCGACCCAGCGCGACTCCATGGCGGCTTTCAAGGTACGACAGCCGTTCGGCGATCCGCATAAGGAGAGGGGGATTTCGGCCATTGCGGAGTGCCTTTACGGCGATTCGACGGTCGAATTTTTAAAAAGGGAAGAGGCGGATGTCCCTTCCCACACCTTTGCTGCCTCCAATGTGACGGGTACGCGATCTTAGCGTGGACGTGGGCCAGAATTCGCTAGCGAGGCGCAACCTCTTCACCTCCAACGCGGTCCGCTATAGATTCAGTGGTCGCGGCCGCTAGTCTTTTGTCCTTCAAGACTCACCTGGACGCCCAGTGCACAGCCTGCCATACATGAAGCGCCGGGAACCGGGACGAAAGAGGGGACCGTCTCGTTGCTAATAATGCCCTTAACAACTTGCCCGTTGTCCGCAATCGCGATTTGAGCGTCGAGCACCGCGCCACTGTCGTACACGATATGCATCGTACCGGTGCAGTCTGCGTTGACCGTATATGTGCCGTGCTGGTTCGGGTTGAACGTCGTCTGTCCGGCTCTGGGTGAGCCGTTGGTGTTGAGAAAGTCGGTTCGTTGAAAGCTTCCAGAGCCGTCAAATTTCTGAATGGCCACACCGTCGATGATGATGGGAGGGGTAAGCGCGTGGAGTACGATTGGGTTGATGCTCGCATCTAGTATTCCGAGCAATTCTCCATGAACGCTGAATGAGTACGAACCTCTGAGTGTAGCGGCGGAACATTCTCCCCCGGCATGGGCAGTGCCGCTAAGGGCGAGTAGCGCAACGGCGGCGGACGATACGTTAGTGAAGCGCTTGCAGGTCATGTTCATCTCCTTGTTCAAAATCGAAGCGAATGACACAACGCAGACCGTTAGATGGTCAGCTCCGGGACGAAGGCGCTGGGCCTGGAAAGGAATACTTTGTTTTAATTGACCCGTTATCGGGCCTTTAGCGGCAATGGCTAGAGGTCGACGTGTTCGTGCCCCTCGTAAGCGTAGACGGCCAATCGAAAGGGTTTAGTAGGGCTTTCCCTGCTCGGCAAAAACGTAGGCAAGGCGACCGGGTACTTCAAGAAGGAGCCGAGGTGAAGTACGCGTTCCTCGAGCGAAATCGCAATCACCCGGCCTTATGGAAAGCTTCGCATCGCTGATGATGCGACGAACAAAAAAATGTAGACGGAGCGGCGCTTAACCGACCTTCGAATGTCCGACTGAGTTGCCGGTCGAGCGACTGCTGGTGGCCGGCCTCCGCCCGCCGCTGCAACCGGTCGCTCACCGCACGTTCGATTCACAGCGCGGCAGGGATCACCGCGTATGTCCAAAACAAACCCCTCAAGGAAGTTTGCGCTTGCCCTGACTTATCGCCCGATTTCCGGAGTGCCTATCGCCAACTTCAATCGTTGAGCTTGGTCGAGATGAAAGATGAAGGACGGGCGAAATCGGACCAGGAGCATCTTTAGTTCCACGCTCGTCGCAGACCGAATGAAGGTATCCACGGTTTTGACCAACTGCTGAAGGCAGACGACCTCCCGATCAAGGTACGCTTCGTCGAATCCACGCGTTTCGACTTCGTTGAGCCTCGCAAGGTCGTCAACGCTCTGTTTCGTTAGTGCGTCGCTCGTCGCACTTCGTTGCAGGTTTGCCGCCAGTCTCTGCGTCAGTGCGATGATCTCCTGATTGACCTGCGCATGTTCCGTAACGATCCGCGTTGCTAAGGCCTGCACGCTCCTGGACTGGGTTCTGCGCAACGCAGACTCTCCTGCCGCAATTTCCGCCTGATTCGCCACGAAAACGACGCCAGCAATTTGTCCATCGGTCAGACGTTCCCCCTGCCCATACGCGTGACTTATCCATGCGAGAACGAAAAGCAGCACGGCGGCGGTGCGTTTGCCCTTCATCCTCGCTCCCATGTGAAGTTGTCCTTGAGCGTCCGCCACCGCACGTAATGCGAATGTTGCGGCGTTCGTCGCGTTCGTCGCGTTCGACGCTGTCCAATTTACCCCAAAGCCGTCCTGGTCTTGACTGGCAAATCGATTCGCGCGACTGGTTCCACGCGGCACATGCGAAGTAGGCGATGGGTCGTGACTGCCGCAACCCGACCCTGAGCAGCCGCTGGAGTCGGTGAAACATCAATGGCGGCTTCCAGGACCGATTCGGACATCGGCCCCCTATTTGCTGCACCTCGTAGCCGGTGGTGTGTGCATATCGTTCGTGCGACGTGACGGGATGCGCTTGCCGTCTTGCTCATTCCTTGCTCGCAGGAAACATACATCCGCCATCGCGGACCAGCGCCTTCACCTCTTCGCTCATCTGTAAAGGGCTTTGACTTAATCGAGCAATCAATTCCTTACGGCGCCGCACATACGACTTCGAATCGTGCTTCGCGCTCCAAAGGACTATGTTAAGCACGATGGGAATGAGGTCCAGGCCCTTTTCGGTCATCGTGTAGAAGTCCTTGCGCCCGTCGTCGGGGCTCGGCGCCCTAGAGAGAATGCCTTGCTCCTCAAGAAAGGCAAGACGGGAAGCAAGGACATTGGTCGCGATTCCCTCTTCCGATTTCAGGAACTCGCCATATGTCTTCTTGCCGACAAAAACGATGTCGCGAATGATCAAGAGCGACCACCGGTCGCCGAAGATCTCCACGCCGTAGTTCACTGCGCAATGGGACCGAACGTCTTCTTTAGATGTCGTCTTCATGGTTGGATATTAACATCGCTTGCAATGTGCAAGTAAAATCCCGAGTTTACTTGTTTTTTGCAAGTAATGTGAATAGGATGGTTGCTAGTGACTACGAGCACCACCCAACTCGCAAGGAGACTGCACATGAGCACCATCAGCATCATCGGCACAGGCGGCATGGCCGCAGCGATCGGCGGCCTTGCCGCCAAGGCCGGTCACACCGTCGAGGTGATGAGTCGCGACGTCGCCAAGGCGCGGGCGCTGGCCGAGAAGGTCGGAGCCCGCGCGACGACAGGAACGTTCGGCGCCGCCCCGGCCGGGGACATTGTCATCCTGGCGGTTCCCTATTCCGCCGTTCTTAACGTGGTAAAGCAGTATGGCGAAGAGCTGGCAGGCAAGGTTCTTGTCGACATCACCAACCCCGTCGCCTCCGATCACACGAGCTTTGTGACCCCCGGCGACAGTTTCGGCGCGCAGGAGATCGCCAAGGCCGCCCCTGCCGATGCGAAAGTCGTCAAGGCGTTCAACACCCAGTTCTCCCACGTTCTGGCTGCCGGTCCCGCCGAGGGCCACCCACTCGACGTGTTCATCTCCGGGGACGACGCGCCGGCGAAGGTACGCGTCTCGGCGTTTATCGAGAGCCTCGGACTGCGCCCGATGGATACCGGGGCGCTGCCCATGGCGAGGACGCTGGAGCACGCCTGCCTGCTGTCGCTGGGCCTCCTCATCCACTCCGTCAAGCACGCCAACTTCTCAATCGGCATCAGCCTTTTCGGCTGAGTGCACCGGTACCACCACTTCTCGTATCACATCGCCTACAAGGAGCAATAACATGCACGTTTTCGTCACGGGCGGGACCGGCCATATCGGTTCGTACATCATCCCCGAGCTCATCGCCGCCGGCCACGAGGTAACTGGCCTGGCCAGGTCGGACAAGTCCGCGGCGGCGGTGTCCGCGCTCGGCGCCAAGGTGCGTCGCGGGGATATCTCCGACCTCGATGGGCTCAAGGCGGCGGCGGCTGCGTCCGACGGCGTCATCCACGTCGCGCATAGGCAAGACCTGCTTCCCTCCGGCGGTCTTGACGCCGTGGCCGCCGCGGAGATCCAGATCATGCTCGCGTATGGCGAGGCACTAGCCGGAACCGGAAAGCCGCTGGTCGTGTCGGCGAGCCTTGGCTCGCCTGGGTGGGAAAACCTGGGCCGGCCAGCCACCGAGGAGGACCCGGCCCTTCCCGGCGGCGATGCGTACAAGGGGACCCTGCGGGTTCGTAACGTCGTGGAGCTCACCGTAGTCGGCCTCGCGCAGCGGGGCGTGCGGTCTTCGGTCGTGCGGATTCCTCCCATCGCGCACAGCACGACCGATGCCGGCCTCCTCCCGCTGCTGATCGGGCTCGCGAAGGAGAAGGGTGCCATCGGCTACCCCGGAGACGGCGCGAACCTGTGGCCGGCCGTGCACAGCCGCGACCTCGCCTCCTTGTTCCGCCTGGCGCTGGAGAAGGGTCCGGCTGGCAAAAGCTGGCACGGGATTGAGGGCGAGGGCATCCGGTTCCGCGAGATCGCCGAGGCCGTTGGCAGCCGTCTGGGCCTACCGGCCGTGAGCATTCCCGTGGACGTACTGATGCTGCCGGGATACTTTGGTTTCCTCACGAATTTGGTGACGCTGGATCTCTCGGCGTCCAACCTCATCACTCGCCAGACCCTCGGCTGGGAGCCTGCTCAGCCCGGCCTGCTCAAGGACCTCGACAACGGCCACTACTTCCCTGTCCTCTGAGTTGAGCTGAGGCAGGAAGCCGAGTCGCAACGAGCCCGGCGGACAGCAATATCGCGAAGCCGTGATTCATCCGTGCAAAGACTCTGTCGACCCGGGGGCGGCATGGGGGACGACCCACGCGGCTTGGCACACACGGAACATTTACCGGGGGATGCCCCGTTTAGAAAGTACGAGCACCACTTAACTCACCAGGAGACCGCACATGAGCACTATCAGCATCATCGGCACAGGTGGCATGGCCACGGCGATCGGCGGCCGCATCGCCAAGGCTGGACACACCATTGAGGTGGTCGGCCGCGACCCCGCCAAGGCGCGGGCGCTGGCCGACAAGCTCGCAGCCGGAGCGACCACAGGGACGTACGGCGCCGCGCCGGCGGGCAACATCGTCATCCTCGCCGTGCCTTACACCAATGCGGCGACGGTGTTGGCCGAGTACGGGGATGCGCTCGACGGCAAGGTGATCATCGACATCACCAATCCGATCTCCCCCGACGCCACGGGCCTCGTCACACCCCACGGCAGTTCTGGTGCGCAGGAGATCGCCAAGGCCGCCCCCGCCGGCGCGCATGTCGTGAAGGCGTTCAACACCCTCTTCGGCCCTGTACTTGCTCGGAGTGGACGCCTCGACGCGTTCATCGCCGCTGACGATCCGAAGGCCAAGGCGCGCGTCTCAACCTTCATCGAGAGTCTCGGGCTGCGTCCGTTCGATGTCGGCGGCCTGCACATGGCCTCGACGCTCGAGTCGCTCGGCCTGATGCTCATCGGCCTAGCCAAAAACGGCACCGGCACCTTCGACATCGCCTTGAACGTCGATGTCGGCTGAATCACCGACACCACGTGCTCACCGGCCGGTCTACAACATCAC
>NZ_JAQGMM010000568.1 GCF_028292365.1 Caballeronia sp.
ACGTGCCGAACGGATCCGGGCTGACAACCGACAGGTTCTTCACCGCGAGCTTCACGTCGCCCGGCGTATGTTCGCGACGTGTGTAGTCGGGCAGCGAATGACCGACCATCAGTTGTGCGAGCGATGCATGGGTCTCTTGGCGCGGATCGACGCGCCCCGTCACCCGGCCGCCACGCATGACGGTCGCGGTCTGACACAGCGCCTGGATTTCATCGAGCTTGTGGCTGATATAGAGAATGCTGCATCCCTCCGACGCCAGCCTTCTCAGCACCGTAAAGAGCTTCTTGACCGCTTGCGGCGTGAGCACGGACGTGGGTTCGTCCATGATCAGCAGGCGCGGATTCTGCAGCAGACAGCGCACGATCTCGACGCGCTGACGTTCGCCCACCGCGAGACTGTGTACGTGGCGTTGCGGATCGACATCGAGTCCGTAATCCGCCGATACCTCGCGAATCCGCTTGCCAAGCGTCTTCAGATCGAATTTATCGTCGAGCGCGAGGGCGATGTTCTCGCCCACCGTCAGCGTATCGAAAAGCGAAAAGTGCTGGAACACCATGCCGATGCCCAGCTTTCGCGCTGCCGCCGGACTGCCAATCTCGACCGTCTCGCCGTTCCACTGAATCTCGCCTTCGTCCGGCCGCACCGCGCCGTAGATGATCTTCATCAGCGTGGACTTGCCCGCGCCGTTCTCGCCGAGCACCGCGTGGATTTCACCCGGCTCGACGACGAGCGTCACGTCGTCATTGGCCTTGACGGCGGGATATTGCTTGCTGATGCCGTGGAGCGCGAGGCGCGATGTAAGCGCACCGCCCGGCTGAATGGATGAGGAAATGGCGTCGCCCATGTGGACTCAGAAAGTGCGGAAATTGCGCAAAACCGGGATGACCGGCATGGCAGCAACGGAAACATGCAATCTGCGAGTAAAAGATACCCAAAACGGTGCGGGCCGTCGATTACTCAAAATAGTGCGCGCAATTAGCAACAGCACGGTGTTGCGCAGCTTGCAACGAATGTGCTTGCGGGTATGCCCAGCTTGACGGAAACAATGTGTCATATTAAAAACGATATGTTCTGCACCCTGGTCGATCAGCCTGACCGTATATTGGAGAGAAGATGAGTCAGCAACGCGAAGCGATCGACACTTACCTGTTACGCGTCCTTCACACCCTCTTGATGGAGCGCAGCGTTACGCGCGCGGCCGTCAAGCTGAATCAGTCACAACCTGCGATCAGCGCGGCACTCAGGCGCCTGCGCGACATCACGGGTGATCCGCTGCTCGTGCGCGGCAAAGCGGGCATGGTGCCGACCGAGTACGGCCTGCGCCTGCTCGAACCCACCCAAAACGCGCTACGCGAAATCGAACGCATCAAGGTCCAGCAGCACAACTTCGAACCGTCTACTTCGGTGCGCTGTTACCGCATTGGCTGCCCGGATTATCTGAACGTGCTGTTCGTACCGACCGTGGTCGAGCGCTTTCGTATAGCCGCGCCCAACGCCACGCTCGAATTCCATTCGCTTGGCCCCGCCTTTGACTACGAACTCGCGCTGGAGGAAGGCAAGCTCGATATCGTGGTGGGCAACTGGCCCGAGCCGCCTGAACAACTGCATCTCTCGAATCTTTTTGTCGACAAGATTGTTTGTCTCGTCAGTTCGAATCACCCGTTTGCCCGCCGCGGCGCGCTCACGCTTGATCAATATCTCAACGCGCCGCACCTCGCACCCACGCCGTATTCCGTGGGCCAGCGCGGTGCGATTGATGTGCATCTGGCGCGCGAGCGGCTCAAGCGCCATGTGGTCGTTACGCTGCCCTACTTCAATCTCGCGCCGTACGTGCTGATCAAGTCGGATCTCGTGTTCACCACCACGCGGCTGTTCGCCGATCACTACGCCAAGTTCTTGCCGCTGACGGTGGTGCCTGCACCGCTCGATTTCCCGCCGATGCAGTACTACCAGCTGTGGCACGAGCGCTGCCATTACTCCGACGAAGTGCGGTGGCTGCGCCATCTCGTTGCCGATGCCACACGCTCGCTGATCGAAGCGCCTTGACCTTGAATCCTGGTTAGTTGGCCATCGCGATCAACTGGCCGGCCAGCCGGTTGTGACGTTCGACGATCGGTCCAAGATCGACCGTCGTCAACTGGCCGTGGCGTACCACCACGCGACCGTCGATAACACTCGTCGATACCTGCGATGGCGCGCAGAACACCAGCGCCGCAACGGGATCGTGCAACGCGCCCGCAAAGCCGTGCTGGCTCAGATCGAAGGAAACGAAATCGGCTGCCATGCCGGGCGCCAACGCGCCGATATCATCCCGGCCCAGCACCTTCGCACCGCCCAGCGTCGCGATTTCGAGCGCTTCGCGTGCGCTCATGGCGTCGGGACCGAAACCCACGCGCTGCAATAACAAGGCTTGGCGCACTTCGGCGACCATCTGCGCGCCGTCGTTCGATGCCGATCCATCTACACCAATACCAACGCTCACGCCCGCGTCCCGCATCGCCCGGATGGGCGCAATGCCGGATGCCAGCCGCATGTTCGAACACGGGCAATGCGCGACGCCCGTCCCCGTACGCCCAAACAACTCGATACCCGCACGGTCCAACTGCACACAATGCGCGTGCCAGACATCCGGTCCGACCCAGCCTAAATCTTCCGCATACTCGGCCGGCGACATGCCGAACTTCTCGCGGCTGTATGTGACATCGTTCACGTTCTCGGCCAGATGCGTATGCATCGATACCCCGTATTCGCGCGCCAGCAGCGCCGAATCACGCATCAGCTCACGGCTGACAGAGAACGGCGAGCAGGGAGCCACGACAACACGCAGCATCGCGTAGCGGCCTTCATCGTTATACGTTTCGATCAGGCGCTGCGTGTCCTTCAGGATCGCGTCTTCTTTCTCGACCACTGAATCGGGCGGCAGGCCACCGTCCTTCTGCCCGACGCTCATGCTGCCTCGCGCTGCATGAAAACGCATGCCGATCTGCTGCGCCGACGCAATGCTGTCGTCCAGGCGCGCGCCATTCGGATAAATGTAGAGATGGTCGCTCGACGTCGTGCAGCCTGAGAGCAGCAATTCGGCCATGGCGGTCAGCGTCGACACCTCGATCATCTCGGGCGTCAGGTTCGCCCAGATTTTGTACAGACTGGTGAGCCAGCCGAACAACTCGGCGTTCTGCGCAGCCGGGACGGCCCGCGTAAGGCTCTGGTACATGTGGTGATGCGTGTTGACCAGGCCGGGAATCACCAAATGGCCTGACAGGTCCAGCACCTCGTCCGCTTCTTGCGGCAAGTCGCTCGTTGGGCCGACCTGCGTGACCCGGTTACCTTCGATGAATAAACCGCCGTTGAGAATTTCGCGTCGCGTCTCGTCCATGGTCACGAGCACGTGCGCGTTCTTGACCAGCAACGTCCGGGGTTTCTGTTGCATGCCGATCTCCGCTATTTCACTGTTTTACCGAGGGCGCAAAAACACAAAAGCACCACGTGAATCCGCGCCTGTTACCCGGTTACCCAGCGTCGATCGCCGTCTTCGGGATGCCCAGCGATTCGCGCTATGTGAGGCCGCGCTGGCCGCTGTGCAAGACGCTACTGTCCGTAGCCAAAAAGCCCCTGACAATGCGCACACTGCCATAGTTGTCTTCACGGACTCGATATGATCGTGAATTTTGGCTCGCGTAGCATCGCCGGGAAGCGGTGGAAAGGGCTGAAACCGGGCGGGAACGCTGACGTTTTCTTTACGAAAGCGCAATAAGCGGGCAGACGATATGTGCTGGCGATTATCTTGCCTATCGCGCGCGTTATGATCACCGCAACTTTTTACAATGGCGTACACGGCGCGCATCCTCTCACGCCGACGGGTATGTAGCCACGCTTGTGGAGCCTCGATCCGCCGCTGATTGTCAGAACACAGGCGAGAACTCAGACGGTTCGATGCGCAGCCGCTCCTCGCACACTATAAGGACAACGCGAATGGGCAAGCTCACAACCCACGTACTCGATACCGCGCACGGCCGCCCTGGCGCCGGTATCAAGGTCGAACTTTTCGTGCTGACCGGCGACGCCCGGCGCGCGCTTCTCACCACGCACACCAACTCGGATGGCCGTTGCGACGCCCCGTTGCTGCAGGACGACGCGTTTGTCGCCGGCGAATACGAACTCGTGTTCCACGCCGGTGATTATTTCGCGGCGAGCGGCGTGGATCTCCCAGAGCCGCGCTTTGTGGACCGGGTGGCGTTGCGCTTTGGTATTGCCGACCCGACGTCGCACTATCACGTGCCACTGCTGGTATCGCCTTGGGCATACAGCACGTATCGCGGTAGCTGAGTTTTTATCTGACGCACAGTGTGTTGGCTGACGCTTGTTCCTCTCGCGTCCGTCAGATGAATCGATAACAAAATTTGTAGTGGAGACGTTTCATGCAAGGCTTTATTGTTGACTGGCTAAATCTCGCTTTGCGCTGGCTGCACGTGGTGGTGGCGATTGCGTGGATTGGTGAGTCGTTTTATTTCGTGACGCTCGACAACAGCCTGAAGCCGCCGAAAGATCCCGCTGCGACCAGACGTGGTGTGTTTGGCGAGTTGTGGCACGTGCATGGCGGCGGCTTTTACAACATGCAGAAGTACACGGTTGCGCCGCCGAACATGCCCGACGACCTGCACTGGTCGAAGTGGCCTTCGTACACCACGTGGATGTCCGGCTTTGGCCTGTTCATGGTGTTGTACCTGTTCTCGCCGAGTACTTATCTCATCGACAAGAACGTGCTCGATATGGGGCCCGTGGTCGCGGTTTCATCGGCACTGGGCTTCCTGCTGGCGGGCTGGATCGTGTATGACTCGCTGTGCCGCTTGCTGGGCAATCGCGACGGATTGCTCGGGATCTGCGTAGGCGCTTATGTGATCATCGCGGCGTGGCTTGCGTGCCACGTGTTTGCCGGGCGTGCTGCGTATTTGATCACGGGCGCGATGTTGGCCACGATCATGTCGGCGAACGTATTTTTCGTGATCATTCCCGGTCAACGCAAGATGGTCGCTGCCATGCTCAAGGGCGAGGTGCCCAATGCCATTTATGGCAAGCGTGGCAAGCAGCGTTCGGTGCACAACAGAAGTACAATCCTCGCATTTCCCGGGCCCAGTTCCCCGTCAGGAGCCGGGTAGCCTCCCAAAATCCAGCGGCGGCCAGGATGCCCGCGATCTGCGTCAGAACGGCCGCGACAGAGAAGTTCTTGCTCCCCATCTGCCGTTCCAACGGCAAGCATGCCAGAAGCACAAGCGCCGTTCCCACCACGTAGCCGA
>NZ_JAQGMM010000582.1 GCF_028292365.1 Caballeronia sp.
GTCGCATACTTCGCGCACCGCGCCTTCGCCGCCGCGCCGGGTGGTGGCGAAATGCACGCGGTTTAGTACTTCCGGATGGGCGTTCGCGGGTGCTGCGGCAAAGCCGCACAACCGCATTACCGCGAGATCGGGCCAGTCGTCGCCCATGTAACCGCATTCGGTTGCCGGGATGCCGGTGGTTTGCAGCAATTCGGCGAGCGCGATGGTTTTGTCGGCGACACCCTGATGCAGGTGCGTCACGCCCAGCTCGCGTGCCCGTGCCGCGACAATGCCGGAGTTGCGTCCAGTGATGATGGCTGTTTGCACGCCCGCCGATTGCAGCAATTTCACGCCGTGACCGTCGAGCGAATTGAAGGACTTCATCGCGTCGCCGTCGGCGCTGAAAAACAGGCTGCCGTCGGTGAACACGCCGTCGATGTCGAAAATCATCAGCTTCACGCGGCTCGCGCGGTCGTGCGCGTCTTCCGTTGCAGCAATATCCGGCGTGAAAGACAAGGTCGACATCAGATTACCTTCTTGGAAAAGAGGTCGTGCATGTTCAGGGCGCCGATCAGGATCGCGTTTTCATCCACAACCAGCATCTGATTGATGCGATAACGCTCCATCAGTTCCACTGCTTCCACCGCGAGATGGTCCGGACCGATCGTACGCGGATTGCGCGTCATGACATCGATCAGCGGCAGCGTGCGGAAATCGCCGTCGCGCTGAAGAATCCGGCGCAGGTCGCCGTCGGTGAAGATGCCTTCAACATGACGCTTTTCGTTGACCACGGCCGTCATGCCCATGCGCTTGGCGGTGATCTGGAATAGGGCGTCGGACACCGTGGCGTCCAGCGGCACTTCCGGCACTTCCGGCCCGACGCGCATGACGTCGCGTACGTAAGTAAGTAGTCGCCGGCCGAGTGCGCCGCCCGGATGCGAGCGCGCAAAGTCTTCAGGGCCGAAACCGCGAGCGTCGAGCACGGCAACGGCGAGCGCGTCACTCAATGCAAGCACGGCGGTTGTACTCGCGGTAGGCGAGAGATTCATCGGGCAGGCTTCTTTATCGACGTGCGCATTCAGGTGCACGTCAGCCAGTTTCGCGAGGCTTGATTCAGGCCGCCCGGTGATGGCAATCAATTTTGCCCCGAGGCGCTTGATGATGGGCAGAATGGCAACGAGTTCCGAGGTTTCGCCTGAGTTCGACAGGGCAATGAACACGTCGTCGGCGGTCACCATGCCGAGGTCGCCGTGGCTGGCTTCAGCGGGATGAACGAAGAAGCCGGGCGTGCCGGTGCTCGCGAGCGTCGCCGCGAATTTGCGGGCGATATGCCCGGATTTGCCGATACCCGATACCACCACGCGGCCCTTGCATCCGAGCAGGAATTCGACGGCGCCGGTGAAGTTGTCGTCGAGTTGTGCGGACAGGCCGCGCACAGCGTCGGCTTCAATTTCGAGCACGGTGCGAGCCAGTGCGAGTGCCCGGTCGCCATTGATTTTCGCTATCATGCGCGAAGTATAACAAAGGCATCTTTGCGCCGCGCCGGACACGGGGCGGCCTTCAGCCGCTCATCCGCCCCCGCAAGGCCGTGTGTTTTGTTGCGTGCATAGACTGCGCGCGTTAAAAAACACAAGATCCGGATGTGCTCATCGAGCCGCCATCCGCCGACAAACGAGGACGCTAGACGGATGACTTCCCCGCTTGAAATGACGTTGCTGTTGCTGCTGTGTTCAGTGGCAGGGGTCGTTGTATTCCGCTTTTTCAACCTGCCGCCCATGTTGGGTTACCTCGCGGTCGGGATCATTGTCGGACCGCACGCTGCCGGCATCGCGCCGGATAGTGACCGCGCGCAGCATCTGGCTGAATTCGGTGTTGTGTTCCTGATGTTTTCGATCGGGCTTGAGTTCTCGCTATCGAAATTGCGTTCAATGCGGCGGATTGTGTTCGGTCTCGGCGCCAGTCAAGTGGCCGGGACGATTGCGATCGCGTTGCTGATCGGGTGGATCGCGAACTTCTGGACGGACATGTCGTGGGAGGCGAGCATTGCGCTAGGTGGCGCGTTGTCGATGTCGTCGACCGCCATCGTTTCAAAAATGCTGGCCGAGCGGCTCGAACTGGAATCCGAGCATGGCCGGAATATCTTCGGCGTATTGCTGTTCCAGGATCTGGCCGTGGTGCCGCTGCTGATCATCATTGCCGCGTTCGGCAACGGCAATTCGAAGGAGCTGGCGTTCTGGCTTGCACTCGCCGCGATCAAGATTGTGGTGGCATTGACGGTATTGCTGTTCCTCGGCCAGAAGTTCATGACGCGGTGGTTCAATATTGTCGCGCGCCGTCGTTCGCAAGAATTGTTCATGCTGAACCTGCTGCTGGTCACGCTGGGAGCGGCGTTCATTACCGATAAATTCGGCCTCTCGCTCGCGCTCGGCGCGTTTATCGCGGGCATGCTGATCGCGGAAACACCTTACCGGCATCAGGTGGAAGAGGACATCAAGCCGTTCCGCGACGTGCTGCTCGGCCTGTTTTTCGTGACCACGGGCATGCTGCTGAATCCGCGTGTGATCTGGGAACACCCGTTTCTCGTGGCGTCGTTTTTCGTCCTGCCCATCCTGCTTAAAGCCGTGATGATCACCGGCCTCGCGCGGCTCTTCGGCTCGCCGCCGGGCGTGGCCATGCGCACCGGCCTGAACCTCGCGCAGGCCGGCGAGTTCGGGTTTGTGCTGCTGAACCTGATCCTCGATAAACATCTTGTCGAACCGGTGCTGCTGCAAGCCATCCTTTCGTCGATGCTGCTCTCCATGCTGGCCGCACCGTTCATCATCCAGAACGCCGACCGGATCGTGCTGCGGCTTTCCTCCACTGAATGGTTGCGGCAGTCGTTGCAAATGACGCGCATTGCCACGCAAAGCATCAAGCAGAGCGGGCACGTGATCATTTGCGGCTATGGCCGGGCGGGGCAGAATCTGGCGCGGATGCTGGAACACGAAGGGTTGTCGTACGTCGCGCTCGACCTGGACCCTGATCGCGTGGCAGCGGCAGCGGCGGCGGGTGAAAGCGTGGTGTACGGTGACGCAGGCCGGCGCGAGGCGCTGGTCGCAGCCGGCATACATCGCGCGGCCACAGTCGCGATCACTTTCGCGAACACGCCGTCCGCGTTGCGCGTGCTGCACAGCATCCACGAGCTCGAACCCACGTTGCCGACCATTGTGCGTACTGTCGATGACGCCGATCTGGAAAAGCTGATTGCTTCGGGTGCGACGGAAGTGATTCCGGAAATCGTGGAAGGCAGCCTGATGCTGGCGTCGCATACGCTGGTGCTGATGGGCGTGCCAATGCGGCGCGTGGTTCGGCGAGTGGAAGAAATGCGCGACGAGCGTTACAGCATGCTGCGCGGTTATTTTCACGGCGCGGATGAGGACGACGATGAGCGGCGCGAACAGGTCCGGCTACAATCAGTTCCCGTCAATGAAAACGCCGATGCGGTCGGCCGTACGCTCGATGAGCTTGGGCTGGTGGGCGACGGGGTGGAAGTGACAGCCATTCGCCGGCACGGAATTCGCGGCGTGGAGCCTGATCCTGACACCAAGCTGCGGGCGAGCGACATTGTGGTGCTGCGCGGTTTGCCCGAGGCGCTGCAGCAGGCCGAAGAACGGCTGTCCCGCAATCGCCGTGCGGGCGCGGTAGCTTGACGTTTTCCAGGAGCCATCATTCATGTCTGAATTTGCAGCGCACTCTGTATCCAATCCTGCCGCTTTTATCCGGGAGCGGATTCGCACTGTGCCGGACTGGCCGCAACCCGGCGTGCAGTTCCGCGATATCACGCCGGTTTTGCAGGATCGGCGCGCGTTGCGTACGCTGATCGACATGCTGGTGCAGCGCTATATAGATGCACGAATCGATACGATCGCGGGACTCGATGCGCGTGGTTTTATCATCGGGCCGATTCTCGCTTACGAACTAGGCCTGGGATTCGTGCCTATCCGCAAGAAGGGCAAGCTGCCGTTCAGGACGCTGTCGCAGTCGTATGAACTTGAATATGGCAGCGCGACCGTCGAAATTCACGAAGATGCGTGCAAGCCGGGCGAGCGGGTCGTTCTGGTCGATGACCTGATTGCAACCGGCGGCACGATGATGGCCGGCAAGATGTTGCTCGAACGGCTTGGCGCCGTGGTGGTCGAGGGCGCCGCGATTATCGACTTGCCGGAGCTTGGCGGGTCAACACTTCTGCGCGAAGCGGGTTTGCATCTTTATACGGTCTGCGAATTCAGCGGCCACTAATTTCTCCGAATTCTCTGTCTCATGCCAAATTTCCTCCTGTTTCTCGCGGCTTCCATTGCTATCACCGTGGCGCCCGGTCCGGACAATCTCCAGGTGCTCGCGCGCGGTATTTCGCAGGGGCGTGCCGCTGGGCTGGTTGCTGCACTCGGATTTGCCGCCGGCATTTCGTTTCATACGACGCTCGCCGCGCTCGGGGTGGCAGCATTGCTCAAGTCCTCCCCTATGGCGTTTGAAGCGGTCAAGCTGGCCGGCGCGGCTTATCTGATCTGGATTGGCATCAAGGCGATTCGCAGCAAGGGTTTGTCGAGCGCGCACGAGCGGCCGAGCCAGCCGTTGGCTGTGGTGTTTCGCCAAAGTGTGATCGGCAATTTGTTGAATCCAAAAGTGACGCTGTTTTTTATCGTGTTCCTGCCGCAGTTCGTGAATCCGCATGGCGGCCAAAGCGTCATGTTGCAGATGTTCGAGCTTGGCGGCGTGTTCATGTTGCAGACAGTGGTGGTGTTCTCGGTTTTTGGCGTTGCCGCCGGGATGATTGGGGCTTATTTGAAGCGGCGGCCAAAGGTGGGGGTGTGGCTCGACCGGCTGGCCGGAGCGACGTTTATCGGGCTCGGGATCCGTGTGGCGTTGAAGGATTAAGAAGAGTTTCAGTCGTACTCGGCGGGGATTGTTTGTGCGTGCGCGGGGTGCTACTGCGGCAAGCGGCAGCAACCTGGCATTGACCTCGCCGGCCAAACTCAAACGCCGGTCTGGGTGCGAACAAAACCCCCTGTACAATTTCCGGCTTTCCGTCGTCGCCGGAGCCCCTCATGAGCTTGCCTGCCATTGTCGCCGCACGTCGTTTCGATGTTTCGGCGCACCTGCCGTTTTACATCGGCCGTGAACGGGTCGGCTGGATTCGCCGCACCGACGCGCCCGCGCTGCACTCATGGCCGGATGTGTTTCACATCGATCAAACGTCGATCCGCCTCGCCGATACGTTCTCCGATCTCAACGCGCGCAGCGCCGCGCTCGGTGCGGTCATTGGCATGCTGGCCGCCGATGGCCGTATTCCTGGCTGGCGCAATGAAACCTACGCCATCCGTAATGCCTTCGACGCTGAGCCGCTTGCGTTCATCGAGCGGGCTGCGTCGCGGTTCTTCGGCACAATGACATACGCGGTTCATCTGAACGGTATTGTTGAAGAGCCGGGCCGCGCGCCAGAGCTCTGGATCGCCCGGCGCAGCGACACAAAAGCGACCGATCCCGGCATGCTCGATAACGTGGTGGCAGGCGGTATCGGCTGGGGAATGGGGATCGAAGAAACGCTCGTGAAGGAGTGCTGGGAAGAAGCGGGCATGCAGCCGCAGTTGGCCGCCAAGGCCATTCGCGGACGCGAATTCTACGTGCTGCAATCGCTGCCCGAAGGCACGCAAGCCGAGCTGATTTACGTTTTCGATCTGACCTTGCCCGTTGATTTCGCGCCACGCAATCAGGATGGCGAAGTGGGCGAACATCGGCTCGCGCGCATAGATGAAGTCGCGCGATGGATTGAAGAAGGCGCAATGACGGTCGATGCCAGTCTGGCCACCCTGGATTGCCTGCTGCGCCGCAAGTGGATAGACGAAGAAGCGTGCGAGGGCATGCCGGCGATTTATTTACCGCCGGCGGTTTGAATACGCTTTGAACACGCGTGCGTTGAACGTGCTTTGAAACATCTCAGAGGAGTATCGGTTCATGTCGACCGAACATAGTTTTATCTTGAAGTTGTCGTGTCCGGATCGTCCCGGCATTGTGCATGCCGTGTCCGGATTCCTGTTCGATCTCGGCAGCAATATTCTCGATTCCGCGCAATTCGGCGACAGTCACACCGGCGAATTTTTCATGCGCGTGCACTTCCAGCAGGTCGGCGGGGACCCCGGTCTCGTTGCGTTGCGCACCTCGTTCACTACACTTGCCGATGAGTTCGGCATGAAGTGGGAATTACATGATGCATCGGTGAAACCGCGCGTGATGATCATGGTGTCGAAGATCGGGCATTGCCTGAACGACTTGCTGTTCCGCTATCGCACGGGGCAACTCGGGATCGAGATTCCCGCGATCGTTTCGAATCATCGTGAGTTTTATCAGCTTGCGGCTAGTTATGACGTGCCGTTTCATCACTTGCCGTTGATGGCGTCGACGCCCGAAGGGAAGGCATCGCAGGAAGCGCGGGTTCTGGAGATTGTCGATCAGCACAAGATCGATCTCGTCGTGCTCGCGCGTTATATGCAGATTTTGTCGCCGGAAATGTGCGCGGCGCTCAATGGCCGGGCGATCAATATTCATCACTCGTTCTTGCCGAGCTTTAAAGGCGCCAAGCCCTATTACCAGGCGTTCGATCGCGGCGTTAAGTTGATTGGCGCTACTGCACATTACGTGACGACGGATCTCGATGAAGGGCCGATCATCGAGCAGGAAGTGGAGCGCGTGGACCACAGCATGGCGCCGGATCAGTTGACGGCGATCGGGCGTGACGTGGAATGCGTGACGCTCGCGCGCGCGGTGCGGTGGCATGTTGAGCACCGGATCGTGCTGAATGGGAGTAAGACGGTGGTGTTCAAGTAGGGGTGTTCGGGCTTGAGGGGGCTGCTCCGCTGCCTACCAGCGCGAGCAAAACCCCGCGCTCAAACCAGCCTCAAATAAACCAGTTCGCGCTTGAGATAAGCATAAAAAATCGGTGCGGCAATAACGCCTGGCAGTCCAAAAGCGGCTTCCATCGCGAGCATGGCCAGCAGCAATTCCCAGGCGCGCGCCTCGATCTGGCCGCCAATGATCCGCGCATTCAAGAAGTATTCGAGCTTGTGAATGACGATCAGGAAGATTAGCGAAGCCACGGCGGTCCCGAACGACACCGACAATGAAATCCCCACAATAATCGCGTTCGAGACCAGGTTGCCAATCACCGGCAACAATCCAACGATAAACGTCACCATCACCAGCGTCTTCGACAGCGGCAGCCTTTCGTGAAACACCGGTAGCGCAACCAGCAGATACAACGCCGTGAACGTCGCGTTGATCGCGGAAATCTTGACCTGCGCAAAAACGATCCGGCGAAACGCTTCCGAGAAACGCGTCACGCGCGTCACGAGCGCAGTAGAAAGCGGCAGCCGATGCGTCGTCCGCGGTACACCCACCGCGATAATCGCGCCCACGATCATGCCGATCAGCACATGCCCGAAACCACGCGCCGCGTCTTTGCCGCCCTGCTGCAACATGGCGGCGTGCGTTTGCATCAGCTCAGTTGCCTTGTCCTTCATCTGCTCTGCGTCGACAGGAAGGTAGTTCGCGATCCAGTCGGGCACCTGCAGGCGAGCATGCGACGTGAGCTTCATCAACTGATCGAGAAGCTTTTGTACGCTCGGAACGTCGCGCTGAAAATGATCGATGAGCAAAATCGTCCCGCCCGCCAGGCCGCCCACGATCACCGCCGCCACAATCACGACCGCGACCCAGCGCGCCCGTCCGCTCGTCATGGTCTTTTCGATCAGGGGCGCGATCATATGCACGAGTTGATACACCAGCATTCCCGCCAGCAGCGCGCCGAGCAACTGCAAATGCAGCACCAGGAACAGACCGGCGAACGCGGCGATATAACTGCCGATCTCGACCGCCGATAACTTCGGCATGCTCATGTCGCTCGTCAGCCGGACGGGCCGGACAGCGGGCCTGTTTTCGGCCGCTTCGTTGCGCTTTGCCATGAATCCTTCTGTCTCCTGCCGCTAACGGGTTATAAACGGCCGCGCCCCGAACGGCGCGCGGCTCCTTATTGCGGTGTGGGCGAATCTGTCATGCAGCCGATCTTGGCCTTTGCAGCAAAGGCGCAAGATACCGGCCGGTAAAACTGGCCTTCGACTGTGCGATGTGCTCCGGTGTCCCCTGCGCGATGATCTGACCGCCGCCGGCGCCGCCTTCCGGACCGAGGTCGATGACCCAGTCGGCGGTTTTTATTACATCCAGATTATGCTCGATGATTACGACAGTATTACCTTGATCCCGCAGCCGGTGAATCACTTCGAGCAAGAGTGCGATGTCGTGGAAGTGCAAGCCGGTAGTCGGTTCGTCGAGGATGTACAGAGTCCGACCCGTATCACGCTTGCTCAGTTCCAACGAAAGCTTGACGCGCTGCGCTTCGCCACCCGACAGCGTGGTCGCTGACTGACCGA
>NZ_JAQGMM010000586.1 GCF_028292365.1 Caballeronia sp.
TCATATGAGCGTGGGACAACGGGTCGATGTCACCGTCGACGCCTATCCTGACAACGTCCTGCATGCGCACATACAGAGCCTGCAGCGTGGGACCGGCTCCGTTTTCAGCAGCTTGCCAGCGGAAAACGCAACGGGCAACTATGTGAAGGTCGTGCAGCGCCTGCCCGTGAAGATCGTCTTCGACGGCGACGACTGGCGCCACCTGCCGCTCGCGCCCGGCCTCTCGGTCAGCCCGCGCGTGACGGTGCGATAACCATGGCCGCACCCTACGCAGCGCATGCAGCCTTGCCAAGGTCGGCGGCGGGGCCGTTCAACCCGTGGCTGATCGCCGTCATTGTGTCTATCGCGACCTTCATGGAAGTGCTCGACACCACCATCGCGAACGTGGCGCTCCGGCATATTGCCGGCGGCCTGGGCGCGAGCCTCGACCAGAGCACGTACATCACGACCAGCTATCTCGTGAGCAACGCAATCGTCCTGCCGATCAGCGGATGGCTCGCGAACGTGATTGGCCGCAAGCGTTTCTACATGCTCTGCGTCTTGCTGTTCACGATCAGTTCGGTGGCATGCGGGTTCGCGACATCGCTGCCGATGATGATCGTCTTTCGCGTGCTCCAGGGCCTGGGTGGCGGCGGTCTGGCGCCCGTTGAGCAAAGCATTTTCGCCGATACGTTCACGCCCGAAAAACGCGCGATGGCGTTCGCGTTGTACGGCTTCACGGTCGTCACGGCGCCCGCCATTGGACCGATGCTGGGTGGCTGGATCACCGAGAACTATTCGTGGCACTGGGTGTTCCTGATCAACCTGCCCGTTGGCATAGTGTCGCTGGTGCTGACGTGGATGTTCGTGAGCGACAGCAAGCTGGTGCAACAGGAACGGCGTGCCCTGCTCGATAAAGGGCTGCGGATCGACTACCTGGGTTTCTTCCTCGTTGCGGTTGGTTTCGGTTGCCTGCAGATCGTGCTCGACAAGTTCGAACGCGAGGACGGGTTTTCATCGAATTTCATTTGCCTGTTCACGGTGATCTCGGGCGTTGCGCTCGTGGCGCTGGTCATTCGTGAACTGACAACCGCACAGCCGATCGTGAACCTGCGGCTGTTCAAGTCGAGCGCGTTTGCCATCAGTTGCAGCGTGATGTTTGCGTTCGGTTTCATCATCAACAGCACGACACAAATGCTGCCGCAATTCACGCAAGAACTGCTCGGCTATGACGCAACCAATGCGGGACTGACGCTCGGTCTGGGCGGCCTGGTTACGCTCTTCATCATGCCGATAGCGGGCATCGTGACCGGGCGAATTTTCCAGCCCAAATGGCTCGTCATGATGTCGCTCGTCGGCACCGGATTCGCGTTGCTTCATACGTCGGGTCTCGACTTGAACATCGGCTTCTGGGATGTATCGTTGTCGCGGCTTTATCAGGTCATCTGGCTGCCCTTCCTCTTCATTCCGCTTTCGACTGTCCAGTTCATCGGCATCCCGCCGAAAGAGAACAACAATGCGTCGGCGCTGATCAACATGATGCGCAACCTCGGCGGCAGTTTCGGCGTGTCGCTGGTGACAACACAGCTTGCGTGGCGGGAGCAGTTTCACCATGCGAGGCTCGCTGAGCACATCACGCCGTACAACGGCTTTGTCAGCTCGCTCGGATCGATCGCCTCGACGGTCGAGCAGCAGGCGTCGGTCATGAGTTACCTCGACGTCTTCATCATGCTGGGCGTGATCTCGCTCGTGCTGGCTCCTATTTGTTTCTTGTTGCCGAAGCTGCCGAAGGGGGCACAGGTCAATGCGCATTGATTATCGATGGATTCCGTTCGTAGTCTTCTTGTCAGCCTGCACCATGGGCCCCGACTTCCAGCGTCCCGCCTTGCAGACGCCGGCGCAATGGCCCGACGCGCCGGCCGCTACCACTACCGCTACCGATGCCGTTCGTTCGGTCCCGGTGCCTGAGCCCGTTGATCCGCTGTGGTGGAACAGTTTCGGCGATCCGCTTCTGACCGAGCTGGTCGCGCGCGCGATGGATAGCAATCTCGATCTCAAGGTCGCAGCGGCGCGGCTCGCCGAGTCGCGGGCGCAGTTCGGGCAAGCGAAAGCGGACGAGCTCCCTACGTTGAACGGCAACGCGTCCTACACGCGTGAGCTTCAGAGCGCCGATGGCGTCATCGGTCTGCTCGGTGGCAGTGGGTCACCATCGGCAACCGATACGAACGGGCTGGGCGGACGGCAGGGCGGGGTGCCGACGCAAAGCGCCACATCGAGCGCATTGCCGCCTTTCAACTTGTATCAATATGGCTTCGATGCATCGTGGGAACTCGATCTCTGGGGCCGCGTGAGGCGCACGGCCGAAAATGCGAGCGCCACCGTCGATGCTCAAAATGAAGCGCGGCACGACGTGATTGTGTCGACGGCTGCGGAAGTCGCCCGCGACTATCTCAATCTGCGTGGAACGCAGCAAAAGCTGCGCATTACGCACGAGAACCTGGCCTTTGCCGAGCGCACCGTGCAGTTGACGAACGAGCGCGCCAGGCATGGACTCGCTACCGATCTCGATGTTGCCAATGCGCAAAGCCAGGCCGAGTCGAACGCCGCGGATATTCCGCAAGAGGAGCAGCAGGAGGCGAAGCTGATCAATGCCATTGGGGTGTTGCTTGGCGAGTATCCGCAAGCGCTCGCGGCGAAGCTGAAGGCGACGCCGGACGCGCCCGTGGTGCCGCCACGCGTGCCGATCGGGCTGTCATCGGAACTCGCGAGGCGCAGGCCGGATATCCGCGAAGCGGAAGCGCAGCTTCATGCAGCGACGGCGAACATCGGCGCGGCGAAGGCGGATTTTTTCCCCAAGATCACGCTGTCGGGAAGCGTCGCTATTCAGGCAACGCAATTCACGAATCTCGGTAGCTGGGGCGCGCGCAGCTATAGCGCGGGGCCGAGCCTTTCGATTCCCATTTTCGAGGGCGGACGCCTGCGCTCAACCCTCGCGTTGAGGGAGGCGCAGCAGCAGGAGGCGGCCATCACGTACCGCAAGACGGTGCTCTCGGCGTTTCAGGAAGTCGATGACGCGCTGACCGGCTTTAGCGCCGAACAACGTCGCCGGGACCGGTTGGATGCAAGCGTGCAAGCGTCAAAACGCGCGTTGGACATCGCAAACCAGCGCTATATCCGGGGTCTGTCGAATTACCTGGATGTGTTGACGGCGCAAAAAACCTTGCTGACGAACGAGCAGCAATGGGTCGACAGCACGGCGACGGTATCGACGAACCTGGTCGCGCTGTACAAGGCGCTGGGCGGCGGGTGGGATGCGGAGGCCGGGCAGTACGCCAGTCGCGGCGTAGCGCCCACCGCCGGGGCAGAATGAAGCTGGACGATTGATGTTGTAGAAGTTGTGCAGCCGATCCGCCAGCAGCACCCGGGAAGGCCGTCGCCGTGAGGAGACACACTACGGTTCCGTTCCGCTGATTCGCGTACAAAGCCTTCGTGGTTTTGCGAGGAAGGAGTCAGCGGAAGCGGTCCATGCCGAAGCGGCGGCGGCTAACGATTCGTCCAGCCTCAACCCGCTTCGTTTCAATGCGCAGCGTCGCCTCGGACTCCGAGCACCTGATCTCCCTTAGCCGCCCTGCGGCATTTTTTTTGTCTAAAGAAACGCACAGGCGTGCCGTAATGCATAGGCCTGATTCGTGGACAGGGCCTCACGTCAGCAATCGGGCGCGCTCACATCGTTGTCCCCAAAGTGTTCCTGGAGCGCGCCGGCGGTCCTCATCAGCGACTGCAGACATGACGCACCCGGACCAGACCAATAAGAACGAATAACTGGGAGAGCCGCATGAAACAACCGGACGAGTTGCTGCACACGGTCTATGTGAAAGCCGACAGGCTCATGATTGCTGTCGTATGGGGTTTATTTACGATCTCTTGCCTGCTGGCGGCACGCGACTACAATCTGCGCGCCGTGCTGTGGGTCGGATTGCCTACCGCGGCTGTCGCGTCAATGCTGGTCTACTGGCGTGCCGGCGCGCTGGTGACTCGACTCTTCCTGGCTGCGAGCCTGATGACATTCGCCGCGTTGCAAATTCATCAGGAACACGGCCTGACTGAATTGCACTTTGGCATCTTTGTGCTGATGTCGTTTCTGCTGGCTTATCGCGACTGGCGGCCGATTCTTTGTGCCGCTGGCGTCATCGCAGTGCACCACTTCACGTTCAATTATCTCCAGCTCGCCGGACTGGACGCCTATTGCTTCACCAAGCCCGCATGGTCGATGGTGCTGTTACATGCGGCCTACGTAGTCGTCCAGGCCGGGTTGCTGATCTTCATCGCGCAGCATATGAAAGCCGATGCACAAACAGGCCGGGAACTCGCGGTTCTTGGCGAAAACCTTTCGCGGCAAGAGGGTCAATTCGACCTGCGGCTTCCGCCCATGAAGCTGCATGGACGCAGCAGCCGCACCTTCAAGGACACGCTCAGCGCCATCCACGACACGATGCGGGAAATCACCACGACAATCGATCAGATGGCGGCTTCATCGGACAACATTGCTGCAGAAAACCATAGCTTGTCGCAGGAATTCGCCACCCAGGCCGAAACGCTCAACGCGACCAACACCACGATGGAGCAGATCGCGCAACGGGTCAGGCAAAGCGCGGAACACGCGGCATCGGCAAACAGCCTCGCGCGGCAAACGTCAACCGCGGCGCAGCAAAGCGAACAAGTCGTCAGCGAGGTGGTCGACAAGATGAACGAGATCGATCAGGCCGTGCACCGGATGGGCGACATGATAGCGATGATCGAGAGCATCGCGTTCCAGACTAACCTCCTCGCGCTGAATGCGTCGGTCGAGGCAGCCCGCGCGGGTAGCCACGGGCGCGGTTTCTCGGTCGTGGCCGAGGAGGTCCGTACGCTCGCACATCGGAGCGCGAGCGCGGCACGCGAAATCAAGGATCTGATCGGCGATTCGTTGCAGCGTGTCGAGCTGGGCTCGTCGCTCGCGACACGCGCCGGCGCGGCTATGCGGCATGTTGTCGGCCATGTGGAAGACGTCGCCAGCTTGATCGAGCATATCAGCACGTCAAGTGATGCCCAGAGCGTCGATGTCGACCAGTTTAGCCAGGGCATGGGCAAGATGGACGCGATGCTGGAGCGCGATGTCCAGCACGTGAAGGGCGTCGCTTCGGCGTCCGCAAGCCTGCGCGAGAAAGCGCGGACATTGCGCGAGGCGATGTCGATTTTCCTGGTCGAGCACGACACGAACTAACGTTTATCTCATCGGGAATAAACTGTCGTGCGAGGACGCAGGCAGTGATTCAATTTCCAGACGGAGGCGCGGATGACGCTGGTCGGCACGCTGGTCCAGACCTGCCGGGCGGCCATGTTATCGCTCGGACGCGAATTGGCGGCCTGGAAGCCTTCCAGGGAGCGCGCGACATTCGGGACCGAAGCAATGCTCTCGGTGGCGCTCTCGGTCGCGCTCGCCAACGCGTTGCATCTTTCAGACACGTGGTGGGCAGCCATCAGTGGTTTCGCTGTCATGCAAACGAGTTTTGCCGGCTCTCTGCAGCGCGCTGCACATCGGATCATCGGCACGCTGATCGGCGCCGCGCTTGGAACCCTGATAGGCCCCTGGATTGGCGACCGGCCGTGGCTGTTTGTGCCCGCATTGGGGATCATCGGCGGCGTGGCGGTGTATTACGCCAACGGGACGAGAGCGGCCTACGCCTGGGTTCTGGGCGGCGTGACTGCACTGATGGTGACGTACGAAGCACATGGGCTCGTGTCAGTCCGATCGACCGCATTCTTTGCAACGCTGCGAGTCGGCGAGGTCGCGGTCGGAACGCTCGCTTGCCTGTTGGTGGCGAGCGCGTTTCACTTCGCGCCGAAGTGGTATGCGAA
>NZ_JAQGMM010000606.1 GCF_028292365.1 Caballeronia sp.
TGGCTCATGTGGTTGTCGATCACCTTCAGCTACTACGCCTTCTTCACGTGGATTCCGAGCCTGCTGGTACAGAACGGCATGACGATCACGCGCAGCTTTTCTTACTCGCTCGTGATCTATATCGCTCAGATACCGGGTTATTTCTCAGGCGCATGGTTGAACGAAAAAATCGGCCGGCAAGCGACTATTGCGTCGTACATGGTGCTGGGAGGAGTGTCGGCATTGGGTCTCGCGCTCACGCGCAGCGACGCGGGCATCATGCTGTCCGGCGTACTGCTGTCGTTTTTCATGAACGGCACGTATGCGGGTGTTTATGCATACACGCCCGAAGTTTTTCCAACCGATGTCCGCGCAACCGGCGCGGGGATGGCTTCATCAATTGGTCGGCTGGGTGCGATCGCCGCCCCTATCCTGGTCGGATATGTGTATCCGATACTGGGCTTTCCAGGCGTCTTTGGCGCAACCACGTTCGTGCTGCTGATCGGTGCGGCGGCAGTGGTGCTGATGGGCGTGCCGACGCGTGGACGGTCGCTTGAAGACATCGCGGCGCAGCAGTTGCGGGGTTAGCGGAATCACGGGGCTTATGCAGAAATCAGTACACGTCCCGTACATAACGCTTGTCCTTGACCATGCCGCTGACGTATTCGCGGGCCTTGTCGTCGCTCATGCCGGCATGGTGAGCCACGACAGATTTGAGCGCTGCGTCAACGTCGCGGGCCATGCGGCCCGCATCGCCGCAGACATAGAAATGGGCCCCCGCATCAAGCCACGACCACAATTCCGCGCCGTGCTCACGCATGCGATCCTGCACATAGATCTTCTCGGCCTGATCCCGCGAAAAGGCAAGATCGAGACGGTTCAGCAGACCCTTGCGGCGCATCTCGTCGAGTTCATCGCCGTAGTAATAGTCCGTGGCGGCATGCTGCTCGCCAAAGAACAACCAGTTGCGGCCGATGTCGCCGCGCGCGAGGCGTTCATGCAGAAAACCCCTGAACGGGGCTACGCCGGTGCCAGGGCCGACCATGATCATGGGTGCATCGCCGCTATGGGGAAGACGGAAATGCGCCGATTTCTGGACGAACACCGGCACGCTGGCGTCACCCGCACGGTCAGCCAGAAACGTCGAGGACACGCCCTTGCGCTGACGCCGGCCGTTGTTGTACCTGACTGCCGAAACAGTCAGGTGTATCTCGTCCGGGTGCGCCCTGGGACTCGATGCAATCGAATAAAGGCGCGGCTGCATGCGCTTGAGCATGCCAACCAGTTCAGTGGCTGACAGCTCCACCGGGAATTCATGCAGCACGTCAGCCAGTTGCTGACCCCACAGCCATTTTTTCAGGTCCGCTTTGTTGTCCTCGCGAAGCAGCCTGCTTAGCGCATTATTTTGACCCTCTGCACCGTTGCGCGTCCTGGCTGCGATAAACGCCAGTGCGTCGTGATTCGGGCGTGCTATTTCATAGTGCTTGCCGAGCGCGTCGGCCAGCCGCATCTCACCCGCACCCGCCACCTTCACGGGGGCATCAGCGCTAAGACCACTCAGGCCGATGAGTTCATCGACCAGTTCGGGGCAGTTTCTCGGCCACACGCCGAGCGCATCGCCAACCTCATAATCAAGACCCGAGCCAGCAGTATCCAGCGAGAAATAACGCGTGTCTTTTGTCGCGCCCTGCTTGTTGAGCCGCAGATTCTTCACCAGTCGCGACGCCGCCGGATGCGTCTTCGAGGGCGTGGTGCCGGGCAGTACGGCCGGAATCATGCCGTCAGCCGGGACTGCATGCAGCGCCGCATCCTCTTCCTTGATACGCGCGACGATCCGCTCGAGCCAGGCGTCGGCCGCGGGCTGGAACTCGGCATCGCAGTCGACCCGCTCCAGCAAACGTGTCGCTCCACGTTCGAGCAAACGGGTATCGAGCTTGCGGCCATGACCGCAGAACGCATCGTAGTTGCGGTCGCCAAAGGCGAGCACGGCGTAACGCACAGCATCCAGGCGCGGGGCGTTATCGGCACTAATCGCGGCCCAGAAACTCTCGCCGTTATCGGGGGCGTCGCCATCGCCGAAGGTGCTCGTCATCAACAGAACGTACTGCGCTTTCTCCAGATCGGACACCGCATAGTCGGCCATGCTCGTGGTCCGTATTTCGAAGCCGGACTCCATCAACTGAGTCGCATATCGCTCGATCAATGATTCGATATTCCCGGTCTGGGAAGCCCATAGCAACACGACTTTTGGCCGTGCCCGCGCAATGCGCACAGAGGACTCGGCGGTCGTTGCTGCAACCGGCGCGGCCAGCGTTGACACGGACGTTTCGGCGCGGCTGAACAGCCCCGCGAGGACACCGTCAAGCCAAAGCCGCGTGGCAGGGGCGATAGGCGCACCAAGCGGCAACGTCGGTACGCCATCTGTTGAGCGACCTTCCGTGGAGCGCAGGCCGCTCATGAAACCAGAGACATAGATGCGTTCGGAATCGCTCAGTTCGGGCGCGGGCGTATTCGGAATACCGAGCAGCATGGCAAGGGCGTCAATACGGGACATGTCCAGTTCCTGGTTCGGACGGGCTTGATCGGCGGCAGCGGGCTCGACGCGTTCCGGGCGGGCGGCATTGTCACGCATCTCGGGATTCGCCATGTCAGCTTTAGACGCTACGCGGCTGAGCGCAACGGCGCAAAACTTGAATTCAGGTTGCTGCGAAATAGGGTCGATCGCGTCATTCGTCACGGCGTTGATGCAAAGATCTTCGCCGAAGACATCGTTCCAATGCATGGGCGCAAAACAGTTGCCGGCACGAACGCGATCGGTGACGATCGCCGGCAGCACGGCACGGCCGCGGCGCGATCGAATCTCGACCGCGTCCTTCGCCTTGATACCCAGCGCGGCTGCATCTTCGGGATGAATCTCCACGAACGGAGCCGGGTTCAGCTTGTTCAGCATGGGCACCTTGCCGGTCTTGGTCATGGTGTGCCACTGATGCTGCAAGCGGCCCGTGTTCAGCACGATCGGCCGTTCACTGTCGGGCATTTCAGCCGGCAGCACATGCGGGCGAGCGAGGAAAACGGCCTTGCCGGTTGAGGTGGGAAAGACCAGGTGCGGACGGCTGCCGTCCGGCATTTCCCTGAGCGTTTGGCTCACGCCGTCGTTGACGTAGCGCACCGGATTGCGGTCGGCAGTAACGTCCGGCGCACACGGCCATTGCAAAGGTGTCTGGCGCAGGCGCTCATGACTCGCGCCGCGTAAGTCGTAGCCAGTCTTGAGATTCGATGTCCGGGTGATCTCGGCGAAGACCTCTTCTGCCGATGCGTAGCTGAACGCATCGGCGAAACCCATTTCACATGCCACGCGCGCGATGATCTGCCAGTCCGGCAACGCCGCGCCCGGCGGCTCGATGGCCTTCTGCGCAAGCGTCATGTTGCGCTCGGAGTTGATCATCACGCCTTCGGCCTCGGCCCACAACGCGCCGGGCAAAAGGACATCGGCGTAGCGATTCGTTTCGGTATCGAGGAAGGCATCCTGTGCAATGACCAGCTCTGCGGCCTGCAAGCCCGCGATCACGGTCTGCCGGTTCGGCACGCTTGCAACAGGATTTGTGCAGATGATCCAGCAGGCCTTGATCTCGCCCGTCACCATCCGCGAGAACATGTCCACGGTGCCTTGGCCAGGCGAAGTCTTGAGCGTGCCCTTCGGAACGCCCCACAGGTCCTCGATAAAATCCCGGTCCTCTTCCACCAGCACCGAACGCTGGCCGGGCAGCCCAGGTCCCATGTAACCCATCTCACGCCCGCCCATGGCATTAGGCTGCCCCGTGAGCGAGAACGGCCCGCTGCCCGGCCGACATATCTTGCCCGTGGCCAGATGCAGGTTACAGATGCCGTTCGTGTTCCAGGTGCCATGCGTGCTCTGGTTGAGGCCCATGGTCCAGCAGCTCATCCATTCGGGCGCCTCGCCGATCCATTGCGCCGCGCGGCGAATATCCGCTTCGGGAATCCCGGTGATCTCAGCCACCTTATCCGGCGCATAGTCCTCGAGAAAGGCAGGCATCGCATCCCAACCTTCGGTCGACTCGGCGATGAAACCAGCATCGGTATGACCGTTCTGATGCAACAGATACAGCAGACCATTGAGCAACGCGAGATCGGTACCCGGTTTGATCTGCATGAAGAGACTGGCTTTGTCGGCGGTGGCATTGCGGCGCGGGTCCACCACGATCAGCTTCGCACCAGCCTTCACGCGATCCATCATGCGCAGGAACAGGATCGGGTGGCAGTCCGCCATGTTCGCGCCGATCACAAAAAACAGGTTGGCCTTATCGATGTCCTCGTACGAGCCGGGCGGACCGTCGGCGCCCAGCGATAGTTTGTAGCCGCTCCCGGCGCTTGCCATGCAGAGCCGCGAATTGGACTCTATGTTGTTCGTGCCGACAAACCCCTTCGCGAGCTTGTTGACGAGGTACTGCGCCTCGATCGACATCTGCCCCGACACATAGAACGAAAGCGCGTCCGGGCCGTGCTCGTCAAGCAATCCGCGCAGGCGCCGGGCTGTGTCGGGAATCGCTTGCGCCATGGGCAACGGGATCGGGTCCTGATCCCGTTCGTGGCGAATGAAAGCGCATTCCAGACGGCCCGATTTGCGCAAGACCACATGCGCCGATGAGCCCTTGGTGCAGAGGCGTCCGAAGTTCGCCGGATGCTCCTTGTCGCCGGACACCTTGACCACCTCTCCCTTCTCGACTTGCAAGACCATGCCGCAGCCAACGCCGCAGTACGGGCACACAGTTTTGACGCTGCCGGAAATCATGATCGACTCTCGAACCCGCGTACCTTGCTCATACCGCGACCCATACGTGACCATCCTCCACGCGCGCGGCGAAGACGTTAACCGAGTTCTCCGGGATCTCGAGGCATTCACCCGTGCGAAGATCGTAGTGATGCTTGAAAATCGGCGATGCCACCACAATGCGCTCACCCAGATTGCCGATCAATCCGCGCGACAGCACCGACGCCTGCGAACCCGGATCGAAGTTATCGATCGCAAACACGCTGGGGTTGCCATCGGAGAGATGGAACACAGCGACTTGCTCGCCGTTGATGAGCGCACAGACCCCGGTGTTCGGCACGATGTCGTCGAGCGGGCACACAGGCACCCATGAGCTTGGAATTCGATCGTTGTTCATGATGATGTCCTTGATGCGGATCGGTAGATCGCGCGTGCTTCAAACCGTCTCGACAACCACCGGAATATCGATTCGCTTCAGTTGCCGTTCAACCGGCGTCGCCGGGCGAATCTGGCCACGCTCTTCGACAAAACTCACGTTCGCATCGGCTGCGTCGCTGTTCACAAAGTGACGGAAGCGCTTGCGCGTGTCCGGATCGTTGATGGCCTTTTTCCACTCGCATTCGTAGGTGTCGACCACGTGCTGCATCTCCGCTTCTAGTTCCGCGGCAAGCTGAAGCTTGTCGTGCACCACGACATCGATCAGGTACTCAAGCCCACCTTCCAGGTTGTCACGCCACACGCTGGTGCGCTGCAACCGATCCGCGGTACGGATATAGAACATCAGGAAGCGGTCGATGTACTGCACCAGCGTGGCACGATCGAGATCCGATGCAAGCAGCTCGGCGTGACGCGGTTTCATGCCGCCGTTACCGCAAACGTAAAGGTTCCAGCCCTTCTCCGTGGCAATCACGCCAATGTCCTTGCCTTGCGCTTCTGCGCATTCACGCGTGCAGCCGGACACGCCGAACTTGATCTTGTGGGGTGTGCGCAAGCCCTTGTAACGGTTTTCTATATCGATCGCGAGACCGACCGAATCGCCCACGCCATAGCGGCACCAGGTTGAACCCACGCATGACTTCACCGTGCGCACTGACTTGCCGTACGCATGACCCGATTCGAAGCCCGCCGCGATCAACTCTTCCCAGATCAGCGGCAACTGTTCAACCCGCGCACCGAACAAATCAACACGCGCCCCGCCCGTGACCTTGGTGTACAAGCCGTACTTCTTTGCGACCTGGCCGACCGCGATCAATCCATCGGGCGTGACCTCGCCGCCCGGCATCCGGGGGACAACGGAATAGGTGCCGTCGCGCTGGATGTTGGCGAGGTAATAGTCATTCGAATCCTGCAAGCTTGCGTGCTCTTTCTTCAGCACGAACTCGTTCCAGCACGATGCAAGAATCGCGGCGGCAGCGGGCTTACAGATGTCACAGCCAAGGCCGTGGCCATGCTTCGCGAGCAACGCGCTAAACGTCTCAATGCGCTCGACGCGCACCATGTGATAAAGCTCTTGGCGTGAGTACGGGAAGTGTTCGCATATGTGATTGTTGACCGCGAACCCCTGTTTTTTCATCTCGGCCTTCATCACCTGCGTGACGAGCGCGACGCAACCGCCGCACGAACTGCCGGCCTTGGTCGAGGACTTCAATGCACCGATGCTGGTTGCACCCGCGCAGACCGCTTCGCATAACTGGCCTTTGGACACGTTGTTGCACGAGCAGATCTGCGCGGTGTCAGGCAGCACATCAACGCCAAGACCGGGCTTTTGCTTGCCGTCTGACGAAGGGAGAATCAGGAATTCCGGCGCCTCCGGCAACTCGATGCGGTTCAGCATCATCTGCAAGAGCGTGCCGTATTCGGCCGCGTCGCCGACCATCACGCCACCAAGCAAATACTTGCCGCACTCGGATACCACCAGCTTCTTGTAGACCTGCTTGCGCTCATCGCTGAACTGATAGGCGCGGCTGCCCGGCGTCTTGCCGTGCGCATCGCCAATACTCGCCACGTCCACGCCCATCAGCTTCAACTTCGTGCTCATGTCGGCGCCCGTGAAACCAGCCGGCTCGCCCAGCAACTGCTTGGCGACAATACGCGCCATGTCATAACCCGGCGCAACCAGCCCGAAGACCTGTCCGTTCCAGAGTGCGCATTCTCCGATCGCGTAGATATCGTCGTCGCTCGTGCGGCAGTTGTCGTCGATCACGATGCCACCGCGCGCGCCGACGTCGAGGCCGCTGATCCGCGCAATCTCGTCGCGCGGGCGGATGCCGGCGGAGAACACGATCATGTCGGTGTCGAGATGGGTTGCATCGGCGAACTCCATGCGGTGCGTGCCGTTCTCTCCGTCGACTATGGCCACGGTGTTCTTCTGCGTATGAACCGTCACGCCCAGCTCTTCAATCTTGCTGCGCAAGACACGCGCGCCGGTGTCGTCGACCTGCACGGCCATCAGGCGCGGTGCGAACTCGACCACATGCGTCTGCAAGCCCATGTCGCGCAATGCCTTGGCGCATTCAAGCCCCAACAGTCCACCGCCTACGACCGTGCCCGTCTTCGAGCGCTCGCCGCATTCCTTCATTGCCTCAAGGTCTTCAATGGTGCGGTACACGAAGCAGTCACGGCGCTCATTGCCCGCAACCGGCGGCACGAACGGATAAGAACCGGTAGCGAGCACGAGTTTGTCGTACGCCAATACCTCGCCGGTGGACACCGTCACGCTCCGCGCCGCGCGATCGATCGACACAGCCTTCGCATTCAGTTCGAGCCGGACGTTCGCACGTTCGAAAAATCCCGGCTCGACCAGCGACAGGTCCTGCGCCGATTTGCCGGAGAAGAATTCCGACAGATGCACGCGGTCGTAAGCCGGCCTCGGTTCTTCGCATAGCACGGTGATATCGAGCCCATGCGCTGCATTCTCAGCGAGGCATTCGAGGAACTTATGGCCGACCATGCCATGGCCGATGACGACAATTTTCATGATCAGGACGCTCTCAATTAGCAATGCTGTTGTTGGCACCCAATGCATCTGCACGCAGCACAGCTTCCTGTGCCTTGTGCTCGGAACTGAAGCGCACCGCGAGTGCGCATAACGCGGACAACGTGACCAGCACGCCGAGCATCGCGAGCGTCTCCTGGACGTTGCCAAAGCCCTTCATGAGGAAGCCCGCTGCCACTGCGCCCACGTTGCCGCCCGCGCCAATAATCCCCGCTACGCCGCCCAGCGCCTGGCGATCGATGAACGGCACGAGCGCGTAGGTCGCGCCACACGCCATGTGCGTGAACAAGCCAAAGCTCAGCATGGCCACCACGGCGAGCGCCGCACTATCCGCATGTGAGAACCAGAAAAGCCCGAGGCCTTCGCCCGCGATCAGCACAAACAACAAGGTCGAGCGAATCTCCAGGCCACGCCGTGCCGCGGCCTTGTCCGAGAGCCAGCCGCCGAGCGCACGGGCAAACAGGGCGAGCAACCCAAAGCTGCCGGCAGCGACACCGGCGGCTTTCAGCGACAGATGGAAGTGATCGACGTAATAGATCGCGGCGATGTTGTGGATGAAGACTTCGACGCCAAAGCAAGCCGCATAGGTGACGAAAAGCATCCACACGCGATAGTTCGCGCAGGCGGCGCGAAAGCTCGCCCAGCCGCCCTTCTTGCCGCCGTCGATGGTGATGCCCTGAGCGCGCAATTGCGTGAAGTTGCCTTGCGGGCAGTCCTGCGTGAAGCGCCAGTAGAACCAGGCCATCACCGGCATGGCCAGCCCTGGGACGACGAGCGCGAGGCGCCATGCCGATGCATCTGCGGCGCCGAGTGCGAGCATGCCCGCAAGCAGCAACGGCACCAGCATTTGCGCCGCGCCGGCCCCGGCATTGCCCCAGCCGGCGCTGGCCGCGTTAGCCGTGCCGACCACGTTCGGCGCGAACATCACCGATGTGTGGTACTGCGTAATAACGAAGCTCGCGCCTACCGCGCCAATGCCGAGGCGACACAGCAGGAAGCTTTCATAACCGCCCGAGAGCGCCGCGCCGAACACGGGAAATGCGCCAAGGATCAGCAACCCCGTATAGACCTTGCGCGGACCGTAGCGGTCGCACATCGGGCCAATCACGAGTCGCACCAGGATGGTCGCCGCGACCGCGGCAATGTTGATATTGGCAACCTGATCGATGGACAGCCCGAACTCGCGCTTGATTAACGGCATCAACGGCGCACAGGCGAACCACGCAAAGAAGCAGACGAAGAACGCCATCCATGTGAGATGGAAAGCACGCATGGGCACGGTGCGCAGGCTGAAGAGATCAATCCGGGTTGCTTTGTCTGCCATTGTTTTTCCACAAAACAAAAAGGCGCCCCGTGAACCCAGCCGATGACTGAGTTCAGGGGACGCCTTTGTCCAAAAGGCCCGTCATGGGCCGCTGCTGAAGCCTTGCAATGAAACTGGACCGCCGTTGATCCATGGACGCTTTAAATGCAAGCGCCATGCCATGCCCGGCGGCTCTTTATCTGGTGGGCGTTTGCGGGTGGTCACGCATTTTCAGCCGGATACGTGCGGTGCATTTTGATGCAGCGCCGCACACTCGCGGTGCGAACCAGCACTGTCCGCGTGCGAGCGAGAAGTCATTCGGGATCGGCTTCACGAGACTGAAGAGAGCCTCGCGCATGCTCATGCGCATTAGGAGCGTGGCTTCGCGCGGCGGGCAGCTTACTGATCAAAGGATCAGTCAACGCGCGCGTTAAAACCAACCTCTTCTGGCCTGGATATTGCCTATGTCTGGCTGTGCACGGCAACGATGTCGGGCGCGTGGATATCACAGTCTTATTGATGTGAATGCCGGTAAACACCGGCGACTCAGGACAACGGCGTCCCTTCGTGCAAGAGCACGAGCGGACGCCGTTTTTCGTTGGAGCGCGGCGGCAGATGCATGCTTGTTAAGCCACCAAAGGACATCACGATGACAACAGGCAAGGTCACCTTGCTTAGCGCCGGTCCCGGCGATCTGGACCTGCTCACGATCAAAGCCGCCAAAGCATTAGCGCTGGCGGATATCGTGTTGCTGGACGATCTCGCCAATCCCGAGATCGTGTCGCTTGCGCCACGAGCTCGCGTGATCCGGGTGGGCAAGCGCGGCGGCTGCAAGTCGACACCGCAAGCCTTCATCCAGCGATTGATGCAGCGTTATGCCCTCAAGGGACTGCACGTGGTTCGCGTGAAGGGTGGCGACGCCCTGCTGTTCGGACGCGCGGGCGAAGAACTCGCAGCACTGCGGCACGCGCGGATTCCGGTAGAGATCATCAACGGCATTTCGTCCGGCTTTGCAGCGGCCGCGAGTCTCGGGATATCGCTGACGCATCGCGAGCATTGTCAGGGCGTAACCTTCGTTACGGCGCACAAGCAGGATCATGGTGAACCCGACTGGGCCGCGCTCGCGGCAACTGGCACCACGCTCGCGATCTACATGGGCATGACGCGTATCGAAAGCCTGTGCCATGCACTGCTCTCGGCGTTGCCGGCGTGCACCCCTGCCGCAGTGGTTCAATGGGCAGGAACAGCATCCGAGCGGCGCTGGCTTGGGCGGCTGGATTGCATGGCGACTGACGCCGTGAAAGCAGGTCTGCGAAGCCCCGCCGTGATCCTCGTTGGCAACGCGATCAGCGAAGCGGTAGATTCGGTGAATCACCATGGGACCAGCGCTCTTGCCGTGAACGAGCATGCGGCCTTCAACGCATGGCAACACATCACTGATACGGTCCAGCATGCAGCCTGACACGCGCACAGCGCACGCGGTCTCCATGGTGCTCGCCAACCCGCCGCCGGCCAGCGTTGCGGCCGGCCGATCTTGCATGAGCTATTCCGGCGCCTGATCCATGCTTCGCGTGCTGCTCGTCACCGACACCGACAAACCCATTGGCGATCTTCGCCAGGCGCTTGCACGCCTGGGCTACGACATGCTGGCCGAGGTGGCGACCCCTGCGGCCTTGCCTGAGGTGGTGGAAGAACAGCGCCCGGATGTGGTCATCATCGACACAGAATCGCCTTCACGCGATACGCTCGAGCAACTCGCCGTAATGAACGAAACCGCGCCGCGCCCGGTCCTCATGTTCAGCAACGACGGCGACCAGAAACTGATTCACGCGGCGGTCAGTGCAGGCGTGAGTGCTTACCTTGTCGAAGGCCTGGAGGCCGCGCGGCTTGCACCCATTCTCGAAGTCGCGCTAGCGCGTTTCGCCCGCGAGGAGCAATTGCGCAAGCGGCTCGCCGAAGCCGAGAACGAACTCGCGGACCGCAAGCTGATCGACCGGGCCAAGCGCTTGTTGATGGACCGGCGCAAGATGTCCGAACCGGAGGCTTACGCCATGCTGCGCAAGCGCGCAATGGACGAGGGAATGAAGCTTGCCGAGGTTGCGCGACAGTTGGTGTCGATGGCCGATTTATTAGGGTAGCCCCAGAACATGAACACGCCCACAGCCGCTTTGAACCACGCGTCCGAGCGACCCGAGAAGACTCACATCCGCCTGGGTTTCGTGGCGCTGAGCGATGTCGCCCCGCTCGCCGTTGCCAAGATCCTCGAGTTTGGCCACAGCCATGGCCTGACGCTCGAACTGTGCCGGCAACCCTCTTGGGCTGCTGTGCGCGACAAGCTGTTGTCCGGCGAGATCGATGCGGCGCACGCGCTCTACGGGCTCGTGTACGGCGTCCAGCTCGGTATTGGCGGACCGCAAGGCGACATGGCCGTGCTGATGGTACTGAACCGGAATGGCCAGGCCATCACGCTGTCGAATCCGCTTGCCGATGCGTTGAGCAGGAGCGGCAATTTGAAGGAGGCGCTCGCGTCGCTCGGCCGTCCTCCGGTCTTTGCACAGACCTTTCCGACCGGCACGCACGCGATGTGGTTGTACTACTGGCTCGCAGCGCTTGGCGTGCATCCGCTGCGCGACATTCGCAGCATCGTGATCCCGCCGCCGCAAATGGTCGATGCGTTGGCCGAGGGCCAGCTCGACGGATTTTGTGTCGGTGAGCCGTGGAACGCGGTTGCCGAGTCGCGCCGCGCGGGCAGGACCGTCGCGATCACGAGCCAGATCTGGCCGGACCACCCGGAAAAGGTGCTTGCCAGCCGGCGCGATTTTGTCGCGCTTTATCCGAACACTGCACGCGCGCTGATCCAGACAATGCTCGAGGCGTGCCGATGGCTTGACGATCCCGCACATCGCGCCGACATCTCGACGTGGCTCGCCGCGCCGGAACTGTTAGGCGTCCCGCAGGAATTGATCGCGCCACGCCTGCTCGGTGACTACGGTGACTATGATGCGGCGCAATTCCCCGGACAGCCGCTCCCCCGCCCCGCTAGTTTCTTCGATAAAGGCGCCGTCAACTATCCGCGTCCGTCCGATGGCCTGTGGTTCCTGACGCAATATCGCCGATGGGGTTTGCTAAGCGGCAGTCACGACGACGCCGCAATTGCAGCGGCGATCAGCCAGACGGCGCTGTATCGCGAGGCCGCCGAATTGGCGGATGTTCGCGTACCGGACGAGATTCGCGCGGACATACTGCTCGACGGGCGCGTCTGGGACGGACAAAATCCCGCCGCCTATCTCGACGGGTTCGCCATGCGTGCCTGACGCGGTGGGCGCGTTCGTCGCTGGCCGCAACGGCTCGGCGATGCATGTCACCGCGTGACGGTACGGCCTTCATTCGCGCGGTCACGTGCGCATTCCCCAGCTCATTCCCGCGTCGATGGAAAAACTCGCTGCCGTTGAACGTATGGCTACGTAGAACAATCTCGACGATGGCCGGCGAAAGTGCGTGCCAAAAGCATCCGAATGGCCTATGAGCCCGGTTTAGGTTGCCAGGCTGCGACCGGATGACGGATGCTTCATCAGTCCCCGGCACGCTGCGATGCGATGTGATGTGATGTGATGTGACCAAGAGCTTGCCGGCCGTGGAACGCATCCTGCTTCGACGGATTACAAACCGTCAAGGTCATCATCACCATCATCGAAGCAGAGGTTTCCATGAGCACGTTGTCCACCGAGAAAATTCAGGCTGTGGTGAAAAAGGACGCCTCCTGGGTGATGGGCGCGCTCAAGAAATTTGGCGAGGATCGCTGCGCCGCCATGGCTGCGAGCATCGCGTTCTATTCCGCGTTTTCGTTGGCGCCCACGCTGGTCATGGTCATCGCCGTGGCCGGCTGGGTGTTCGGCGCAGACGCCGCGCGTGGTCAATTGTTCCATCAGGTCAATGGACTGCTTGGCGATCAGGCCGCGGCGAGCGTGCAGAGCATTGTCGAGAATGCGCACCGCAGCGGCGGCACGGGTATCGCCGCAGTGATCTCGTTCGTGTTGCTGGCGGTGGGCGCCTCCGCGACATTTTCGTCGCTCAACACCGCGCTGAATCTCGTGTGGCCCCTGACCGGCGACCAGAAATCCAGCGTATTCGCGCTGGTGCGGGTGCGGCTGATCTCGTTCGGCCTGGTGCTGGGAGTGGCCTTCCTGCTGATCGTCTCGCTAGTCCTCGATACCGCCATCCAGGCCGTGGGCACATGGCTTTGGGGTAATTCGCCCTTCGTGATCATCGGCGACATTGTTCAGTTGGTGGTCGGACTGGTGATTCTCTCGCTCGCGTTCGGGGCACTCCTGAAGTTCCTCCCCGACGGCCGGGTCCAATGGCGTGACGCACTGGTCGGCGGGTTTGTTGCCGCCATCCTCTTTTCCGTTGGCAAGAAGCTGTTTGCGTTCTACCTGACTCACGCCGGCACAGCGAACTCATTCGGCGCGGCGGGCTCGCTTGCCGTGTTGCTGATGTGGCTGTACTTCTCGGCGGCAGTCCTGCTGCTTGGCGCCGAGTTTTCAGCCGCGCGGGCACGTTTGCATGATCCCCGTGGTGCGTGGGGCCAGCAAAGCACGCGGGTCCCGCCGGGCAGCCGCGCGAAGATCGGCTCGATGCTGGCGGGCTCGACGGTTCCCGGCGCCGGCCGTGCAGATGCAGATGCGGACAACCTCAGGACTGCAAAAGCCTTTACGGTCGTGCCGGGGCGTACGCGAGCATCCATCGGACAGCGTGCTGAACGCTCGCAGCATTTGACGCAGCAGGCGCGCAAACGCGTGTCAGCATTAAGTACTGCGTTGACCCTGAGCCGCAAGCTGGCCCGCGCGGAAACCACTGCCACGCGGGTAACGGCGCAGGCCATGCTGGATTGCGGGCGCAAGGCGGTGCAGGCCAATGGCCTGGTGAAGCGGTATCCGTGGCGTGCCGTGTTGCTGGCCGGCGGCGCAGGTTTGGCGTTCGCGCTGTTATCGGGACGCGAGACGGGCCGCGAAACGGGCCGCGAAACGGGCCGCGCATCAGGACGGGAAGCGGGAAGCCGAACGGGCCGCAACTTGCCCGTGACAAACGACGAATAACGCCGGAGAGACCGGCGGCAGGTTCAAGAGCTAGATCCATCCCGAACCGGTGTGATCCGCGTGATCCGCATGATCCGTGACACGGCAGTTTTCCGTGTCAAAAGCTTGATTGCCTGAAACTTCGTCAAAATTGCATGGACCATTCGCGATGCTGAGACGCAGCGTTTCTGTTGCGATGGATGCAAGAATGACGCTTTCAATGAGTAAGAGTGTTGGTAATCCACAACGCCAGGGCTCGCCTCTGGGCGTCGTGCACTCCTTGGTGCTCTCTAGCGACTGCCCGGCGTCAACCCTCGCCGAACCATATACAGCGCTCCTCTTGCCTGCAACAGCGCTCCTCGCGGGTGCCTCCGGCATGTCTCGCTTATAACAACCCATTAGTAAAACACTAATAAAAACGCCCGTTTCGCGCTGAACCAATTGCTTTAAAAGGAACTTTCTGACGGCACCTCTGCCATCGTGCTTTCACTAGATGAATCAACGGCGGAAGCCTTGACAGGCTTGCCTTACGAGAGATCACACGGTCAGCAGGAAAGTGTCTTTTTTTTGAGACATGTTTTAATTTTTCAGTTCTTAAGTTTTGTAACGCTGCGTTATTCTCTGCGCCGGCAACAACGAATTTAATCCTAGCGTGGAGAACCTGATGAAACGTTTCGCACTGACTTCCCTTTCGCTGGCACTGCTCGGCACAGCTGGCGCGGCTCACGCGCAAAGCAGCGTGACCCTTTACGGCGTGATCGATGAGGCTGTCGCCTATGTTAACCACGCAAACGGCAACAACCGTCTGGTTGGCCTCTCTGCAGGTAACTTGTCTGGTGACCGTTGGGGCCTGAAGGGTTCGGAAGACTTGGGCGGCGGTTTGAAGGCAATTTTCCAATTGGAAAACGGCTTTAACGTGAACACGGGTGCACTGGGCCAAGGTGGTCGTCAATTCGGTCGTCAGGCATTCGTCGGTTTGACGTCGGACAAGCTCGGTACGGTCACGCTCGGTCGTCAATACGATCCGCTCGTTGACATGGTGCAAGGCATCACGGGTGACAACTACTGGGCGTCCATCGTCGGTACACCGGGCGACGTCGATAACTACGACAACAGCTCGCGTGTGAATAACGCTGTGAAGTACGTTTCGCCGAACTATGCCGGCCTGCAATTCGAAGGCATGTATGGTTTCAGCAACGGCGCCGGCACGACGGGTCAAGGCCAGACGTGGAGCGGTGCAGTTGCATATAACAACGGCCCGTTGGGCTTGGCTGCCGGTTACTACTACACGAGCAATCCGAGTGCAGGCCGTTCGGCTACGACCTGGAATAGCCCGTCGTCGGATTCGATCTTCGACAGCGCGATCAACGGTGGCTACGCCTCGGCTCACTCGATCGCCATCGCCCGTGCAGCAGCTCAGTACGCTATCGGCCCGGTAACGCTCGGCGGTTCGTACAGCAATGTGAAGTACCGTCCGGACGGTTTCTCGGCATTCTCATCGACAGAGACGTACAACATTGGCAGCGCGTTCGCGAACTACCAGCTGACGCCGGCTTTCCTGATCGGCTTGGGCTACACGTACGAGAAAGCGAGTGGCGACACGGGTGCTCATTACAACCAGGTCGGCATCGGTGCGGACTACACGATTTCCAAGCGCACGGATTTCTACGCACTCGGCGCTTACCAGAAAGCAAGCGGCACGCAAGCTACGTTCACCACGAACGCTGCTGGCCAGACGGTTCGCGTAAATCAACAAGCACAAGCATCGATCGGTTCGTTCGGCTTTAACGGTACGAGCTCGCAAGAAATGGTGCTTGTTGGTATCCGTCACAAGTTCTAAAGCCAGATTCGGCGTGCAGCGTTTCATTGCATAGCGCGCCGGTTCAGACTGCGGTTCAAAAACAGCCATCGGCTTCGCCGATGGCTGTTTTTTTATGCGTGTCGTGTGCAGCGCGCTGAGTTGCCGTGATCGCGATGCCCAGGCCGAAAATAGAAACGGCCCAATCGACTTACGCCGAAGTGAACTGCACCCCAAAAGTTGGACACCGATCCAACCTTTGGGGCGCAGTTCACGATTGGGCCGTTCTCTTGTCCAGCTTACCCATCTTGCCGAGGCCGTAGAGCCTCTGCAATATCCAGACGCACTCAATGCTGCGACCGCTCGCTCCCGGGCTGCATCAGCGTCTGAAACGGCGGCGCTGACGTATCGGGTTCTGCGCGCAGGTCGCTGCCTGTCACGCGCGGCACGTTCGATACCGTTTCGCGCGCCCGCAGCGGCACATTGGCGGGATCGGCCCAGGTCGGATTCGGGATTTCCCCGAAAATCTGCCGCAACCGGTCACCCCACGTGCGATGAATCATCTGGAAATACTGGTTGTCGTTATCGATCGTGGAGAACCGCGTGACTTGCAACGCGTCCTTCTCATACACGAGCAAGTCGAGCGGCAATCCCACCGACAAATTGGAGCGCAACGTGGAGTCCATCGACACGAGCGCGCATTTCGCCACTTCGTCCAGCGGCGTGGACGGCGTGACAACGCGATCGATGATCGGCTTGCCATACTTCGATTCACCAATCTGAAAATACGGGCTGACCGGCGACGACTCCACGAAGTTACCCGCTGAATAGATCATGAACAGGCGTGTATTCGCGCCGCGGATCTGGCCGCCGAGAATAAAGCTGCAATTGAAGTCGACGCTGAATTCCGCGAGCGTGGCTGCATCTCGCCGATGTACCTCGCGCACCGCATCACCTACCAGCCGCGCCGCTTCCGCCATGGTGGCGACGTTGTACAGCGTGGTTTTGTCTTCGGGCGCCGGTTCCGACAGCAGTTGCATGACCGCCTGAGTCAGCGCTAGGTTGCCCGCCGCGAGGAGCACGAGGACGCGGTCACCGGGCTGTTCGAAGACCGCCATCTTGCGAGCTGCACTCACATGGTCGACCCCGGCATTCGTGCGGGTGTCGGACAGGAACACCAGTCCCTCGTCGACGCGCATTGCCACGCAATAAGTCATGCGTCCAATTCCTGAAAGAAGCAAATTCGTATTGTAGTCGGGTATTCGTCCGGACTGGACTGATTGCGGGGGACTCGTGGCCCAGGCACCATCGCCCGGCAAACGCGACGGTTTCGCGCCACATCGGGCCAAGGGCGGCAAACCAGGCCGCGCCGCCTCACCTTCTACGAGTTATAGGCAAGGGGGCGCGCGGCTTGAATATCACGGCGCCGGAGGAATACGTGCGCCGGGTCGTGACGTGACGTGCGTGTCGTATTGCTTCGCTCAGCTCACTGGTCGGCCGTGGCCTGCACTGAAACGTCCACGCTCATGCGCTCTTCCTTGCCGCCCACGCGTGAACCGCGCACGGGCGCGGCCGCTTCATAGTCGCGTGCTACCGCGAGCCGGCAGTACCGGCCGCTGGCGAACGCCGCGTGCGTGACGTCCACCGACACCCAGCCGTCGTCGATCCACACATCCACCCAGGCGTGGCTCGCGGCGTGCGGGACATCGCCCGGATCGATATAACCGCTCACATAGCGCGCCGGCAGACCCCGGGCGCGGCAACACGCCAACATGATGTGAGCGTGATCCTGGCACACGCCATTGCCAAGTTGCAGCGCCTGGGCGGCGGTGCTCGTGACCTCGGTGACACCCGCCTTGAACTGCACCTTCGCTTCGATATTCTCCGCCAGCGCAATCAGTGCCGACGGTGAATCGAGCTTCGCCACCGAGTTCGCGAGTTCGCGGATCACGGCGTCCGGCTCGGTCAGCGCGGTCGCGCAAGTGTAGTGCTGGAGCGGAATCCGGCCGGGACCGTCGTTGAGGCGGCCGCCGTCGAGCAACGTGGTTTCCACCTGTCCGGTCACGGAAAGATGGATCTCCATATGCGGTTTCGTCAGCACCAGCGTGTGCAACGTATTGGAGTAGGCGTCGCGGGTGACGTCGAGCTTGCCCACGGTGTCAATATTCCAGCGCCGCACCATCTGCGCCGAGCCATTGGCGGGCGTCATGCGCAGTTGCTGGATGGAGTACTGCACCGGCACCGCGTAACGGTAGCTTGTGTGATGACGAATGGTCAGAAGCATGATGGTTCCCAGGGCGGATGCAATACGAATGCGTTCAGGCGAGAGGCAACATGAGGAAGGTGCGCATCACGCGAACACCGAGCTCATCGACCCGTTTCAGGAATTGCGTCAGATAGGCGTGCACTCCGGTTTCGAGTATCTGGCGGATATCCATGTACAGCACATCCGCGCGCAGCTTGCCGGCGAAACGTTCGCACTCGTTCGAGCCGTCGGTACGCAACTTGTCGAGCGTCGCGCAAACCCCATCCAACGACGCCAGCAGCGAGCGTGGCATCTGCGAGTTAAGGATCAGCAACTCCACCACCCGCGAGGGCGTCACGACATCGCGATACACCTTCCGGTAAATCTCCAGCGCGGACACCGAACTCAGGATGGAGGTCCAGTAGTAGAAGTCTTCCAGTTGACGCGCCGCTTCACGCGAGTTCGGTTCGGCATCGGCGAAACGCACGTCCAGGATCCGCGCCGTGTTGTCCGCGCGTTCCAGGTACATGCCAAGCTGGATGAACCAGAAGGCGTCGTCCTGAAGCGCGGTGCCAACCATCACGCCCCGACACAAATTCGAGCGATATTTGACCCATTCGAACAGCATGTCCGGGCTTTTTTCGAGCTCGCCCGCGGCGAGTTTCTCGCCGAATTCAAGCCATGTGAAATTGATGGTCTCCCACGCTTCCGTGGTCAGCGTTCCACGCACGGCACGCGCGTTTTCGCGCGCCGCGTGCAGACAGGAATTGATGCTCGACGGATTGCCGGTATCGGCGACCATGAAGTGCAGCATGTCCTCGCGCGAATCCGAGCCCGGGAAACGCTCCTCGAATTTCGATTCGAGCTCCGAAATTCGCAGTACCGAGCGTTGTGCACGGGCTGCCTGATCCGGCGTCTGCGGCAGTAGCATGCCCTTCAGGTTGATATCAAGCATGCGGGCGGTATTTTCCGCACGCTCCATGTAGCGAGCCATCCAGAAAAGGTGATCGGCTGTGCGGCTTAGCATCATGATGGCGTTCCGTTGTTGTGTGGCCCGCGCGGGCGCAGTGCTTGGAAGCGCGCCCCGTTGCGAACAATCCTGGTGGGTGCTTAGTCCACCATCCAGGTGTCTTTCGTGCCGCCGCCCTGCGACGAATTCACGACGAGAGAACCCTCCTTCAACGCCACGCGAGTCAGGCCGCCGGCGGCCATCGTCACTTCTTTACCCGACAGCACGAACGGCCGCAAGTCGATATGGCGCGGCGCGATACCCGACTCCACGAAGGTCGGGCACGCGGAAAGCGCCAAGGTAGGCTGGGCGATATAACCATCCGGCCGCGCAATCAGTCGTTCGCGGAACGCCTCGATTTCCGCTTTCGTCGATGCCGGTCCGACCAGCATGCCGTAACCGCCCGCGCCGTGAACTTCTTTCACGACCAGTTCGGGCAGATGCGCGAGCGTGTAGGCGAGATCGTCCGGCTTGCGGCACTGGAATGTGGGCACGTTGTTCAGGATCGGCGTTTCGCCAAGGTAGAACTCGATCATGTCCGGGACGAACGGATAGATGGATTTATCGTCCGCTATACCTGTGCCCATCGCATTCGCCAATGCCACCCGGCCAGCACGATACGACGTCAGCAGCCCCGGCACGCCGAGCGCGGAGTCCGTGCGGAACGCGAGCGGGTCCATGAAGTCATCGTCGAGCCGCCGATAGATCACATCGACGCGTTTCGGCCCTTGCGTCGTGCGCATGAACACGTAGTTTTCATCGACGAAGAGATCCTTGCCCTCCACCAGCTCCACGCCCATTTGCTGCGCGAGGAACGAGTGCTCGAAGTACGCCGAGTTGTACATGCCGGGCGTGAGCACCACCACGTTGGGGTCATCCACGCCGGCTGGCGCGATCGAGCGCAAGGTTTCGAGCAGCAGATCCGGATAGTGCGCGACCGGCGCGATGCGGTTCTGCACGAACAATTCGGGGAAGAGCCGCATCATCATCTTGCGGTTTTCGAGCATGTACGACACGCCCGAAGGCACCCGAAGGTTATCTTCAAGTACGTAGAACTCGCCCGCGTCCCCTGCGCGCACCACGTCCACGCCGGCCACGTGCGCGTAGACGTCGAGCGGCACGGACACACCTTGCATCTCGGGGCGATATTGCGCGTTCGTGTACACCTGTTCAGCGGGAATCTTCCCTGCCCGGACGATGTCGTGATCGTGATAGACGTCGCGGATGAACATATTCAGCGCACGGACCCGCTGTCGAAGACCGGCTTCCAGCTTGCGCCATTCGTCGCCGGGGATGATCCGCGGAATCATGTCGAAGGGAATCAGGCGCTCAGTGCCCGATAAATCACCGTTCACGGCAAACGTGATGCCGACACGCCTGAACAGCAGATCGGCTTCCGCGCGCTTGCGTGCGATGGTTTCGGGGCTTTGAGTCGAAAGCCACCGGGAGAAACGTGCGTAATGCGCTCGCACGGTTTCCTCGTGACGCATTTCGTCGTAGATCTGCATCTTGCGTCCTTTTTTGATCGCGGCCTGCTGCCGCCTGTGCGTGGAAATGCCGGCTCTATATCGAGCGCGATACCGCCCTCGATATCGCTCTTCAAGCCGGGCCACGCCTGTCCGACGCTTCGGTAGTTTCAGTATCTACAATTAAGCAACAGGCGTGCCATTTTTTCTACTACTTGTTTTTACTCATTGTTTTGGCGGGTTAGCTGGAAGTTTGCTTCAAATAAGTGCGAAGCGGTGAGCCGGGGTGGTTGATGGGGACGAGAGAGCGCCCGATTTTGGTGCGAAAGGGGGCATCCGGTCATGGTCTGCAGGCGTCAGCGGTCTTCTCTTTAACTCTCTTTAACTATTAGCCGCCTCCGCGTCCCCCTGCCATCCCCCGCCCAACGCCTTATAGACAGCGATCAGATCCGTCGTCACGCTAACCGTCGATTGGGCCAATTGTTGCCGCGTCTCGGCCAACTGACGTTCGGCATCCAGAACGTTAATGAACGTCACCAAGCCCTTGCGATAGCTATCCGTCGCAAGCTGCAAACTGATCCGGTTCGCCTCCACCGTACGCGTCAGCGCCTCGCGACGGTCCTGGTCCGTCCGGTACGACACCAGCGCGTTATCGACGTCCTGCAGCGCCTTCAGCACCGTCGAGCGATACTGCAGCGCCGCCTGCCCCGCCTGCGCCTTCGCTATCCGCACGTTCGCCCGCAACGCTCCGCCTTCGAATATCGGCAGGGAAATACTCGGGCCAACCGTCCAGAAAAGACTCGACCAGCGTGCAAGATATTTCGCCTCGGTGGCCCGCGTACCTACATTCCCCGTCAACGATACATCCGGGTACATTTGCGCCACGGCCACGCCAATCTCAGCGGTGGCCGCGTGCAAATCGCTCTCCGCACGGCGAATGTCCGGACGCCGCCGCGCCAGCGTAGACGGCAAACCAATCGGCACGCTCGGCGGCACCGGCGGCACAGCCCCCTGCACTTCCAACTCCGCATCGAGCGTCCCCGGCGCATTCCCGGTCAAGACGGCGAGGCCGTTCATTGCCTGCGCAATCTGTGCATCGAATTGCGGTAGCTGGGCCTGCAGCGACCCCACCTGCGCCGTCGCGCTCTGCACGTCGCTCTGGCTCGTCAGCCCCACACGCGCCTGCTCACGCGTCAGGTCAAGTATCCGCTGCTCCGAGTCGATCTCAGCCAACGTGATCTGCTTCAGTAGCTGCGCCCCGCGCAGTTGCGAATAAGTCTGTGCAACTTCCGCCTCGAGCGAGACGAGGGCGTCGTTGCGATTCTCGAATGCCGACTCCGTCTGCGCGTTCGCCGACTCTACCGAGCGCCGCACACGCCCGAACAGATCGAGTTCCCACGAGGCATCGAAACCATCCTGGAAGAGGTTGACCGGCGCCGTCAAGGAATTCAGGGCGCCGGCCACGCCCGCACTGTTGGGCCCAAGCGCGTTGACCTTGTCGTACACACCCTGCGATTGCAGCAAGCCCTTCAAGCCCAGTTGCTCACGCTTATAGCTCGCGTTCGCGCTGAGTTGGGGCAGCCCCTGCGCGCCCGATACCACCGCCTGTTCGCGCGCCGCCGTAATGCGCAGCACCGCACTCTGCAAATCCAGATTGCCCGCCGCCGCGCGGTCGATCAGCGAGTCCAGCGTGGCGTCGTTGAATTGCCGCCACCAGCGTGGATCGGGATCGGCGTTGGTGTCTACCACCGACGGCGCGCTCGCATGGGGAAAACGCATGTCGTCGGGCGGGGTCTGCGGGTTTTGCGCGCGCTGCAAATCGCGCCAGTTGTCCGGGGCTTTCGCGTCGGGCGGCGTGAAATTCGGACCGACTGAACACGCGCCGGCCAGCATCGAAAGCAGCAAGGGAATCAAGCGTTTGCGCATCTCAATGCCCTCCTCCGCCACCCGAAGCCTTCACCGGCGAAAAGAAAAATGTGACCGGCACGAAGCACAACGCGAAGATCGCCACCGCGCCAAATACGTCAAGGTAAGCCAGGATCGTGGACTGCGAAATGAACTGCTTGTACATCAGTCCGGTCGCGGTAGTCATGGCCTGCTGCAGCGTCTGGCCCATGTCCATCAGCGTGTGCGTGAGACGTTGTATGGAGTCGTTGTAGTTCGGGTTCAACGGCGTCATGTGCACGGACATGTGCGCCATGTTCGCCTGCGTGCGCTCCACGATCGCGGCGGTCGCAAGCGAAATCCCTATCGATCCCGCCACGTTGCGGAACATCGTGAATAACGCGGAAGCGTCCGCATTCTCCGACGCCTTCAGCGTCAAATACGCCAGCGTGGTGATGGGGACGAACAGGAAAGCAATGGCGATGGATTGCGAACTTCGCATGATCGTCAGCGTCTTGAAGTCGATGTTCGGCACCAGGTGATGCGTATAAAACAGCGCACACGCCATCAGGAAAAAGCCGAAGCCGACCAGGAAGCGGGTTTGTATGATCGGCATCAGCTTGCTGACCACTGGAATGATGGCCACGATCATCATCGCGCCGGGCGACAACACGAGGCCCGCGAGCGTCGCGGTATAACCCAGTTGCTGCTGGGCAAGCTGAGGCACGAGCACTGCGCTGCCATAGAGGATCGCGGCGAAACCCACCATGCATACCGAGCCCAACGCAAAATTCTTGTCCTTCAATACGCGCAGGTCGACCACCGGTTTCTTCGCGTAAAGCAGCCAGAAGATCGCACCCACTATGCCGATCAACGAAAGAATCGCGAAGGTCGTGATGAAGCCGGACTTGAACCAATCGTCGTCCTCGCCGCGATCGAGGAACACTTGCAGGCAACCGAGACCCAGCGCAATCAAGCCAATGCCGACGAAATCGAGGCCCAGTTCCTTGCGGTCCCTTTTCTTCTCCCAGGGCGGATCTTCAACAAACTCCATCACGGCGATGGTCGTAATCACGCCGATCGGCACGTTGATCAGGAACACCCAGCGCCACGTGAGGTTGTCGGTAATCCAGCCGCCGAGCGTCGGCCCGATCACCGGCGCCACCACGATCGCTATGGCCGAAATCGAGAACGCACGGCCGCGCTGCTCGGGCGGAAAGGTATCGAGGATGATGGACTGCTGGTTCGGCTGCAAGCCACCGCCGAAGAAGCCTTGCAAGATCCGGAACACAATCAGTTGCCACAGGTCGGTGGCGAGACCGCACAACAGCGAACAGACCGTGAATGCACCGATGCAAATCAGGAAATATCGCTTACGTCCCAGCAGTTTCGAGAAAAATGCGGAGATGGGAAGCACAATGCCGTTCGAGACAAGATACGCGGTCAGCGTCCAGGTGGCTTCGTCGTAGCTCGCGGACATCGCACCCGAAATGTGCGGCAGCGCGACGTTCACAATGGTCGTGTCGAGCACTTCCATGAACGCCGCGAGCGTGACCACCACGGCAATCAGCCAGGGGTTGGACCTCGGTTTCCAGCCGGCGTGATCGCTCATTTGAACATCACCTTCGGAACCACGGAGAGTCCGAGCGGCAGCGGAAGATCGGGCTGCAATCCGCTATCGATAAGAATCTTTACCGGCACGCGCTGCACGATCTTCACGAAGTTGCCGGTGGCGTTCTCAGCGGGGAAAGCCGAGAAGCGCGAGCCGCTGCCAAGCTGGATACTGTCCACGTGGCCGTGCAGCTTCAGGTTGGGATAAGCGTCGACGGAAACATCCACCGAATCACCGGGACGCATGCGCTCGAGTTGCGACTCCTTGAAGTTGGCCGTGACCCAGACGGTAGTGGTCACCAGTGAAAATATCGACGTGCCCGCCTGCAGGAACGTGCCGTACTGCACGTTGCGCTTGGTGACCCAGCCGTCCGCAGGCGCTCGCATCTCCGTGTAAGACAGGTTCAATGCAGCCGCTTCCACCTGGGCCTCGGCTTGGCGGACATCCTGCCGGCGTTCCTCCACCGTGGCCTGCGCCTGGCTGATTTGCTGCGGCACGAGGCTCGCGGTTTTCACTTGTGCCTGTGCTTGCGCGACGTTGGCCAGCGCGCTCTTTTGCTGGGCCGTCGCGGTGTCGATATTTTGCTGCGATGTCGCCCGGACATCGACCGCGCGCTGCCGTTCGTAAGCCGCGCGGGTCTGCACCAGGTTCGCTTGCGCGCTTTGTTCCTGAGCTTTCGCCTGGGTCAGCTGGGCTGGGTATTGCACGCGGGCAATACCCAGTTGAACCTGAGCCGCATTGAGTTGCGCCTGCGCCTGGCCGAGTTGGGCGTTTGCCTGATCCAGTTGAGCCTGATAGTCGCGAGGATCGATCTTGATCAGCAGGTCGCCCTTGTGGACGAACTTGTTGTCGCCCAGGTTCATGACCACGACGTAACCCGAGACCTTCGGTGCGATTGTCACGGCATCGCCATCGGTGTAGGCGTCGTCGGTACTGACCTGATTGCGGGTCGCGAACCACCAGATCAATCCGCCCAGGATCAGGAGCAACACGACGACGGCCAGGATGATCAGCGGCGTTTTGCCCGGACCTTTCTTTTGCCCGTTGGACTTATCGTCGGACTTGCCTTCGCCGCCGTTTTTATCGCTATCGTTTTTTCTCTCGCCGGGCTTCGAATCGTCCACGGCTTTGTCTGCGTCATGATCAGGTCGTTCGTCTTGATCTGGCATCAGGCCCTCTCTCACTCATTGAAACGCGGAATGGCACAGGCGTGTCCGGCCACTCCCCAGGTCGCAGGTCGACAGAATGGGAATCTCTTGCTCTAGAACTTCGTTCTTCTACGCGTACATCGGGTCAGCGTAAGGGCACAGCTTAAGCAAACCACGTGCCGTTACTATCGGATGACGGATGAGCCGCTTTCAGTTTGTTTTCAGAGGGTTATGCCGACATACAAGCGCGTCTACCTTGGCGGGCGGCATAAGCGTTGTTATCGCGCTGTCCATGTTGCGGCGTGAAAACCGTACGGGTTCCAAGCCTTATATGCTTGGCTAGACACACGGCCTCAATGTGCGCGTCGCAGGTAAATGACCGCGTAAATGTGACATTGACAGCGCGTTTCCTACCCGCGCTTCTATCCGGCATCGGTGTTGCTTCTCATCTCGAACGCCCATCCGCCGTGCTTCGTGCAAGTTCGAAAATCACCCGGGCTTTGTTAATAGGATCGCAACTTTTCTTCGAAGGATCTCGTCATGCTGACTGACCAGGAAATTGCATTGCTTCAAGACGTGGTGCCGCGGCTTCTCAGCGAAGCGAAAACGGCTTCTCCCGATAACGACAATTTCATCTTCACCATGGAACTCGAAACGCATCTTCAGCCCGGGCTTCGCATACGCGCGCCGGAGTCTTCCATCGATTCCACCCCGCCGTTTCCTCTGAATCTGTTCGTCGGCATCCCCATAGGTGAACTGCGGACGCTTGCTCACGCCAATCCCGCTCAACGCGATCGGCTCATCGCGCACTTCGGCGCGACCTTCTCGCCTCGTCTCCTGCGCGCGATTCACCACTTCGATGCGCATACCATCGACTATGAAGCGGGCTGCCAAAGCGAACCCGGTACGTCGACGGTGATCCTCGAAGACTCGGTCTGAGCAGTACCGCGCGCTACGCTTAGGGCTGCAAGAACCCGGAGCAGAGTGCGAACAGAATCGCTGTTTACACGTCATCCATCATGCTCGGACGTCGCCGCCGTCCAATCCCGCCTCCGAAGAAACAGGCAAAAAAATGGCCGATTCCCTCGCGGAAACCGGCCATTTTTTTTCGACTACGGTTCGCCTCTACTCCTGCGCTGCCATAGTCCTTCGATGCTGTTCCGTCAGCTTACGCTGCGGCGTCCTTCAACTTCTTCAACGCACGTGCCTTGATGCGCACGCTCGCCGGCTTTGCATCGAACCAACGGTCTTCGCCCGAGAACGGGTCCTTGCCGAAGCGCCTTTTCTTCGCCGGCACGACTTGCGCCGAAATCTTCAAGAGGCCCGACAGCGTGAACTCGCCTGCGCCCTTCTTGTGAACCGCACCGAGGATGGTGTCCTCAAGTGCCGACAGGACGGCCTTTACCGCTTTCAGGTCGACAGTCGCACGGTCCGACAGATGCGCGGCGAGCGATGCCTTCGTGAACGTGTCCTTGATCGGCGACAGCGTTGCCGTCGTCTTCACAGCTGCTTTCTTCGCCACAGTAGCCGGCGTCGATGCAGCCTTCTTGGCAGCGACCTTCTTGACGGGCGCTGCTGCAGTCTTCGTTGCAGCCTTGGGAGCAGCTTTGGTCGCAGCTTTCTTGGCAGCGGTTTTTGCGGAAGTCGGCATGTTTCTCCTACCTGTTGAGGTCAGTGTTTTTAGAATACGGTCGCGTGAATGCATCCGCATCAACGCCGGATTCTACAAGCGCCATTGAACTTCGTGCGAGTCTTTTTGTGTTTCTGAGCCTTTTTTTAAGGGGTTTTCGTTACAAGCGTCTTTTTTAAGGCGACAAGGATAGCTGCGCGATCAACGGATAGTGGTCCGATGCCACCCTCGCGAAGCGAACTTCGATGCGCATCCACCCGTGCAAGATGCCCGCCCGGATGCACTCAGACGCGGTCCAAAGCGAACGACGGACAAGCGTGTTGGAGAGGTTCGTGAAAGCGTGCGCGGTAGAAATGCGAGGTCAGCCGGCGCCGCGTTTGGCCGTAAATAAACCACTCGTAGAGGTCGCCGGGCAGGATCACCGGCATGGCCGGGGTATCGAAACTTTGCAACACTTGATCGACCTGTACCCGTCTTTCACACGATGCCAGCCCTGGATTCGTTGCGACAACACGCCACGTCTCAGCACCGAAATCGATGTCCGTCATCCAGCGCGCCCGCGGCTCGCGGCTCCTGAACGACAGGTCGAGCGTGCGGACCGCGCATACCGGAAAGCGCATCAACACCGCATTGCCGTAGCGTCGCGCCGGTGTATCGAGAGTGGGGTCGGCGACTGCCTGAAGGCCAGTCATGCGCTGTAATATCGCCAGAGCATCGGGCGCGGTGCTGTCTCCAATCGGCACCTGCT
>NZ_JAQGMM010000607.1 GCF_028292365.1 Caballeronia sp.
GTATGTTTGCAATAGGCTAATTGTGTTAGAGAGGTGTCCAATGGCTGAGATCGTCCATCCCTTTTACGAGTCGCATCGCGGTGCAATGGAGGCCGCCATGCACCATCGCCTCGACCTTGCCGAAGCGATGTTGTGCGAACGCGCGCATCTATCCGATATTGATGGGATCAGGCAGGAGGTGATGGACGAATTCGAAATCGTGCTCACCCAAATGACCTATGTCGGAGGCGCGGCAAGTCGTATGAGCGATTTCTTCATGCGTCTCATGGGCTTTATGGCCATCAGTCGAGTGCTCCGGCGACACGGCGTGTTGCTGTCGGTAATCGGCGAAATCGAGCGAGAAACCTACAAGGCGCAATTGCTCACCGTGCCCGAAGCGGAACGTCTCGCCTCGGGGCGTCAATTCATGTCGTCAGAAAATCAGACTTTGCTGCGCGAGCAGGCTACAAAAAGCGCTACGAAAAGCCATCAGAAAGAGTTCCCGGAAGATTTCGTCTACGATTTCGTCGAACCGGGCCCGGGCGACAACTTTGAATTCGGCATCAACTACAAAGCTTGCGGCTTTTGCAAATTCGCGGCTAGCCATGGAGATAAAGAAACTTTGCCGAACATTTGTGGGCTTGATTTCGACGCCTATGCAACACGAGGCATCCACCTGGAAAGGACACAAACGTTGGCTGGCGGCGCGAACCACTGCAATTTCCGATTCTCGCGGCTCCCGTCGGACTAGGACGACGTACGTGCGTGCTTCGGGTCATTCGCGTCGCGTTTGACATATCTCAGCGTAACGATGAAGTAGCCAGCGTATCCGCCGATAAAGGAGCACAAGACGAAACTAAAGACCTTTCGTGGAAGTGGATCGTCGTCCATCATATTTGAGCCAGAACGACCATGCGCCATCTTGGAAGCCAGATTGACATGGTGGTGGCTGAACACGTCTCTCCGGCGCGACGTCCGCTTAGAGTAGTCGTTGTGCCTTGCGATATCAGGGATTTCCATGCTCGACGATTCGCTCCCAATCCGAAAGGATTCCATGACAGCGAGCCAACGCTGGACCATTCTGGTCGCCAGTACTGGGGGAGCGCTCGAGGTATTCGATTTCGTCATCTTCGGATTTTTCGCACGAACCATCGGCATGGAGTTCTTTCCATCACGAACTGCCATGTCGCCGGAGACCTTGTCGTTTACGGTGCTGGCCATTGGCTACCTTTCCAGGCCGGTGGGAGGCATCTTCCTTGGCCGGTTAGGCGACACGCATGGCCGGCGCTTAGTCTTCGTGTCGTCCGCGATGATCGCCTCCGTTTCGACACTCCTCATTGGAATACTCCCTACATACGCTGTATGGGGCGCGTCAGCCCCGGCGCTTCTTCTCCTGCTGCGGCTCATCCAGGGTCTCTGCCTCGGGGGTGAGCTGCCAGGAGCAGTCGTCTACGCCGTTGAAACCGTGCGTGGAAGGTCTGGTGTCCTGTGCGGCATCGTGTTCGTCGCGGTCAACCTTGCGTTGCTTCTGGCGACGAGCATTAATCTTGCGGTGCAATGGGCGTTCACACCCGAGCAAGTCCACGCGTTCGGATGGCGGATTGGCTTCCTGCTTGGTGGGATGGTCGGGCTGTTGAGCTTTGCCCTGCGCCGCACCCTTGCGGAGACCGACGAATACGCGCGGGCCATTGGCGCCCGGCATCGCGAGCCTCTTGCCGTCCTGTTTCGCAACCATTTCGCTCGCTTGACGACAGGCGCTGCCGCGTGTTTGCTGGTGGGCGCGTCGGGTGGCATCTTTATCGGATTCACGCCAAGTTATCTGCAAGGGCTTCAATACGACGCGCAGCAGATCGCGAGTGCCCAGACGCTGTACCTGATCGTCATGGCAGTCTGCATTCTCGTGACGTCGTACGTTGGCGACCTGTTGCCGCGCCGTTATGTTTTCAGGTCGGGAGCCGTCTTGTCCGCGCTGTTCGCACCCTTCTTCTTCATTGCGGCCGCCCGTCACTACGCCAGCCTGTCTGTGCTGTTCCTGATGGGCGGCGTCTTCGCTTCGCTCGCCAATGGAACCTTCGCGTGCGCGATTGCCGAAATGTTTCCAGTCGACGTCCGATTCAGCGGCGTTGCCACGGCCATGAATCTCGGTCTGGCCACGTCGCTGGGACTGACGCCGCTCGCGGCGAATATCCTCGTTTCCAGTCTGCACTGGACGTCCGCGCCCGCTCTCGTCATTGTGTTGTGCTCGGCGCTCGCATTCGCGGCTTCATTCGGGATGAAACGCGAACGACCGCGCGCCGACGTCGTCGATGCGAACAGGAACTCGCGATGGCAGGAGCGCAGATGAACACGCCAGAATCCGTCATGATTGCGGATGTCGAACTCAACATTCAGCGCTACGAATTGCGCCGTGCAGGTGAGAAGATCAGGCTTGAGCGTCTGCCGATGGAGTTGCTGATCCTGATGGCATCCCGTAACGGGCAACTCGTCACGCGTGTGGATATCGTGCGAGCGCTGTGGGGCACAAACAGGTATCGAGAAACGGACAACAGCATCAATACGGCGATCCGGAAAATTCGCGTCGCGCTTCATGATGATCCAGTCAACCCGCAGCACGTCATCACGGTGAAGGGCAAAGGCTATCGCCTGAATAACGTGCGGCCCGTGTCGGACGAATCGGTACCCGCCCCGCAGGAAGCCGTGCGGATACTGGTCCTTCCGTTCGAAAACCAGACCGGAGATACCGGCCAGGACAGTTTCTGCGACGCGCTGGCCGACGAAACCTCGGCCAATATCGGCATGCTCGATCCGGAGCGCATCCTTGTCATTTCGAGGACGACTGCCGCCCGCTACCGACGGGTCAGCAAAAGTATCGCGGAGATCGCGCGCGAGCTGTCGATCGACTACGTGCTGGAAGGTTCGCTGAAGCGGGAGGGTGTGAGGATTCGCATTCTGGCGCAACTGATTCGTTGCTTCGACCAGGTGCAGATCTGGAGTTGCGCGCAGGAGCCCATGGCGAGCGGGGCACTGGAAATCCAGAAAGAGGTTGGAACGGCGCTCGCCCGGGAGGTTTCGCCAGCACTCGCGGAACAGCAGCGGCACAAGCTGGCGAGACGTTTGCCCGTCGATCCTGCGGCGCACGATGCCTACCTGCGCGGCCGCTACTACTGGACCCGCCGCGTGCACTTCGATGCAGGGTTTGCCGCGCATCACGCGTTGAGCGACGAGGACTTCGTTCGCGCGCGCGGCTACTTCGAGCGCGCGCTCGAACGGGACCCGACTTATGCGCTCGGGTATGTGGGGATGTCAAATGTCCTCGGCTCCGCGGCGACACACGGGCTCTGTGCACCGTCGGAGGGCCACCCGAGAGCGCGGGAGGCGGCGCTGCGAGCACTGGAGCTGGACGCCGATCTTCCCGAGGCTCATCAGGCGCTAGCCGGCGTGCACTACTTCTATGACTGGGACTGGCACCGGGCAGAGGATGAGTTCCTCGAGGCGTTACGGCTCAACCCAAGCCACGCTGAAACGAGCCGCCTGTATGCAAGACTCCTGCTCGTGCTTGGGCGGGAAGCGGAAGGCAGGGCGCAGTTCGAGCGTGCCGAAAAGGTCGATCCGCTCGGGTTCGAAGGGTCACGCGTATTTGGGCTCGTACAGGCGGGCAAATACGACGAAGTGATTCGGGAGTGCCTGAACACTGGACATGGCGACCGCTCCCCGCTTGTCTACCAGCTACTGGCAACCGCATATGAAGAGCAGGGTCAATACCAGGGGGCTGTCGAAGCGACCATCGATGCGCTAACGCGATGCAACGAATTCGCCCGCGCAGAGACTATTCGCACGGTCTGGGACTCCGGGGGCTACAAAAAGGTCCTGCAATGGTATTTGCAGGACTTGATGGCGAGGCATCAAAGACGCTATACGTCGCCGTTTCTGTTTGCGGAAATTTACGCGAGGCTCGACCAGCCGGTCGAGATGTTTCATTGGCTAGACGTTGCGCTTGCCGAACATTCGCCGCGCCTGTGTGAACTTCGTACGAACGCATGGTTCCATCGCTATCGGTCGATGGGACGGTTCCGGATTGTCGAAAAGCGTATTGGCTACTGAGCTTCGGAGCAAAGCCCCATCACTCGGCGGGCGAGTCCCGGTCGGATCGGCAGCCGGCCACCGTCAGGCGCGCGATGAGTGTTTTCGTGGGCACTCATCGTGCGGGACGGCGGTCGCGCAAAGCCGTTGCGCGGCACTCAATGGTGGCGGAACGTATTGTTCACAATACGGCTTTGCTCGCCGGATTGCTGGGAGTTGCTGAGGTCCGGGTAGACCTGTTGCCGTGCTGGACTCATTGCCATTCCCATTTCACCTCTTGACGCGTCGACGACGCCACCGACATCCTGGGCAGACGGTGCGGTTCCCGATGGTACGGGCTTGTCTTGTGCCCACGCGTGCCCGAGGAACATGCCGATGGCGCAGATCGCCACGATTCGAATCGTTTTCATGTTAACTTTCTCCTATCCATAAGTCTGGAAACGCTCAGCGGATGACTGGCCGTAAGGCGATCCCGGACGGTTCCCGCGAGAATGCGGCGTCGTGTTGCTAACGCTTGGTCAATACTGCGATCAGACCGCCTCCTGCGCCATCGACTCAATCTAACGAAATTGTTAACGCGTGCCAGATTGCGGACCTCCTGCTTGAAGGACCGCGCGCATCACCCGACTCGATCAATTTCGCGACATTCGCCCGTCGCGCGGATAGCACCAGTCGCACAACTCGTCTAGCATGCTATGCGCGCTTCCTGGTCTGACGCAGGCCTCCGCCCGAACAGGTGCTGAATGAAAAGCAACGGTCCCTACGCCAGCGCGCTTGTTGTCGCCGGCATCGCATGCGTTGCCGCACCCGCGTTCGCGCAGAGTAGTGTCACGATGTACGGGATTGTCGATGCCGGGCTCGTTTACCAGAGCAGCCAGACGTCGCTCGGCTCGACGGCGAACGGCCATTCCAACATTAAGCTTGGACAGAACATCTGGAATGGCAATCGCCTGGGATTCAAGGGGCAGGAGGATCTGGGGGGCGGCACACTGGCCGTGTTTACGCTTGAGTCTGGCTTTAACCTCCTTAGCGGCACCCAGCAGTTCGCGAATGCCGGGTTCAGCAGGCAGGCGTTCGTCGGTCTGGACAGTCGGAGCTACGGTACCCTCACCGCAGGCCGTCAGTACACCTCCTACTATTCCCTCGTGGGTCCGTATGGCCCGACGACCTGGATGACCGGTTATTTCGGAGCGCACGCCGGGGACATCGACAACCTCGACGTCATATACCGCGTCAATAACTCGCTCGTCTACAAGTCGCCTGTGTTTTACGGCGTCACCGTCAGCGGTTCCTACTCGCTCGGCGCAGTGCCGGGCAGTTTCACCCAGGGTTCGAGCTGGAGCGCGGCGCTGCGGTATTCGAATGGACCGCTAGGCGTCGCTGCAGGTGTCGAGCGATTCAACAACTCGACGCTGGGAGGCGGTGCATGGGGGGCAAACTCGACCTTGAACTCGGGCGGTCAGCCTGGCGTGTCGGCCCTCACCAATGGCTATCAGACGGCGGCCGCTCAGCAGCGTGTCGCGGTCGCCGGCTCCTACGCGTTCTCTCCGGCGTGGGGCGTGTCGGTGTCCTGGTCGAACGTTCAATACATTCCGGGCGCGGGCTCGGTGTTCCGGGATGAGGCGATCTTCAACACGGTCGGCGCCGTGCTGCATTTTCGCGCGACCGCGGCAGTCGACCTGGCGGCGGGCTACAGCATCACGCGCGCGACCAGAGCGAATGGCGTCGCCAGCGCAGCGCAGTACCAGCAGTTCAATCTGGCGGAGTCGTACAACCTGTCGGCGCGCACGATGCTGTATGCGCTGCAGGGCTTCCAGCGTGCGCATGGCCAGACACTGGGCACCGCCGGCGCCGGCAACGTCATCAATGCGACCGCGACGATCGGCGACGGCTTTAACGCGGCGCCGTCGTCGAGTCGCAGCCAGCTTGCATGCGCCATCGCCATATCGCACCGGTTCTAGATCTCCCACTGCAGTGCGAGCGACATGCCTCGCTTGATCTTCAAGCTAAACGCTAAACAATGATCGACTCCCGGCCGAACGAAGTTGCGGATTCTGCAAAATACTCCGCGGAAGGCGGATGTTGCATACAGCAGCAACTTGCAACGCTTTTGAAGGAGCAGAGATTCCATTTAGAAGAACTCTTGCATGAATCATTATGCGACGAAGGTGGTAGTGGGCCAGTTCCTGTGTGCCTGGCGAAGCTCGGACCCCGTCAGCGCTGGGCGATGACGATGTGTGCCTGGATCTTTCCGTCGACGGAGCCCGCGCCAAACCGCTCGGCGATCGCCCTGGCGCACGCCGACGTAGCCTCAGTCATACCTGCTTCAGAACGGGCTTCGATCTCGTTGCGCAAGGGCGTTCCCTGGCAATAAGCAATGGCCGGCACCCGTGCCGATGCCGCGCGACTACGCGCTGCAATCGTCTCGAAGCGAGGCACCTCACTGAACCCCGCCTTCGCGAGGTCTTGCGAGATCGCTGCCAGGTCGAAATAGCCGTGCGGCGTGCGTGCCAGGAAAAGTGGAGGATCTGCGGGAAAGAGGCTGGCAAGTGTCGCCGTGACAGTATTGGCGAACTCATTTTCCTCGATGCGATCCCAGGCATTGAACAACAGCGTGCCACCGGGCCGGAGCACGCGCCGTGCTTCGGACATCGCGCGCGCTTTGTCCGGGAAGAACATCACGCCGAATTGGCAGACGATGATGTCGAAACTCGCGTCGTGGAACGGTAACTGCGTCGCGTCTGCCTGTTGCCACTTCACGGGCCTTCGGGTGCCGACTGCCGCGGCACGATCCAGCATCGGCTGATTCAGGTCCGTCGCGACCAGGTCAGCGTGCGTGGGCAATGCATTCGCCAGCGCGCGGGTCACCACGCCCGTGCCGGCGGCGGTCTCGAGCACGCGCGACGGATTGAGAACTGCCACCCGATTCGCGAGATCGGCGGCGTAGGGTTCGAAGATCAGCGGAACGAGGTAACGCTCATAGAGCTCGGGGATCGAACCGGCGAAGAGCTTGTCAGTACCAAACCTATCCATGCGCCTGCTCCTTCTATCGCACTTGCGGCAATCCCGGGCGCCAGGTGTCCAGGAACGCTCGTGGTCAAATAAATAGTTCAAGGAAATGAACAATTCAGAAGAATCCGACGAACATGATCGGGCCAGCCCGCGCGAAAACCGGGACACGGGGCAACGCTTGAACAATGAGCTAGCCTTCCATCTATTTATGCCTATATTCAACGTGGAGCCTGTCGAGGTTTTGGCTGAGCCTGGAATAGCACCACTGTCCTTCTCATCGAGGTCGAAGGCAAGCGGGGCTCATTTCGTCATCCAATATATCGATGGGGCTTGATGCACTGCAGCTAGAGTGACACGGAGATAGATGATGGCAACCCCAACCTGGAACATTAGCGGTCAATACTATGAGACGTGCAGTTGTGACTACGTCTGCCCATGCCTCCCTGGACAGATGGCAGTCAGACCGAGCAAGGGCTCATGCACGTTTGCCATGGCATTCCAGATCGATCGCGGCCAGCACGAAGCGGTTTCTCTCGATGGCCTCGGGTTCATCGTTCTCGGATTGACACCGGAGGCGATGGGAAAGGGGAATTGGTCCGTGGGTCTCATTGTCGACGAGCGGGCCAGCATGGAGCAGCGCGACGCGATCACGGCGATTACCAGCGGTGCGGCAGGCGGACCCATGGCGGCTCTCTCGCCCCTCGTAGGATCGTTCGTCGGGGTCGAGTCGGCGGCGATTCGCTTCGACCGTAATGGGACGAAGTGGTCTGTCACATCGCCGAAACTCGTCGACATGGCCGCTGAGGGTGCGATGGGCATTAATCCGAACGCGACTGAGCCGCTTCATTTGGAGAACACAGGTCATCCGGCCGCCGATCGCTTAGCGCTTGCCCATGCCTCGCGAAGTCACGTCCACGCGCTTGGCTTTGAGTGGGACGACCTCAGTGGGCAGAACAACGGCCAATATGCGCCTTTTTCCTGGCAGGGTGCGTAAGCTGGCTGCCTCTTCTCGCGCATCCAATCCTGGGTCAGTCGCGGGCCTCTCGAGGTGCGACCGCATTCTCATTTTGGGTTACGTTGCTGCCGTCACGGTGCTGTCGTGGGGGTATCTCTTCTATCTCGATCATCAGATGTCGTCGGCAAGACAGCACGACAAAATGATGATGGAGATGGGTATGTCAATGGCGATGCCATGGACGACTGCCGACATTTTCTTCACGTTCGCGATGTGGGTCGTCATGATGGTGGGCATGATGGCTGGATCGGCACTGCCCGTAATGCTTCTTTTCGCAGGGGCACATGCTCGACGGGGCGGAGGCAGGGCGCCGTTCATCGTGCTGATCTTCGGCTTGGGTTATCTGACCGTGTGGGTTGGCTTCGGCGCATGCGCGACACTTGCGCAGTGGGCACTGCACCATGCCGCAGTGCTGTCACCGGAGATGGCGGCTTCAAGTCCACGGATAGGCGGTGCGATTCTTTGCGCGGCCGGCGTGTACCAATTGACGCCGTTCAAGCGAGCATGTCTCATGCATTGCCAAAGTCCCCTCGGGTTTCTAATGACTCGCTGGCGTGATGGGACGTCCGGCGCGCTGCGGATGGGAATGCGTCATGGTGTGTACTGCCTCGGGTGTTGCTGGGCGCTGATGTGCGTGCTGTTCGTCGTAGGGGTGATGAATCTTGTCTGGGTGGCGACGCTAGCGCTGTTCGTTTTCTTTGAAAAGATCGGACCAGCAGGCGCCGTTGTGGCGCGCGTGGCCGGCGCGGTAGTGATTTTGGTCGGGGTTCTGCTCTTCGCCGGCATTCTTTGAAGCTCTCCTTCTTTTTAGTTCCACCGAGGACTGTGATGGGTGGTCGCACGGCGCCTGTCACATGGGCGGCATGCGGCCGAGCCCGTGTCAAAACGCACGCCGCTTTGGCTCAGTGCAAAAGGCGGCTTGTCAGAACGCTTTATATAGGCCTCGCGGCACCTCGAGAGGGGTAAAGCGACCCCCTAAAACCTGGTGATTTTGAGTTTTGACACGGGTACGCCGGGAGACCGGCAAGGAGTAAGTGGTGCAAGTCCACTGCGATGAAGGAATAGCGGACCACATCGGCCCCGAGCCGTGCGCAGGCATCCGCGAGGATACCGGTACATCGCCGCGCGCTGTAACCGCCGCAAGCGCCTCGCGTATAGCGGCTTCGTACGGCATGGGAGTTTTGGGGGCCATCCAGCTCCTATTAGTTACCTGCTCCGGACAGTTCACCCACAGACCCGGACAGGTTTTTCGACGTGGTTCTCCTATACTGATTTTAGCTTGCGGATCGGTTACAGGCGGCCCGACGCAGGTGTGTAAAGGTGAGTAACGCTGCCGCCCGGGATCGGAGACAGGCAATGACACAGGCCAAAATGAAGTCCGCGCTGGATGCTGTGCTTAAACAGACGGTCGAGCGCCACGGCGGCGTCCCTGGCGTGGTGGCGATGGCCACCGACCGCCACGATAACTTCTACGAAGGCGCTGTCGGCACCCGCGAACTGGGCAAGGACAGCCCGATGACCACCGACTCGGTGTTCGCCATTTTTTCCACCACGAAGGCCCTTGCGGGCGTCTGCATGATGCAACTGGTGGAAGGAGGGAAAATCAGCCTCAGCGACCCTGCCGGCAAATACGTCCCGGAAATCGACGAGTTGCAGGTTCTCGATGGCTTCGACGACAACGGCCAACCCAAAACCCGGCCTCCGAAACGAAAGATCACGGTCAACGACCTGATGCTCCATACCTCGGGCTTGTGCTACGAATTCTTTAGCGCCGACGACCTGAATTACCGCGCGGCAAAGAAGATTCCGACCATCGTGTCCAGCACGTTCGCGGCCATTCGCACCGTGCTGCTGCACGACCCTGGCGAGCGCTGGACCTACGGCGTCAATATCGACTGGCTGGGCCGCATCGTCGAGCAGCAGCGCGGAAAGCGCCTCGGCGAAGTGATGAAGGACCGCATCTTTGACCCGCTGGGCATGAAGGACATCGCCTTCACCATGAGCGACTCGATGGCACAACGCCGCGTCACCGTCCATGACCGCGCAGCGGACGGCCGAGTGACTCCGTTGCCCGATCTGGTCCTGCCGCAACCTCCCGAGATGGACTGCGCTGGTCACGGTCTGTATGCCACGGTGGGCGAATACATGAAGTTCATCCGCATGATCCTGAGCGACGGAGCCGGGCCGAACGGTCGCGTACTGAAGTCTGAGACCGTGACGGCCATGAGCCGGGATGGTCTGGTCGATATGGGTATCTCGGTCGGCGGCTGGGTCACCTCGATCCCGTCACTGAGCAATACCGGCGAGTTCTTCCCGGCTCTCGACAAGGGCTGGGGTTACACGTTCATGATCAACCGTGAAGATGCGCCGTCGGGGCGGCCTGCTGGTTCGCTCATGTGGGCGGGCCTGGGCAACCTTTTTTTCTGGATTGATCGCAAGAATGGCATCGGCGGCTATTGGGCCAGCCAGATCCTGCCATTCCAGGATGCGGCTTCCTACCCGGGGTTTGTCGAATTCGAGACCGCCGTCTACCACTATCGGTGAATCGGATGGGAGGCACGCCGGACCATGCAGTCCGGCGTGCCCTGCCGGCGAGCGGCTCATCTTGAGATGCCAGACCGTAGAGCGTGCCCTGAAGCTCGGCAAGTATTGGAGTTCGAATTGCCAGCAGTGCTCACTAAAAGAGAAGTGCACGCCGGGACCTCAACGCCGGGTGACGCGCTGGGAGCACGAGGCAATTGTCGAGGAAATGCAGGCGCGACTTGATCATGCGCCTGAGATAATGCGTATCCGGCGGCAGACTGTCGAGCATCCGTTCGG
>NZ_JAQGMM010000299.1 GCF_028292365.1 Caballeronia sp.
GGGCGAACCCGGTTTCACTCCGCAAATCCGCCTTGGAGTGATCCATGAGCGCTTCACGAAGCGAGCCCGATAAATCGCCCTCCCAAACGCCCTCGACAATGCCGAGCTTGAAGAAGCTCGGCACACCGGGCGCAAAGACCGCCGATGTCGCGCACAAGGACTCCAGGCGTTCCAATGGAATCTGCGTAATGCGGCTCATGGCGGGAAGGTTCATCACGTAGATAAGCGCCTCCGGTAACGCATATGTCCGATCGGCAATCATTCCGGCCGCCAGGAATCCACCTGAAATCGCCTGATCGTAGACAAGGCTCAACACCTGATGACCGCGCGCTCGCGCGACCTCAAGACACTTTGCGAGATGCGCGAGATAGCCATTGTTCGCGAGCAACTCGTCCCGACGCGACAGGCGCTGTCCAGCGTTGTCGACGAGCAAGAGAATGGGCATGCCCGGCTTTTCCTGTATCACACGCAGCACGTGAGCGGCAAGCTTCAACGCCGTCTCCACGCCAATCGCGGCGTGTCCGGTCGTACCGATCAACGCGATGTCTCGCCCGTCCAACCGGCCCAGGCCGTGGACAACATCCGCGTTGACCGTCACATCGTGTCCTGCGGGGAAAAGCGCGTTCAACAGGTCAGCTAATTTCATGAGCGCTCCCAGTGCGTGATTGCGCAACGGCTTCCTGGAACTGTTCGAGCTCGAGTGACGGAATCATTTCCGGGTTCGCAACACCGAGCGCGGCCCAGATATCGACCGCGTCTTCGCATTCGCCAAATCGCTCGATGCGCTCGGTCAACCGCGCATGCACCGCAACGACCGCGTCAAGATCGAACGCGACAGGGCGTCGCAGGAATGCCGCCGCCGCTTCCTTGAACGAAGGGAGATCGTCGTCGACAAGCCGATCGATCTCACCAAGCAGGTAGCGATGCTTTCCTCCCATCGTGCGCCACACCAGCGCGCGGTCCTTCGCGTCGAACTCTTCCACGCCGCGCGCTGTTTCGATGACTTCGGGTCCCGACACTGACAAACGGGCCAGCTCGCTCATGATGATGGCATCACAGCAGGGCGCGACGATGCCCATGCCGCCATAGCAGCCGTTACCGCCGCCGATCAGCACGACTACCGGAACCCTGGCATGGCGCGCGTCGAACACTGCGCGCTGGATTTCCGAAATCGCGACAAGCCCGGCATTCGCTTCGTGCAGCCGCACGCCGCCTGTTTCAAGCAGCAGCAGCACCGCCGCAGGCTTTTCCAGCGCGGCACGCTTGAGCATCCCCGTCAGCTTCGCACCATGAATCTCGCCGACGGCGCCGCCCATGAAACGCCCTTCCTGTGCTGCGACAAAGATCCGCTCGCCCTTCAGCCGCCCTTCTCCAATTACGATGCCGTCATCGAAAGACACCGGCACATCGAGCGCCTCCAGATGCGGGCTTGTCAGGCGCGCCCGCGGGTCGAGCCATTCGATGAAACTGTCGTCGTCGCACATGCCATGCGCGCGCGCCCGCGCCGTCGACTCGAGATAGCTCCGCCGCAATGCGCTGGCGGCGAACAGGTCTTTGGCATTCATGCGGTCCCCTCGTCAAGTGTTCGCGCCGCCTGGGCGAGTCGCAGGTTCACCACGGCCGGCGTCGCGCCGCTGTCGTTGATCGTGATGCGCGTGTTGGCCAGCGCCCGGGCGGAGACGAAGCTCTGCGCCACGGCGCTCCAGGTCCTCTCAAAGCCCTGTACGGACGTGCGAATGATGACCTCGCATCGTCCGCCGAGCTCTTCACGCTCCACAAGGACTTCCAGATCGCCCGACGCCACCACCCCGGCAATGGCATAGACGCCGCTGTTGCTCGCCGTCAGACCGTCATAAGCAAATCGCAACTGCTCCATTTCGATACTCCAATAGTTTTTCCGGACTGCTTACCAGTTTCGAAAGCGTCGTGGCGGGTCGTACAACCCGTTCGACCATTGCACGAGATCCTTGATCGAGCGTGCCGCGAGGAGGTCGCGCGTGGCGTGCAGCGGATTGACGCCAAGGTCCTCGGGTCGCTGGATGACGCCGCGATCCCGCAGATTCTCGACTGCCTGACGATCACGCCCCAGACCCACTGGCGTAAAGCCGCTTATGCCGCGAATGGCTTGCTCGCGCTCTTGCGGACTGCGACACAGCAACAGGTTGGCAATGCCATCCTCGGTCACGAGGTGCGTGACATCGTCGCCATAGACCATGACAGGCGGCAGTTCCATACCGAAACGATCCATCAGGTCCCATGCGTCGAGCCGCTCCACGAAGGTCGGCTGCATCTTCTCCCCGAAGGTCTCGACGATCTGCACGACCAGCTTGCGCCCGCGCGGCATGGCGCCCGCGTGGGAAGCTTCACGGCCAGCCTTAAGCCACGCTTCGCTGGTATGACGACGCGCCCGGGAATCACAGCCGAAATTCGGTGCACCGCCAAAGCCCGTCATCCGGCTCTTGGTCGCCGTCGAACTGTTTCCTTGAAGATCTATCTGCAACGTCGAGCCGATGAACAGGTCGGAATAGTGGCCCGCGAGCTGACAGAAGATGCGATTCGAACGCAAGCTTCCGTCGGGACCCGTGTAAAAAATATCAGGGCGCGCTGCCACATAGTTTTCCATACCCAGTTCGGAGCCCGCCGAATGGATTGACTGGATAAAACCCGATTCAATCGCCGGAATCAACGTCGGGCATGGATTGACCGACATGTAATTGCAGATCTTGCCGCGCAGTCCAAGGCTCTCGGCATAGGTAGGCAGAAGAAGCTCAATGGCAGCCGTGTCGAAACCAATGCCATGGTTCAGCCTGGTCACGCCGTATTGCGCGTAGATGCCCTTGATGACCATCATCGCCATCAGGATCTGGATCTCGGTGATCGCGGCCGGATCTCGCGTAAAGATCGGTTCGATGTAATGCGCCTTCGGCGAGCGCACCACGAAGTTCACCCAGTCCGCTGGAACATCGACGCGTGGAAGTGTGTCGACCATTTCGTTGACCTGTGCAATGACAATGCCGTTCTTGAATGCCGTTGCTTCAACAATAGCCGGCGTGTCTTCCGTGTTGGGTCCTGTGTACAGGTTGCCGTGACGATCGGCGCTCTGCGCAGCAATAAAACTCACGCGCGGCGTCAGATCACAAAAGTAGCGGCCATACAGTTCGAGATAGGTATGGATCGCGCCGATCTTGATCTTCCCCTGCTCCACCAGGTTCGCCATGCGCACGCCTTGCGGTCCCGAGTAGGAGAAATCGAGCTTGCGTGCGATGCCCTTCTCGAACACGTCCAGATGCTGAGGTAATGCGATGTTCGACTGCACGATGTGCAGGTCGTGGATGAGTGCTGGATTCACCTTTGCAAGGCAAGCGGAGAGAAAATCCGCGTGCTTTTGATTATCGCCTTCAATGCAAACCCGGTCTTCGGGTTCCAGCACTGCCTCAAGGAGTCGCACCATCGCCTCCGGTGCGATCAGCTTCCCCTCAACGACCGTGCCGGCGCGTTCGAGCCGTGCCGACTTGCTCAGAGCCAGGCGGTTCCACTGCCCTTGGACATCCCGCTTCATGAGTTTTCCCTTGGTTTTGGCATTCCGTCTGCAACCGGCAGTGCAAAATCGGACACACATCTGCTCGGCAACTTATATGTCACTGATATTTATCAATGACGAGTGTACCTAAGTCACATCGTCGGTCAAACGATGTTTACCCTAGAATTGGAAGCACAAAGGGGACTGATTAGCGGACAGAAAGCGCGTCGCCGGTTTCTTCAATCGCGCGGCGAGCGAAGCGCTCTGCGCTATCAAGCAAGCGATCGCTGGCGTGCGCGGCGGCATCGGGGTCACCACTTGCAATGGCCGCAGCAAGGGCCGCATGCAACGTGGCGGATTCAACCAGAATCTCAGCGTCTCGCGAGCGCTGAAACCAGAAACGGCGCGACGGCCCCTGCATGAGCCGCATTGCGCCTACAACGAATTCATTTCCACAGATGGAAAGACAGAGTTCGTTGAACGACTTGTCTGCATGAACGAAAAGCAAGACGTCCGGACGTGTAGCGGCGGTCTGAAAGTCGGCGGACAGCGCCCGCAGCGTGGCTTTTGCAGCTGCATCACATTGTCGCGCGATGAGGCGCACCATCA
>NZ_JAQGMM010000303.1 GCF_028292365.1 Caballeronia sp.
CGTGAGCGCGAACATCGTCTCTTAGCCGAAGAAGGCCATCACGAATTTCAAGACAAACGGCGCCCAATTTGTGCTTCCGGGGCTACCAGCAAGTTGTCGGCTTGCGCTGTCACAAATCATTTTGCTCTCATAGTCACGACTTACGATCTAGACTAGCGCCTATCGAGGTTGGTTTTCCGCTTGTGAAATCGACCACGATGACATCAATTAAGGAGCGTTGCACCTCTGGAATACGCTCTATAAGCATCCTTCGCATCTCGTCGGCCGATTGAGGTGCCCGAACACCATCTGGCGGAGGCCGCAATCGACGCCCTGAGCTGAATGGCACCTCGCCAAACCAAAGCACACAGTAGATGCCGCGACTCTCACAACGCCAGTCAATCAAATAACTGCGATCCAGTTGATCGCTCGCAGCTTGCCAGACCTTTGGATGCCACTGTCCTTTCACTTCCATTGGGAGTTGTATTTGGCCGTAAGCAAAGGCTAGATCAGCCCGTTTTGTCTGCGGCATATCGGCTTCGGTAATACGCTGCACGTTGTATCGCTTCAACTCCGGACTGATGATCGCGACCAAGCGGTCGCGGCACCGATTTTCGTCGTGCGGTTTGCCCGCATCGCTCCAGAAGTCCCTCACTTGATCGATATCATCACCGGTAAGCACCTTTTGCGCGACCTCAAACTCTTCCAATACGAGGGACTTGAGATCATCAACATTTGAAGGCGGCCCCTCGGTCAACATTTCGGCCAATTCTTTTGGCTGCAATGCCTCGAAGTGCTCCTCAGCCCGCTTTTGATGTTGTTCCGCTGCCAGATGCCGAAAAAAATCAGTGTAGCTATCACGGTCTGCCGATACTAACGCCTGCATAGCTTCGCCTGCCGCCGCGCTCGTATCGTTCGCTATAAGAGTCACGTTCGCGAGTAGAAACTCAGTTGCGTCGTAGGGATTTGTATTGCCGGAGCCGCTTCCTACAAGCACAGCATATGGCCACTGTGTCCGAAATTCCGAGACGATCCACTTTGCTTGAGCGACGGTAATCTGAAGCAAATCTCCTCGGCGTTCAAGTTGAAATCGATCACGGAGGAACCAGATAAATTCCGTGTTGTGAACACCAATGTTCGAAAGATCGGGTAGCACAGAATTGAATCGCACGAGGACGTCGATTGCGAGCCAAGCCAGCATATGATCGAAGTCGTCGTACACGAAATCAGCACGCTCAGCGGCGATTGACGCCAATGAAGTCAGCGCTCCTGCTTGCGTGAGGCAATCGACTAGGGCTAGCTCCGTACTTTTGCATTTGATCTCCTTGCTCGATAACCATTCTTGAGCAAGCAATGCGCCAATCGTCTGCCAACGCTCATCGTGGGCCAACTTGTACAGCCCAGGGATGTGCGAGACGCCTGCATCCAGTGACGGTTCTATCCAGAGTCGCGCGAAAGCGGCTCGTTCCTGAGAAGTCGAAATAACGTTTCGCTCCAACATCTCGCGAAGCGAAGAAACATCGTCCTCGTTGCACATGCCATGATTTTCGAGGCATAGCAATAATGCAGTCTTTTGCACTGAGTGAGAGATTCGCGATAAATCATCTCCATCGCGCACCCTCGCCAGAAGGCCCGCCATGATTGGATAACAATAGTTCCAAATGGTGCTCTCAGCAAAGCCAAAAGCGACTTGTTCTGGCGACGGAAGATCAGAGCGGTGGAGGACGGTATCGAAGCCCGTCATCACATCAACTGCGAGTTCACCACCCAGCCAAGCTGTTATCCTTTCCGACGGCATCTCCCGCTTCAGATCTCTGAACAGGCCAAGATACGCTTTTGCCGGACTAACCATGACCGCAAGTTCGCCCATACAAAGTTGGACCCTATTCGATTCAAAATAACGTCGATCCGTCTCATATGCGATTTGCATTTTCCGTCGCTGCTTCCACGCCCGGCGTTCTTGCTTTCGTTCCCATGGCAGTTTTTTCGGATTCGCGAGCTTCCGGACAAAGATTTCAAGCTGCTCGTCGCTAGCTTGGAATTTTCTGCTTGCCTCCCGCATTTCCGGATCCATACCTCCTCGACAAAAACCAAGTCGCATGAGATCTTTCCAGTCTTCACGTGCGGCCGAATCCCTATTGTTTGTGTCTGCAAGCCTGTTGAGAAACCAAGTAACATCCCGTGGTCGACCAGCAAGCCCCACTAGGCGAGAGGCAAGATCGAATTCGGTTGCGAAGATGGTCGGTCGCGAACGAGCCGTATACAGCACATGGTGTTGGATGGCGTGACGCAGGTCATCATGCGCATCTAGCGTTTCATATAGGCGCTTTGGCGCACCGTCGCGAAAATTGTCGGCACGAGCTACCGCTGCTAGCCAGTTCCACGCTAACGCTCCGTCCGCCGACGAAATCGCCTGCTTCTCAATGGCTTTAAGAATAAGCAACGAGGTTAGCTCAGCCAGGTCCTGCGCAGATCGGGATACATTTAGATCAAACAAATCGACATGCTCGGATAAGAGATTGAGCACGCTAATCAATCTTGAAACGGGCAGTGTTTCGACGATACGACCGAAATGAAAGATCGTGTGAATGCGGTACCCTTTACCCCGAGGAAACGGGCACATAGTGGCACCCATCTCTGCAAGAACTGCTGCGACAAGGAGTTGATCACTAACGTCACAGTCAACTTCGTCAATTAAATCGCGTGCAAGGCGAAGAGAGTCTTCCGCCGCTTGATCGTGCAACTCCCCTATCGTCGATTGCCACCAAGCACGATCACGGTAGGGAAGAAGTGCTTCCGCAGCGTCCTTTCTTTCACGGTAAAAGCGATCTGTAGAGAGAGCAATTTTTTCCAACGTGCTTGAAAGCTCACTCGCTAGCGGGGTGCCTTTGATCGTTTCGATCAACAGAGACCGCAAATGCTCGTTACTTGCAGCTGAAGCGATCGTAGATTTAATCTTATGTTGAAGACTGGGTACCGCCAAGCCGTTGACCGTATGACTCCCCCAGTCTAACGTTCGAAAATACGGGTCCTTTTCCGCCAAAGACTGTAGCGCATCGAACATCACTCCCGCGGATTCGGCCGTTAGATTGTTCACCTCCCCGTAGCGAAGCATGCTGAACGGATCAGCGCGAATCACCTCTTTTGCCATAGCCGGGCTATGAAATGCAAGCCAAGCGTGGAGGCCGCGCAAACTCGCAGGGACTGCGCCGCTGCCTCGCAATCGCGCAAGCAAACGTCGCCGCGCTCTATTGGTTGTAGCATGCTGCGCTAACCAGCGAGCTGCAAGAAACTCGGCAATGACCCGATGAATGGGCTTTGCCCGTCCCGGCCCCACGCTCACGAACAGCTTCGATGAGAAAACCACCCGTGCCGCCATGGCGTCAGGAAGAGCATCTATATCGGCGAGTCGGATGTCGCTTTCCTGAATTTGTCCAGGTCCTGCAAGGCTTACTGCTTCTGCACCGGCAAGCAGTAGTCCGGCCGAGATTGCACCAGCGGCTGAAAGTGCTTGATCTTCCGTGATCATGCCAAGGCCGCTTTCTTGTCGATCCGGATCATGTTCCGGCCAGATGAGTGTGCAGACGCGGCCAAACAAAGCGGCCCGGGTAGCCGGAAGAAGAGCATCGTGCCGGGCTACTCGGCCCATCAAGTCAAGCGTCAAAGGATTGCGGTACAGGTCGTCGATGCGATGTTCGTCGAGATGACTCAGCACGTATTCCGGGTCTATCATCGAAAACCGATGACTCAGGAAGCTGCTTGCTTCGGATCGGGTCAGTGGTTGAAGAGTGAATAAAACCGGTTCGATATCGTAGATCTGGCGTAGGTTAACGGCAGTGCGGGACTGCCATTCCCTGACTCGACACGACAGAATGAAATCGGGGGAACCCGCCGCCTCCAGTTGAGCCAAGATCGCGTCCACGGAGGTTCCATCGCGGCGCGACATCGCTTCGTCAAGACCGTCGATCAAAAGCGGTTTGCCGGTGACAACAAGTGTGGACGGGTTCTTACTATGCATGAGGCGAATCGCAGTAACCGGCTTCACATCCAGCGTTTGAGCGAGCTTGCGGATGAGTTCGCTTTTGCCCATACCTGGCTCGCCGAGCACGATCTTTGGCCCGGCGATATCGAGTAGTCCCGCTTCGCCAACACTACGCGTCTGCCCTTGATTATCTGTAACTTCTAAACTGCGAGGAAAATAGAGCATGGTCTTAGGTGCGCGTTCATATCGGATGCTTACCAAGTCGCTTACAAAGGTGAGTGCTTGTTGGCGAATTTCGTGTTCGATAACGTTGACGCTGGGCGCTCATGAAAAGCGGCATCGTATAGGCTTGCCAGTTGAGCATATTACCTCGCCGACGTTGAGTCGATACCGTGCAAAAATACCGAGCCAACTCAGTGCGCCACTCCTAACCACACGTTCGCCGTTATGGTCCTTTGAAGCGGCTATTTTGAATCCGTCGTTGACTCAGACTATTCCAACTATGAGACGGTGTACGCAATAGTCGATGAATATACGAAAAACCCGATGCGCAATTTGATCTTTGGCGGACCATAAACGCGCAGATATGAATGATAGAACCGTATCGAGTGAGGGAATCCACTGGAAGCCATTGCGACGCTTCCCGCAAGCTGATAGTCCTATTTATTTGAGCGGGCGAGCTACCAGAAAACCCTTAAGCACCGCTCCAGACGATGATCGTGTTGCCAATGCGTTCGGCCTCACTTAAGGCATTTGCAACGAAGGTCTACCCATCAGGTCGGGGTACGAAGTGCCCGCTGCCGCAAGCTGCGCATCACTGACGCGATCGCTTGCCCAGTCAATAGTCGGCAAAAGGCCAATCTATTTTTCTTCGCCGAGATTGAAGGCAAATTTCGGCAGACCCATTCGATCCACAAAGCATTTCAATGCTGCACCTGTTTTGAGGGCAGCTCGCATCTCATGCGAACGGCTCACCACCAATGATTGAACCTGCCCAAGGAGCACCCCGCGCTATCCGCGAACAGCCTGCCGCCAAATTGGCAGGTCTGACAAACCTCGTCGCAAACTATATCGGCCACTCGCGGCGGCAGCGCTCTTATAAAATCGACTTCTGAAACGGCGCGCCCGAGTGCTCGCGCAGCTCATTAAAAACGATCTTCGGCCAAGCCTTCTTCGCAACATCAATTTCCGATACATGCGAAGCGAGATACGTCGGCGCATTCGAAGCATCCAGCGCAATACGCGCCGAATATGCATCGGTAAAGCGGCGCAATTCAGCAGCATCGTCACACGTAACCCATCGCGACATCCGATACCGCGCCGGCATGATCCGCACGTCCACCTTGTATTCCGCCGATAAGCGGTGCGACACCACTTCGAACTGAAGCTGCCCGACAGCACCCAGAATAGTCGAGCCGCCAAGCACCGGACGGAACACCTGGATCGCACCTTCATCGCCAAGTTGCCGCAGCGCTTCACCCAGCTGCTTCGCGCGGATCGGGTCGACCACTTCCACCGTCTGGAAAATTTCCGGCGCAAAGAACGGCAAGCCCACGAACTGCAACAGCTCACCTTCCGTCAATGTGTCACCAAGACTCAGCGTGCCATGATTCGGAATGCCGATGATATCGCCCGGGAACGCTTCACTCACCGTCTCGCGCCGTTGCGACAGGAACGTCACCACGTTATTTGCACGGAAGGTCTTGTTGGTGCGCGTCACCTTTAGCGCCATGCCACGCTCGAAGTGCCCAGAGCACACGCGAATAAACGCCACGCGGTCACGGTGCGCCAAATCCATGTTTGCCTGCACCTTGAACACCACGCCGGTAAAGCGCGGCTCTTCCGGCAACACCGGACGCTGTACGGACATACGCATCGATGGCGGCGGCGCAAGCTCAACGAGCGCGTCCAGAATTTCCTTCACGCCGAAGTTGTTGATCGCCGATCCAAACAACACCGGCGACTGTTCGCCGGCTAGAAACGCAGCGCGATCAAACGCGGGCGTAGCACCCGTAATCAAATCGATTTCTTCCTTTGCACGCGCCCAGCTCGGGCCGAAGCGACGTTCGCCGTCAGCGTCATCGAGCGCACGCACGGTTTCCACCGCGCCGCCGGCAGTATCTTGTCCCGCGCGGAATACGCGCACCTGATCGTGCGCAATGTCGTAGACGCCCTGGAATTCCTTGCCCATGCCAATAGGCCAGGTGAACGGCACCGCCGCCACACCCAGGTGCTGTTCAATTTCATCGAGCAGATCGAGCGGTTGGCGCACTTCCCGATCGAGCTTGTTAATGAACGTGAGAATAGGCGTGCGGCGGCTGCGGCAGACTTCAAGCAGCTTGAGCGTCTGAGCTTCAACGCCGTTGGCGCCGTCGATCACCATCACGGCAGCATCCACCGCCGTCAACACGCGGTACGTATCTTCAGAGAAGTCTTCGTGGCCCGGCGTATCGAGCAGGTTGATGACGCAATCGCCATATTCAAACTGCATGACCGAACTCGCGACCGAAATGCCACGCTGCTTCTCGATTTCCATCCAGTCCGACGTCGCATAGCGGCTGCTCTTGCGCCCCTTCACGGTGCCTGCAATCTGGATCGCGCCCGAAAACAGCAGCAGCTTTTCGGTCAGCGTGGTCTTGCCCGCATCAGGGTGGGATATGACCGCGAAGGTGCGGCGCCGTTTGAGTTCGGAGAGTGACATCGGTACTGGAAAGAGCTGTGGGGTTGAGCATTCGGGCGGGGGTTGGCCCGAAAAATGGCCCGAAAAAGCCGCGTGGTGTGGATGATACACGAGGGGGGGTCCGCTCGTGCCAGGGCCGGCTCACCGCACCAAACAAGAAGGGCCCCGATTGGATCGGGGCCCTTCTCGAACCGCTAAAACCTAACGCCGGGTAAAAAGCTTAGGGCTTCGGTGCCGACGACGGGATCGTCGTAGCCGCTGTCGTGTTCTTGTGATGCTTCTTGTGGTGATGCTTCTTGGCCTTGTGCGTGCCGCTAGCCGGTGCTGCATCGGCAGCCGTTGCAGCCGGAGCAACGGCAGGTGCCGGAGCAGGTGCCGAAGCTTGCGCGAATGCACCAGCGGAGAACAAAGCGACGAGCGTCGCGGCAACGAGTTGCTTTTTCATGGCAGTAAGATCCTTGAGGTTGATGTCGAAGTTGATATCGACAACGCGGCGACGACGTCGCGTGTACCCGTTTAACGTCTCATCGCGAAGTGTGTTGACACGAACTCAAAGAAAAACTGACGGCAGCTTAATAATTTTTCGTGCAAAGGATTCCATTAGTTAGCGCATAAAGACGTACCCTGTACCCCGTATATTCCACTGCGTGAAATTCAGCGCCAGTACAAAACCTTGTTTGACAATCGCTGGGCCGCTCACTTGGCCGGCGTCTCACGACGTTCCAATTGTCGAAGTCGAGTTTGCATCGGCGACGGTTGAGGGTGTCTCGACTCCGCCGCGTTGCCCGAGCCAGATCCAGACCATTCCTGCGAGTAACGCGCAAGCAATCATCACGCCGCTCATCGAATAAATACCGAGTACGGGAAACAGCAGGGCGACGAATGAACTCGACCCCGCCCCGCACAGCATCTGTATGGATGTCAGCAAGCCGCCCGCCACGCCCGCCAATTCTGGAACAGGATCGAGCGCGCCGCGTGCGGCACTGGGCGCCGCGAGCCCGAAGCAAAAAGTACTGGCCACGAGCAAGGGCATGATGGTGAGCAACGACGCGCGATGCAATACGCTCAACGCAATCAACCCGAGGGTCGCGGCGAGTGTCGTGCAAATAGCGGTGGCAAGAATGCGCCGCGATTCAAAACCGCGCGCGGCGATAAAACCGTTGACCGTTGCACCCGCGACAATACCCGCGCCGGTCATGGCGAACATCGCGGCATAGATGATCGGCCTGACGTGCAGGACATGCAGCAGAACAAGCGGCGAGCCTGCGACGTACGCGAACATCCAGCCAAACCCAAAGCCGTTGATAAGGATGTGCCCCAGCACCGCGCGATGTGTCAGCACGCGTCGATATCCATTGAGGAGCCCGGACACGGCGAAGCTGCCGCTTCGCTGCGGTGCCGATTCCGTCAGGCCAGCCCACGTAGCGAGCGCGGCCACCAGTCCGCAGACTGCCATGACGCCATATATCCCGCGCCATTCAATCGCCGCCAGCAGGCCGACGCCAATAGAGGGCGCAACAATCGGCGCAACGTTCGCCACCACGGTGATGGCCGCCAACCGGTGCTGCATCGCGTTGCCTTCGAACAGGTCGCGGACGATCGCGAGCGCCACTGTCATCCCCGCGCCCGCCCCAATGCCCTGCACCAGTCGCGCGCCAAGCAACACGGCGATGCTGGGCGCCACCGCCGAGACAATCCCGCCCACCGTGAACAACGCAAGGCCGAGCAACAGCGTGGGCTTGCGGCCTTTTGCATCGGAGAGAGGGCCGTATACGATCGGGCCCACTGCAAATCCCGCCATGAACAGACTCAGCG
>NZ_JAQGMM010000306.1 GCF_028292365.1 Caballeronia sp.
CGAGTCCGCGCTTCATCGTGTTAAATGCTTTGCGCTTCTCGCGAGGCTGGATTAAATTGACGTTCGCCGCCGTAGAACCAGCATCCGCGCCGCCAAACCGGCATTCGGAAAAATACTCCGAGCAGAACCGGCCGCGTCGCAAGATGTGCAGCAGCTTGTGTCCTTGTGCCAGCGGTAATGACATCCGTATAAGAATGGCCGGACATTCGTTTTTTTTCGCCAGTCTCTCGCAACACCGTGTCGCCAGCATCGCCGGTCTGTTTGTGTCGTATGCACGTCGATCGTCGGGTCGTCGGTGGTACACAGACCGCAAGATGTCGTAGCAAGCCGCTGGGTTGATGCGGTCCAAAGAAGCACAAGAGCAACACTTTGCGAAGTCCAAAGCGAAACAAAAGGAGAAGTCATGAAAGTAGTCGATATGTTGAAGGCGCTGAGCGTCGTGGTATGCGTCGCGGTAGCGTCGAGCGCTTATGCTCAATCAAGTGATGCCACGGCCGCGACCGACGCAGCACCGTCGGCCAAGACCACCAAGAAGGTCAACCGCAAGCTCGGCCTCGATGTGCGGCGTGCCTTGAGTAAGGCACAGGGCATCGATGTGTCGAACATCTTCGTGCGCGCACGCGGCGGCGCAGTCGTGCTGACGGGTACGGTGCCGGATGGCGCGCAGATCCCGAAGGCCGAGGAAGTGGCGAAGGGCGTGGCCGGCGTGACCTCGGTATCGAACAAGCTTACGCTGGGTCAGCCGAACGGTGGTGGAGGCTAATACTTTCCTGAGCCATGGACGGCGGCGCGTCGTTGCAGTGGTTTTGCGGCACGCGACGCGGTTTCGTGCAGCGGTTTAAATAACGGGTTCCGGTGCTTCGCACCGGAACCCGTTATGCGTTATGGGCCAAGACTTCCTGGTTGAGAGCAGGAGCTAAGTGCGCGACGTGCATCGAAAGAAGTACGCCGGATAAAAACAACATGGTGGAGAGCGACGATGAAAAAATTCCCAGGAGTCACGGCGGCCACGGCGCTTGCCCTGGCATTGGCGGTGTTCGGGCTTGCGGCCTGTCATGGCAACGATGACGACAATGGCAATGGCAACGGTTCGCAGAACAATGCGCTGCCGAACTTCGTCTCAGGCGGCGTGCGCACGCAAACCTACGACGGCACGACCGACGACCTGCTGACAGCGGGGCTGGGCAAGGACGGGTTGGCATCGGCTACGCCACCGGCCATTTCCAACCCAGCCGCGCCGAGCGCCGCCGATTTGCGCCGGCTCGCGATCTACTCGAACTATCGCGCGCTCGTCGATATGTCGGTCAATGGCGGCTACGGGCGCTTCTGGGGGCCGAACGTCGACCTGAACGGCAACGACACGCTCGGCCAGGGGATGATCGCCGGCAAGGAGTATCTGGCGTTCGCCGATGACGGCAGCGGCACGTTCAACGTGAGTTTGCTCGTGCAGATCCCCGCGAGCTTCAACCCCGACCAGCCGTGCATTGTCACCGCCACTTCGTCCGGATCGCGGGGCGTGTATGGGGCGATATCGGCGGCGGGGGAATGGGGTTTGAAACGCGGCTGCGCGGTCGCTTACACCGATAAAGGCAGCGGCAACGGCGCGCACGAACTGGCGACGAACACGATTACGCTTATCGACGGGACGTTGACCAATGCGGCCGCTGCCGGCAAAACCAGCGTGTTCACGGCGAGCCTTGGAAGCACCAATCTTGCCGCGTTCAACACGCAATTCCCGAATCGCTACGCGTTCAAGCACGCCCACTCGCAGCAGAATCCGGAGAAAAACTGGGGCACGAATACGCTGCAGGCGATCCAGTTCGCGTACTGGGCACTCAACGATACCTACGGCACGCTCAACGGCAGCACGCGTCAGGTCCGCTATAAGCGCGGCGACGTGACGACCATCGCGGCGTCGGTGAGCAATGGCGGCGGCGCGTCGCTCGCAGCCGCCGAGCAGGACACGCAGGGATGGATCACGGCGGTGGTCGTGGGTGAGCCGCAAATCAACCTGAACGTGCCATCGCAGGTGTCGGTGAGGCAGGGCGGCGTGGCGGTGGCGTCGTTCGGCCGGCCGCTCGCCGACTACATGTCGCTCGCGAACTTGCTGGAGCCGTGCGCGGCACTGGCGCCGGCCGCAGCGGGCGCGCCGTATCTCACGACTTTGCCTTTGGCCACGACCGCGTCGATCCGGGCGGCGCGCTGCGCGTCGCTGGCAGTGAACGGCGTGATTACCGGCGGCGACGTAACCAGCCAGGCCAACAGTGCGCTCGCCCAACTGCATCAGGCCGGTTACCAGACGGATTCTGACTTCCTGCAGGCGCCGATGTGGGATTCGCAGGCCGTGCCCGCAGTTGCCATGACGTACGCCAATGCGTACACGCAGTCGAGCGTCGCCGATAACCTCTGCAATTTCAGTTTCGGCACGACCAATGCGGTGACGGGGGCGGCTGGCGTCAACCCGGTTGTATCGCCGATGCTGACCGTGTTCGGTAACGGCAATGGCGTGCCGCCGACCAACGGCATCAACCTGGTTTACAACCTGGGGAATGCGGGCGCGGCGGACCATCGCTTCGCTACCGCAGACGCCAGTTTTGCCGGCGCGTTTTGTCTGCGCGGCTTGTGGACGAACGGCGATGCGCGGATGACGGCGAGCGTCAATGCGATCCGGGTGAATGCGAATCTGCATGGGAAGCCGGCGATCATCGTGCAGGGACGCTCGGATACGCTCGTGCCAATCAACCACGCGTCGCGCCCGTATGCCGCGATGAACAAGCTGGCCGAAGGTAACTCAAGCAATCTGTCGTTTTACGAGATCACGAACGGCCAGCATTTCGATGCGTTCCTGAGCATCGCGGGCTTCGATACGCGCTTCGTGCCACTGCACTACTACAACCTGCAGGCGCTGAACCTGATGTGGGCGCATTTGAAGAACGGGGCGCCGTTGCCGCCGTCGCAGGTCGTGCATACGGTGCCGCGGGGCGGTACGGCGGGGGCTGCACCGGCTTTGACGGTGAGCAATTTGCCGGCGATTTCGGCGTCGCCAGGGGCGAATGCAATCGCGTTCGGCGGTGGCAGTGTGAATGTGCCGAATTGAACGGAGTTTGATCTCGCCGATCATCTCCCGCGCTTTTCAAGCGCTTAAGGTGTAGTCGCCGCCGATGCCGCCACTGGCGGTGACGCCGGGTTAGCCGCCGTCACCGCCGTGGCGCTGGCCGCTGAAACAGCACTTGCCGCTGGTGCCGGATTAGCGGCACTGGCCTTCAACTCCGCTCGAGCGGCCGAACTCGCGGCCGGCGTCTGCACGACGATAGGCGTTGGCGTGAGCTCAGGCGAATTCAGGATCAGCGACGGCGCAAGCGCCTGGCTGCTGACGTTATCGCCAGGAATGGGCGAGCTGCGCGGCACCGTCTTCAGATAGTGCCCAACCAAGCTGAAAAAGCGATCGTAGAACTTGCCCGCCGGCACGGTTTCGCTGGAGATTTTCACCATCGAGTCGCTGTTCGAGCGGATCGGCAGCGAAAGTGAGCCGAGCACGCTCAATCCCACGCTGGCCGACGTATCGCTTTTCTTCAACGTATAACCGTCCTGCACTGCATTCACATATGCAATGCTTGTGTTGCTCGCGTTCTCGCCCGCCGTGCAGACTACATGAAACGACACCACCACATGGGTATCCGCTGCCGGCTGGAAGTTCTTGGTGGCATCGACGGTATCGGGCTGCGGCATGGTCGTCATGTAACCCTGGCTCAATAACGCGCGGCGCGAGGCTTCGCAGGTTTCCTGACTGGTGGCGTCGTAGTTGTGCGCGAACGGACTGGCGCCCGTCGAGAACATTTCGGCCTGGTAGCTAGGCGTGGGGGCGGCCTTGCCGCCACAGGCGGCGAGGGCGAGCAAGGGCAAGGCGAATGAAAGGCGGGCAAGCGGGTTTTGCATGACAGGCGTCTGGATAAAACGAAGGACATCGGCGGCCTAGATTGTAGTGCGCCGAGGGTGTGAACGTAAAAAGCAGGAAACGCGGGGGGATGCGTAGATGCTGGAGTGTTCGCTTAACATATGTCTTCATATGTCTGAAATTAGACGAACAGTCTTCTGCGTCAGGAGGCTCTCGTGCGCACAGTTTCTATTTTTATGAACAATGCAAATCAGGCGATCCGGATCCCGAAGGACATGCAGTTCGAAGGGGTGACAGAACTTGAAATCCAACGCGAGGGCGACACCATACTGCTGCGCCCGGTGCGACCAAGCTGGACTTCGTTCGCCGGTGAACGTGCGGCTGATGCAGGTTTTCTTACGGAGCGCCCAGCGGTTGTTCAGACCGGACAGTTCGATCTTTCGGCATCCGATGATGACGCGGGAGCGCAGAGTCAGTGACAGAGAACTTTCCATATGCGGCAGTACGCCAAATACATAAGTCTTAAGTTCTTGATTCGTTGATTGTTTATTCATTTCGATCAGACTCGCTCGTCACGAACGAACAGTGGTCGGAAAGACTTGGCGTCTTATTCAAATCTGCTTGCACATCTATTGTCGATTTTCTCCCGACGTTGAACTGCGCACATCGACTGAATAAGGGTTTGCGGTCAACCTACTCATTTAACGTTACACCTGCAGTTCACTTAAGTATGACCTATCTGGTGCGTGGTTCATGTTTCTTTGAACTTCCGCCTGACCTGAGCGTAAACGCACATTTGCCGATGTATGAGGTGTCAGGCGGAGTCCGGGTGAACGATCCCTGATCGACCGATGCGGTTGAAAAAGTCGCCGCATGGCGTTGCCGCGCTGTAGGCGAAAATTTTGGCCTCTCAGATTGGCCTACAAGCCACTCGTGAGCCTTGGTCAAAGGTAAAACGACCCATGAAAACCTCGCAAAACAGCTCGGCACCGACTTTTTAAACAGCATCGGCCGGACAGCGACCGATGGTTGATCGCCATCCGGCGGCGCCTGGGTTCAAACTTCAGTCTGTTCCACCACCCCAAGCGCTTCATCTGCCTCGATGCGAAGAGATACCATCGAGGTGAAGGGGAAACGTTGCAGAGCGTTCAATCAATTGCCGCGCTGGCTTCATCCATGCTCGATGCCAAGCAGCCGCCCGTCCAGCCGCCGGGCTAGGGCCGCGCCGCCTTCGCGCATCACTGCATCGTGGTTCCATTGGAAAACCGGTCGCAACAACGGCGCCAATGCATTCATCCATGCGCGTTTCGTATGCACGCACCAATCATAGCGGACCACCGTAACGTTGCGACCGTCGGTCGAAAAGCTCCAGCGGCCGGCGCCTTCGACGTCGCCACTGGCTTCCCCCTCCAGCGCGACCAGCGGGTCGACGCGCGTCACCCGCATATCGAACACGAGGCGATAGGGCAACCAGCCTTTCCACGTATAGCGTTGTACAACGCCCACGCCCTGATCGGAACCCGCCTCTAGCTGGTCCACGCGCTCGACGTTATTCCACCACTCGGGCCAGCGCGCCGAATCCTGAATTGCCGCCCAAACTTCCTGCACTGGCGCATCGATGCGCCAAATGGTGGAAAAGCGGTATTCGACCGTCCGCAAGCTGCCTCCATTGTTAGTATTCTTCTAGAGATTTTGTCAGATGCTCACTGCACTTGCCATCACCGGCGAAACAGCACCGCGTTGCCACCCCTCGATATCTCGTCAAGCCATCTGCAGCAGAACGTAGGACAGCTAGAGGCGGCCGGCCAGTGCACGAAAGCCGATGGCCGAGAGCTTCACCTCAGCCAAATCCGGTCGACTGCTCCCTGACGCGACCGCCTCATGCGACCCATAGCGGTCTTCTGGCGGCTCGTCGGATGAATGTCTCTTCCCGATGGTAAGACCGTCAGAGGGAGATTGTCCTCCAAGAAAATCGCGGCATGTCTGCTACTATCAATATACCTATGGGGGGTATCCTATGTCTCACCTGTCAACACAGAAAGATGATCTGCTGAAGCGCGTTCGCCGCATCGCTGGCCAAGTGCAGGCTGTCGAGCGCTCGCTGGAGGCGGAAGCCGATTGCGACAAAATTTTGCATCTCGTTGCCGCAACGAGAGGCGCGCTCAACGGGCTGATGGACGAAATCATTGAAGCGCACGCTCGTGAGCACGTCGCTCATCCAGATTTAACCGCCGCTGAACGAAGCAAAGGCGTGGATGCCCTTATTGAGGCCATTCGTCGTTATTCTAAATAGAGCGCTATGAACACCGATCGACACGCTTCACCTGGCGAACACAGTCATTCGTTTTTGGGTAGTGCCCACGACGAGAACGCACGGCGTACAAAATCAGTGGTCGCACTTACGTTCATCATGATGGTGGGTGAAATAATCGCCGGCTACGTCACCGGCTCGATGGCGTTGCTTGCCGACGGCTTCCACATGGCCACACATGCTGGAGCACTTGGAATTGCTGCAGGCGCTTATGCGTATGCAAAGCGGCACTCCAACGACCGCGGTTTTAGTTTCGGCACCGGCAAGGTAGGTGAGCTTTCCGGTTTTGCTTCCGCTTTGATTTTGGCCGTTATTTCGTTGGCAATTGGTGTGGAATCTGCGTTTAGGTTGCTCCATCCGACGAATGTTGCTTTTGGAGTCGCAACGATCATTGCCGTGGTAGGCCTTGTCGTAAACATCGCGAGCGCCTTTTTACTTTCTGGCGGACATGGGCATGATCACGGCTCGCATCACGGCCATGATCACGGGCACGATCATGGAACCGATAACAATCTGAGGTCAGCGTACGTTCACGTGCTTGCGGACGCTTTGACCTCGGTTCTGGCGATCGTCGCGCTTTTGGCCGGGCGTTACCTTGGATGGGTTTGGCTCGATCCAGTTATGGGAATCGTAGGGTCTGTGGTGATTGCTCGTTGGGCGTGGGGTCTCATGCGCGATACGGCAGCGATTCTTTTGGACAAGACCGACAAGCATGTTGCTGACGAAATACGCGAAATCCTTGGGGCGAATGGCGATGCACGCATCACGGACCTGCACGTGTGGCAAATCGGACCAGAGGCGCATGCCGCCATCGTCAGCGTCGTTACTAAGGCGGAAGTGACAACGGAAATGATTCGCGAAAGACTTACCCCGGTTCACGAAATACTGCACCTGACCGTAGAAATAACCTCCAACAACAACGGATACACCGAAGATAACCTGTTGATACGCACCGCAACGCCGTAGGCCGATTCATTGGCGTACAACCGCGCGAAATGCAGGAGAACTTCTGCCACTTTGAGCATAGCGGCCGTTCGGAACGTCTGCCACTCGCACAATCGAATGTCGGTTTGTGGACGAAGCCCGTTTCACACTCAACGAGCGAGGGCAGGATCGATCTCGTTATGTGTCAGGCCGAATTTCGCCATGCGAGCGCGATGGTCTGGTGAGCCTAAATATAAACGAAGTTGTACGTTTACCGCATTGAGCAGATCGTTGTTTTTCTTGTTAAACGAGAATGCTCCGAGCGGAAGCTTTTGTTGCCTGCCGCTCGTTCGCGACTTGTGCTCGACGGCTTCGAGCACCGAACCACCAATACGGTCTGTAAGTATGCGATTTCCCAAGGCAGTGCTCGCATACGCATCGATCGCCCCCGAGCGAACCGCTTCGATAGCGTCGGCCTGGTGCTCGAAGATGGCTATCTGTTCCTCGCGTATGCCGGATGCTCTCGCCGAGTCGTGTTGCACCTGTCCGGCAATGATTCCAAGACGCGCATCGTGCCGCTTGGCGAGGGACGCATAGCTGTTGAGCGCTTTTGGATTTCCGGCCCGAACCAGAAAGCCGTCTCCGATCGCCCATACGGGCAAGCTGAACGCGACCAGACTGGCACGTTCAGGCGTAACAAAGAGCGGAACATTCATATCCCAGCGGCCGGCATCGACGCCGGGCAGCAGCTCGCTGAACGTAGTCAGGCAATGCTCAATCTGGGTGGCACCGATTGCCCGAAGAACTGCGTCGGCCAGGTCAATGTCAGAACCGGTAGCTGTACGATCCGCGTCTGTCCAACCGAACGGCGGTTCTTCAATGTATGCAATCGTCACCTTCATCGCTGTGTCTCACAAAATGGGACCGGCCTTCAAATCTTTAAAGCCGATTGTTGACGATTCTACTTGCACGCGCGGCTATCGTTTTCTGACCGGTTTTTGCTTGTCAGCTAACGGCAGAAGTCGACCCACAAGAGCCCTTCGGCCTGGTTAAACCAGAGGCCGAAAGTCCATCAAAAGCAGCCGTTCGCATTCCTCACAACAGAAACAACCGCAATGCGAGACCCACAAGGCCACATGCCAAAACGACTGGTATCACGCCGACCTTGAATCGAA
>NZ_JAQGMM010000648.1 GCF_028292365.1 Caballeronia sp.
GGCGACCTCATCGTGGACGGCTTCGATCTGGCCTTGCGATTTGGCGAACCTCGCTCATCCAGTCTGATTGCGCGCAAGCTCCTTGATACCGCGATTGTCACTGTCGCATCGCCCTCGTACCTCGCTCGCCGGGGGTGGCCAACGGAGCCTCAAGAGCTGGGGCACGGGGTGCACAGGTGCCTCGAATTCCGGAACCCGGAAACCGGAAAGCCGTATCCGTGGGAGTTTCATCGCAAGCGCAAAAAGCTGGTTGTCGAAACGAAGGGACGGCTCACAGTGAATGATCCAAGCGCACTCCTCAACGCATGTCTGGCTGGCTCCGGCGTCGCGCAGATGCTTCTTCTCGGAGCCGAGCACCTGATCCGGGAGGGACGGCTCACCAATCTTTTTCCAGACTGGCCGGATGAGCGCTTCCCGCTCTATGCGTACCATCCATCGCGGCAACACGTACCGGCCAAGACAAGGATATTTCTCGACTTTATCGTCGCTTTGACGAGTACGAGTTAGCGAGTCGAGATAGTTCGTTGTGTTGTCGGCTGCTGCACGGCCGTTTGTCGACAGGCCGAGCGAAAGTCGCCCCGGAGCGGGGGTAGCCGATCCGCGTCACGCAGGCTAGCTTCTTAGCTGATGAAGGGGAAACGTTGAAGAGCGAGTTTTTTTGAAGTCTCTACGGCCGTAGCGTAAAAGGTGCATACTAAAATTTCCCTATCCGCAGGAGGGTTCGTGCAATTCAAATACAACTCGTTCAATGTCGAATGTTCAGCATCCGAAACCGCCGGACGTTACTTAGGACAAGCAACTATATCGCGACCTGCATCTCCCGAGCTAGAAGGGAGCGGCATAAAATCGGGCTACCTTCGATCCTTTGATAGTGAAGCACAAGCTCTGGGATTCGCACGCTCCTGGGCCGAGAGATGGTGCGACACGCACTAGACTCATAGTAGGCTCAAAGCGACCCCCGCTTTGGGTCGAATCCATCTTGCTTGGTCCGTCAAGCGGCCTTCGCCGTTCGACTAAGGCACGCCAATCGATTTCTCTGCCCGACGGAGGTGATGGCTAGCGACTGAAAGGCGGAGACTTCGCGGCAACTCCACAACGCAGTGTTCGAACCGCATTTCGACGGCATCAATCCAAGCTTGCTTCCGGGCGTGCCAAACAATCGTCAGGAGGCGGGTGTAAGATCGCTCCGTTACCAAGACGATGCTATCGATTCCACACTGGATACTGACCATGTACAAGATGTTATTGGCTAGTGTAGTCGCCCTGACTGTCTCAGCAGGATCCCTCGCAGCCGCTCCTGCCGCCTACACAGATCCAGTTGACGCTCAGAGCCTGGACACGATTCGATCAAAATTCAGCGAGCTTATACAACTGGCAAATCGCCACGATTTCAAGGCTCTGCATGAGATGTTCTGGCAATCCCCTTCAGCCCTTCTAGTCGCCAAAAGCGCGATTCCCTCCGAAGGGAACTGGGCAGGTTTCTGGGGTAACGAAGCGATCGATCAGAAGCTGCACGATATTGGCACCTCCGGCCCTGTCGTCCTCCAGCCGGATTACTCGAAGGTGAAGGTTGTCGGCTTGACGCCGGACGTAGCGCAATCCTATGCGCCAGTGAATATCACGGTTTCCTACGCGGGTCAGGATGGAACGCCAAAGCCCTTTCTAGTGCTAATCAACTGGATAAAAGTCGGTGAGGACTGGAAAGTCGCTTCGGAGATCCTCCTGCCCGTACCTCCAGCGCCCAAAGCGAACAGTTAGGCGCCACCGGATGCTTGTGAATCGCTACACCTCTTGGGGTGCAGTTCAGATCCAAGGCTTTTTCTTTTTAATTATGTGAAGCGCTGTTGTGTTGTGCTTTCGGGCTGAACCAGCGGCGCGTATTTCCGCAGCTCGCTTGGTGCGATGTCGAAGCTGCGGCTGAACGCACGCGTGAAGCTCGTCAGGCTATTGAAACCCAAGCCCGGGCGTCTCCTGATCTGCAAACGTGCACGCGCTGGAAAACGTCAGTCAGGCGTGTCAGGATCGGCCGCCGCGCACTCGCGAATCACATCAATGAATGCGCGCAATCCCGCCGGCACATGCCGATGCCCGGGGTAGTACAAACAAAGGCCGGGTGCACGCTCGGACCAGTCGTCGAGCACGCTGACGAGTCGGCCGGCGGCAACGTGCTCGGCTACCGCCCACTCACTCATCCATGCAAGGCCGACGCCGTGAAACACGGCATCGAGTATCAGATGCGGGCTGTCGAGTGTCAGTACGCCTGGCACGTCGATTTCGACGCGCTTGCCGTGCCGCCCGAACGTCCACTTGTAAGGCGCACCGCCCGGCAGGCGGGCGCGAATGCATTGTTGCGCGCGCAAGTCTTCGGGCGTCGCCGGCCTCACGCGATCGGCAAAATACGCCGGCGCGCCCACCACCTGGAAGCGCACCGCGGCACTGCAGGGCACGGCGATCATGTCTTGCGGCACGTGGCCGATCTGCCGGACGCCGGCATCAAAACCTTCCGCGACGATGTCGACCATCCGGGCATCCGTCACAACATCGAGCTTCATGTCGGGGTAACGCCGCAGGAATTCGTAGCCGACGGGGTTCATCAGCCGCAGCGCTGCGCCCTCCGACGCGTTGATGCGCAATGTGCCCGTCAGCGTTGCGCGATGCGTATTGGCCTCATCCATCGCCGCGGAAATTTCGCGCAGTGCGGGACTGATGCGCGCGAGAAACTGCTCGCCGGCTTCGGTCAGCGACACGCTGCGCGTGGTGCGATGAAACAGGCGCACGCCCATTCGCTGTTCGAGCGCGGCGACCGCGTGACTCAGAGCGGATGGCGACATGCCGAGTTCCTTCGCTGCGCCACGAAAGCTGCGATGTGCCGCGACGGATGCCACCGATGTCAGTTCGGATAACGCTGTTTTATTCATCGTTTCATTGTTCGCTTAGCTGCATTAACCCGTGCGATGTTGTGCGTATTGTCGCATCGATCATCGGTCGTTACCTTGTCTGCAGGTCACCCTCAACAGTCAAGGAAACGGAACCATGAGCAAAACTATTTTGATTACCGGCGCGTCGTCGGGCATCGGCAAGGCGAGCGCAGCATTGTTTGCCGCAAAGGACTGGAACGTCATCGCGACCATGCGCCGCCCCGACGCGTCACTCGAAGCGGACAATCTGCTCGTCGAAGAGCTGGATGTGCAGGACGTCGATAGTATTCAACACGCCGTCGATGCCGGGATCGCGCGCTTTGGTGCGATCGATGTGCTGCTCAACAACGCTGGCTATGGTCAATACGGGTTGTTCGAGGCACTGTCGCGGGAGGACATCCAGACGCAGTTCGACGTCAACGTGTTTGGCGTGATGAACGTCATTCGCGCGGTCCTACCCCATTTTCGGGCGCGCAAGTCCGGTGTGATCGTGAACGTAGGGTCGGGAGCCGGCATCTTCACGCTGCCGATGATCTCGCTTTACTGCGCGAGCAAGTTCGCCCTGGAGGGGTTCTCCGAAGCGTTGTCGTATGAACTGGCCTCACAAGGCATTGGCGTGAAGCTCGTTGACCCGCACGGCGGCGTGACGAGCACGCGTTTCAACGAGCGCTCGGCGCAAAGCGCAGCTGCGAGCGACGCGCTGAAGGACTACGACAGTTTCGTCGCTCGCACGGGTGAGGCCTTCGCCAAACTCGCGGCGGCGAGCACTATCACCGCGGAAGAGGTAGCGCACGTGATCCACGGTGCAGCGACCGACGACACCGATCGCCTGCGCTACCTCGTCGGCGATGACGCGCGTGGTTTTATCAAAGCGCGCCGCACCCTGGACGATCAGGATTACATAGACTTCATGCGGGCGCGTTTCCCGTCTGCATGACTCTGGTTTGCATGACCGTCTCCGTTCAAGTGAACGGGATCGACACGCCGCGCTCGCTCCGTTCAGTCACAGGACGTCCTGGAACGGACAGCAGGTCTCTACGGGGCCTACGACCGATTGCGGACTGCTGGAGCGATTGGGTCCACCGATGTTATCGGCAAAACGTCAGCCTTCATTGGTTTGATGAAATTCTTTGAGACATCTTCTGGCACCAACAAAAGTAGTCAGCAAGACAGTCAGCGCAGTGAAAGAAAACCCCATATCGCCTGGAGCCTGCGGGATTTTCGTTTTTCAAGCGTTGCGCGCTTCTCTACCGGAAGGGGCCCCAGGACGGCCTGCCGCGTCGGTTGGATCAGTTGCAGCCCAGGCGGCAGGCCCATCCGGCGAACATCGCGCGACGCCCTCTGCTGGATCGATCGTTCGATTCTTCTGCAAAACCGCTCACCCGTTCGCAGCGCAGCGGTGCGTTGCCGCAAGTCCCCATGTGCTCCCCAGCAGCCGCGCCCCGTCACAAGCCCGTCGGCAAGGCGCTCCTCCGCTACCTCGGCCAATGTCATATCTTCGCCACGTAGGGCGGTTACGGTGCTGTACCTACACTAAAAATTCCCCTCCACGATGTCGTCGACGTCCGAGCACGGCCGCGAGAACAACGATGCAGCCTTCAAGGCGGCCCAGGTGAGCGTTCTGTTAAACGCAGCCTTGATGACCATGCAGATTGCTGTCGGCTGGCTCGCTTACTCGGACGGTTTGCTGGCCGACGGTGTTCATACGCTTGCTGATCTGGCAGCGGACGGGATGGTCCTGGCGGTCTTGCGCCTCAGCGCCACGGCAGCGCAGCGGAACGACAACGATCAATACGATCGATACGAAACCATAGGATCACTACTGATCTCCTTCCTCTTGATCGCAACGGGAATGGAGACCCTCTGGAGCAGTCTCGGACACGCGGCCAATGCAGCGACTACTTCCGGCGTTCACGCGAGCGCGCTAGCCGTCGCGTTGTTTGTGATCGTGGCGAAAGAGGCGCTGTTTCGGTACATCATGTCGGTCGCTAAACGCACCCGTTCCACCATCCTCGTTGCAAGCGCCTGGCACGCACGCTCGGACGCAATCTCGGCGCTGATAGCGGCAGTCGGCATTCTGGGCAGCATGGCCGGCCTGGCGATATCGGATCGGCTGGCCGCTGCCGTTATCGGCATCATGATTGCGCGGATGGGCTTCAACCTCGGCTGGAAAGCCTTCAAAGAATCATTCGCTCGACCCGCCAGCGAGACCGCCGGGCAATAAGGCCGCGGGTTACTTGTTCTTGCAGCGAGCGCGTGCGGGCAATGAAGCATGAACCCCTCGGCATACCTGGCCGGGTGCCTCCAAGGCGGCGCTCGCCACCCGCTATAGACCGCCGCCATACTCTGCTGCAATACTCCCCGCTGACACCCGGCGTGCACGCTCATGATGACGCTCGCAATCGGGAATGAATCAGGATCGTTTACCAGTCAAAAGGAAAATAACGAAATGAACGGAAGCGGATTGAGCGACGTCGAATTCCCCGTGCAAAAACAACTCGAGGCTTACAACGCCCGGAATATAGAAGACTTCATGCAGTGGTGGGCCCACGACTGTGAGTACTATGAGTTTCCATCACGCTTGCTGGCCGCCGGCGCAAGCGCGATCCGCGAACGGCATGTCGCCCGGTTCAGCGAAACCAATCTTCACGGCGAGCTCGTCAAGCGGATATCAGTTGGCAACCTGGTAGTCGATCAGGAGCGCGTCACTCGCACCTTTCCGGACGGCCCCGGCGAGATCGATGTCGTCGCTATCTACGAAGTCGAGAATGGAAAAATAGCCAAGGCATGGTTCAAGATGGGCACGCCGAGGCTACATACTGCTTAGACAATTTGCAGATCTTAAACGCCGCGAGGGCGCCAGAAGTCCAAGCGCCCTTTCACCGGCTTCAGCCCTTAGTACCGCGTTACCCGTCCCTCGTCCGGAATCTTGAATACCGATACCGCGGCCTTCAAGTGACGCGTCTGCTCATGCAGCGACGCAGCGGCCGACGCCGCCTGCTCCACCAGCGCCGCGTTCTGTTGCGTCATTTCATCCATCTGCACAACAGCCTGATTGACCTGCTCGATGCCCGTGCTTTGCTCAAGCGACGAGGCGCTGATCTCGGCCATCATTTGCGTGAGGCGCGAGATTGACGTCGATACCTCGCGCATTGCCTGACCGGCACGTTCCGCGAGCGCTGACCCATCGTTCACTTGCGAGACCGATTCACCAATCAGCTCCTTGATCTCCTTGGCCGATTGCGCGCTGCGTTGAGCAAGCCCGCGCACCTCGCTCGCCACGACCGCGAATCCGCGACCCTGCTCGCCCGCACGCGCCGCCTCAACGGCCGCATTCAACGCAAGAATATTGGTCTGGAACGCAATGCCGTCAATCACCGAAATGATCTCAGCAATCTTGTCCGAGCTCCTGGCGATGCTGGTCATTTTCTCGACCACCTGATCGACCACGCCCGTACCTCGTGATGTCGCAGTCAGCGCGTCGCCGGCAAGGCTGTTCGCGTCGCGGGCATGCTCGGCGTTCTGGCGCACGGTCGCGGTCAACTCCTCCATGCTCGATGCAGTCTCTTCCAGCGATGCGGCCTGATTCTCGGTACGTGCAGACAGATCCGCATTGCCGGTGGCGATTTCATCGGCGCCAAGATTGATCGAGTCCGACGACTCGCGCACCGTCTTTACCGTGTGCGCGACGCTTGCCTGCATCGATGCGAGACCGGCGAACAAACGGCCAATTTCGTTGGTACCGCGATCGGCAATATGCTCGTCGAGCTTGCCTTCGGCGATTCGTTCGAAGTGACGGCCGGCTTCTTCGAGCGGCGCCACAACGCCACGGCGCAACGCGACGTGTACGAACGCGACACCCGCTGCGAGCAGCACGAAAATCGCCAGACCAACGCCGCGGAAAAGACCAAGCCGTGCATCGATGGAATCAAGATACGACTGGCTCGCGGCGTCGCCGAACCGTGCGAAGTTTTGTTGCTCGGTGAGGTAGCGGTCCTGGAACCCTTGGGTCGGCTGATCGAGGAACGCCTGGAGATTGTTGGCGTCGAGGTACTGGGTCAATTCACTCAGCGCACCGTGATACGCCTGGTACTTTTCCTGCAATGCGGCCGTGCGTGCCTTATTTTCATCGCCGGTTTTGGGTGCGTTGACGAAGGCAGCAAACGACTTGTCCGCCTGCGCCAACTGCTCGCGTGCATGCTGGACAATGTCGACCGGCTCGGTGCCGCCGCGCGCCATGCGGGTGCCGGCACGCGACAGGTTGATCCGTGCGTCCATCAATCGTTGGGTGGTTTCATTGACCTCGTTGACTTGCTTGATCGCGATGTTCGACAGGTTACCGACGTCGTCGTGAGT
>NZ_JAQGMM010000654.1 GCF_028292365.1 Caballeronia sp.
TTTTAAACGTCGATGCGGTCGGTTTGGCAGAATATCGATTCATCGATTGAATAGACGATAAAGGCACGATTTATGCACGCGGTCTCTTTCCCGAGCGCTGGCGGCAAACCAACAAGCGGCTAAAATGCGCGAAATACCGCGTGCCGCGTTCGCTGCCTTCATGGTTGCATAAAGATGCCACGCTCAGCCATTCACATCGGGACGACGAGTCATCATGACGCCGCAACGCGAGGAACCGGGCGCTGACCATTGGCAGGACGAGCCGCCGTTTCCCGTGGTGCCGGAGCGTAACTTCGCCGCCCAGCGCATGACCCTCCGGGTCCTGCTGATCGCCGCCATTGTCCTGCCCTGCCTGTATGTCGCGGCCATGTCGTGGAGCGACTTGAAATCGCGCGAAGCCGATGCTGCCGAGGTGGTCGATCGCAACGCGCACGTGGCCGAAGAACACGCGCTGAAAGTCTTCGACATGAACGAGACGCTCAACGCCCGCGTGATCGACCTGATCCACGGCGTGGACGACGACACCTTGCGCGGCGAAGAACTCGACATTCACAACAAGCTCGCGGCAATGGGCGGCGGTTATCCGCAAGTGGCGTCGGTGAGCATTATTGGCGCCGATGGACGCCTGATTGCCACGAGCCGCATTTACCCCGCGCCGGATGTATCGATTGCAACCCGCGACGACTTCGTCGGCATCCGCGACAACAAGATGTTCGAAAACGTCTCGCGCGTGATGCTCGGCAAGGTGGCGGGAGAAACCGTGTTCAACACGGCCGTGCCGCGCAAGAACTCGGATGGCCGCTTCGCCGGCATTGTGACCATTGCGCTGCGTCCCGGTTACTTTGGCGCGTTCTATCGCGAGTTGCTGGGCGAACACTCCACCGTATCGCTTGGCCTCACACGCGCAGACGGCGCCGTGCTCGCCTGGTATCCGGCCAGGCCGCCCAACCGCATGGACCTTGCCGCCAGCTCGCCGTTGCGCGAGGCGTATGCCAGGGAACAGCACAACGGCGTAGTGCGAATGCGCTCAGGACTCGACAATGAAATGAAGATCGTGGCGTTCCGGAAGGTGGGGAATTATCCGGTGTATGTATCCAGCGGATATCCCGTCGCAACCATCTGGGCCGCGTGGTATCGGCGTGTCAGCGTGCTGATGCTGTCCTTGTTTGCGCCGTGCGTGGTGTTGTGGGGCGTGATCTGGTCGTCGCTGCGCCGCCTCGCCCACGAAGAAGAAGCCTGGGAGCGCTGGCAGGCGGAAGCGTCCATGCGCCGGTCGATCGAATCGGCTTACCGGCAGGCACGCAAGATGGAAGCGCTGGGCAATCTGGTGGGCAGCGTCGCGCATGACTTCAACAACCTGCTGATGATCCTCTCGACCAACGTCCAGATCGTCCGGCGACGCGGCGCCACCGGACTGGATCGCGAGTTGTCGGCCATGGAACGTGCGCTCAAAAGCGGCCAGTCGCTCACGCGCCAGTTGCTGGGCGTCGCGCGCAAGCAGCCGCTGCGCAATGAGACCATCGCGATCGGCAAGTGGCTGCCGGCCTGCCGCGAACTGCTGAAGGCGTCGCTGGGCGCAAAAGTCGCGCTGAATCTGGAAACGAGTAATGACGTGTGGCCGGTTCGCGTCGATGCAGCCGAACTCGAGCTTGCGCTGATCAACGTGGCCGTGAACGCCCGCGACGCCATGCCGAGCGGCGGCACCTTCTCGGTCCGCGCTGACAACGTGCGCTTTCGCCACGAGGACGGGTTTCCGATCATCGGCGAATTCGTGCAGTTGACGCTGGAGGACACGGGCGCGGGCATGGGTCCGGAGGTCCTCGGCCGCGCGTTCGAACCGTTGTTCACCACCAAGTCCAAAGGCATGGGTACCGGGCTGGGCCTGCCGCAAGTGTTCGCGTTCTGCGAGCGCGCGGGCGGCGTGGCGACCATCGATAGCGCGGTCGGTGCAGGCACCTCGGTGCGACTCTATCTGCCGCGCGCGAGTGCAACCGTGGCGGAATCGCCCGATGCACAGCATGACACCGCTGCGGCAAGTGAATCGCACGGCCTGCGCGTGCTGCTGGTGGAAGATAACGAAGAAGTGGCGGCAGGCACCGAGGCGTTGTTATCGATGATGAATCACGACGTCACGCATATCTTCAACGCGGACGGCGCGATCGCCATGCTGGAGGCGGCCCGTCGCGACGTCGCCAATGGCGGTTTGCTGCCGTTCGACGTCGTGCTCTCCGATATCCACATGCCGGGCAAACTGAACGGCATCGACCTGGCCGAGATCCTGCAAAGCTGGACGCCGCGTGTGCCGGTGATCCTGGTGACGGGGTATGCCGAAGAACTGGACAGGGCACGTCAGGTCGACGCGCGCGTATTGTCCAAACCGTTCGATATCGCCCTGCTCGATTCGCTTCTTCAAGCCATCCGCGAAAACCTGAGCGCACGCGCCGACAAACGCGAACACGGCGAAGCGCAGCACTGAACCGCGCGCCTTTTTCCACGTCGTTTGTAAAAATATCCGCTCGCCGGCCGGCATGCGGCGGGGTTGCCTTCGGCTGTGGAGCGCATCGCGGCGCGCGCGCCCGCGACCCGGCACGCGAGTTGCGAGGTTCAGGTGGAAGTGCGGCGAATCTCTCTGACACGTCGCAACTCAATCCAGGCCACCCAGGAGGCAGCCATGCGACACACAGTTATTGGTATCTTCGATACCTACGACCAGGCCGAAGTGGCGCGCAGCGCACTTGTCGCGTCGGGTTTTGCACGTTCCGACATCGAACTCCAGGCCGCGCCCGAACCTTCCTCCCCCGATGACCCGGCGCTGGCGCCCGGCCTCGGCCAGCCGCCCGAAACCGGCGGCGTTCTGGCGAATATTGAACGCTTCTTTTCGATGCTGTTCGGCGGCCGCGATCAACCGCCCGAAGTCGCGCATTACTCTGAAGCCGTGCGGCGCGGGGCGGTGCTGGTGGCTGTCGATACAGCAACCGAGGAGCGCGCAGACGTTGCGCGCCTGACGCTGGCTGAACAAGGCGCAATCGATATAGACGAACGCGCCGCCAGTTGGGGCACGCTGAATCACTCACGCACGGCAAATCCGGCAGCCGCTGAAGCCGACGATCGCGATCACTCGCTGCTCGACGAACTCGGCCTCGGCTCGGGCAGTGCCGTGCCGGGACGTGCACCGGTGAATCCGCCGGCCGATCCGCTCGACCCCGTTCGCGCCGATGCCAGCCGCGCCCGCGCGTATCCCCACGCTGACCGTGACGATCCGGCTGTGCAGCCGCTCGACCCGATCAGCCCGGTCGGCCGCGATGTATTTGCCGGCGG
>NZ_JAQGMM010000012.1 GCF_028292365.1 Caballeronia sp.
GCATGCGTGCGCGCATAGTACGGACGCAACTCGTCGAGCCCGAAAGGCCAGCCGCTGTCCTTCACCCAGTCGCGCTTTTCAAAGTCCCATGAATCGAGCGGCCGGCACCAGCCACCCCAGCAATTGCTGCTGCCACCCAGGAAGCGGCTGCGGCAGCCGTCTGCGTACGTATACGGAATCCCGACGTTCTCGCCTCGATATAGATCGCGGGTCGCATCGTCCGGCTTGTAGCCCCCGCTCTCCAGCAGAACCGCATCGATACCGTGCTTGTCCATTTCGAGCGCCAGCGTGATCCCCGCGACCCCCGCCCCGATGATACAAACCGTCGTTTCAATTACCGCACGCTGCTCAACATTCCGGCTGTCAATGAACATTTCCCCGTGCTCCCTCTCGTGTGCAGCGCTTCGCCCACTTGTTGTGTTCGGCTCTCCGCTGTCCTCAACCGTTCTCGAAACGCCCGACGCGCCTGGGACACCATTCCAACCCTGGTTTTTCAGGGGCGCCCTATCCTCGTGCTTAAGCGGTGAACCGCTTTCTCACCAGTCGCATCGGGTTGTCACCCTCAACGCCTTTTGCACCCAGTGACCGATGCACCACCGACAGCGGCATCACCCCTGTCGAGCGGACGATGGTCACGCCCATTTACGCCACGCATTTCGATGTAGTCCAGGCACCGTGCTCAATCACTGCCTGTGCTCGCGCCATTGAAACGCGCTGCCCCCTCGGCAGTGCCCGGGGCACTGTGATGGTGGCGCTGACTGGGGATGGTCTTTTCTGTAGCCACCTAGTCCTCAACGCAAGGTTCGTCGATTGTTCTGAGCATGATTGCCGGTCCCCGAGCCCGTACGGCGTATTGCGTAACCCGTTGCATAACAGCGCCGCGTGAACCAATTATCTGCGATAGGTCTTCACGTTCTCGTGCGCCAGCCCACTAATGGCCGCAAGGGAAAGACTTTTGGCGGTATCTGCATGAGCGCGCACACGAGGATTTGCTACCTTGAAACAAGGGGTGGCAACCGCTCGACACCACGCCGGCTTTGGGATAACAATCAATCTTCATACTCGCCGTACCTGCGGAGCGCATCATGAAATCAATCAATCGCCACCCCTCGCTTCATCGCGTATTCGCCTTGCTGATCGCAAGCACCGCGTCCCTGGCATGGCCCTCTGCCCATGCAGCCGGAGCCAACCCAGGCGCGCGCGACGCCACGGCCGAAGAGAAGCTGATGGGCGCACCTGACACCTATGGAGCCGGTTATGCAGACCCCTATGGCCAGGCCCCCGGCGGCAACCGCGCGAAGGGCGCCGGTGCCAGCACGTCCGCTGAAAAGATGATGACCAACAACGCGGACCCGGCCCAAACCAACGCGTCATTCGTTGCACCCGGTTCGGTGGCAATGAAGCCCGGCGCACGCAAGCAAGCGAGGGGCGCAGGCGGCACGCTCACGGCCACCCCTGACGACGCTGCACGGTCCGTGTACACCACAACCGGCGGCAAGCCGGCGGCCAAAAAAACAACGGAGATCTATCGATCTCCGTATTAAGGATTGTTACGTCGAGGGTGTGTTGAGCCCTGCTTCCAACAAGCCTGTGGAACGGGCAGTGAAGCAAGCTGATTGCGCTGGACCGCAAGCCGCATCCGGCCACTGCAGCGCAACGATCAATCGATCAATCGATCAATCGATCTTCTCGATCTCCACCAGTTTCACGGCGGGACTCGCCTTGGACGACGAGCTAGCCGCGCTTGCGGCCTTCGCTTCCTTGCGTTCGCTCATCTGCCCTGCCGCGCGTTCACCCATTAAGACACGCAGCTTTTCATCGAGTCGCCCGAGCACCCACCCCGGCGATAAATTCAGCTCCGCGAATGCACGGCCTTCCGCGCCGAGGATGGCGCGCTGCTCCGGATCGGCCACGAGCATCTCGATAGCATCGGACAAGGCCTGCACATTCTCTGGCGGCACGACCACGCCGCGCGGCGTCACGATGTTGAAAAGCTCAGTGCCCGGACGCGCCATGGCGATCACCACGCGTCCGCTCGCGAACATCCCCGTGAGTTTTGACGGCATGACGAGATCAGACGCATCACCGCGTTGCGGGAGCACGTGGATATCGGCGAGATTGAGCAGTTCGTTCAGGCGCGTCATGGGTTGCAGCGGAATAAACCGGCAGTTGGACAAATGCGCGCAGCACTTCTCCAGCTCCGCCTTGGTGGCGCCATTCCCGCAAAACACGAACACGATGTCCTGGCGTGCAGCCAGCGTAACCGCTGCGCCCGCCAGCACTTCAATGCCCTGCTTCGCACCCATGTTGCCGGAGTAAAGCACGACCTTCGCGCTCTCGGGTATGTTCAATTCATCGCGATACTTGTTCGCGCGATCAAGCGGATAGATCGCGCTGATATCCACCCAGTTCGGCAGGTGGAACACATTGGAATGGGCAACGCCCTTTGCAATCGCGCGCTCGGCCATCTTGGCCGAGATCGTGGAAACTACGTTAAACCGACGCAAAATAGCGCTTTCAACCAGGCGCGCAAAGCGTCCCGCACGCTGGCCCTTGAGCAAGCCGAGATCGAACGCGGCATCTACTTCGAAATCCTGAATATGCAGCCATGAATGCGCGCCCGTCAAACCCGCGAGCGCCAGTGCCGCCGGCGCATTGAGCATGGTCGGCGCAATCGACATCACCACGTCGGGACGCCACCACGCCTGCATGACCAGCGCCGGTAGCGAGGCCGCGGCAAATGACGCGAGATGGATCATGCGCTTGAGACCGCTCGGACGGGCCGGCACCCACAACGGCGAACGCCAGACGCGCACCTGGTTGCGTGTTTCGCGCGAACCGCGCGATCCCGAATAACCCTTTGCGATCTTCCATTCCGGATAATACGGAGGCGCGCACACGACGCGAACGTCGTGCCCCTGCTGCTGCAAAGCCTCCGCCATCTCGGCGGTGTATTTGCCCGTTCCCGTCAACTCGGGCGCGTAGTTGAGCCCGTAGATAAGGATTCTCATCATGCCTCCACTTCCGCCGGACAAGTACGCCCCGTCGGAAAGGACTTTTGCGAAACATCAGCCGCGGGACCACGCCCGCGCAATCGCGCTTCGGCGATCATGCGTGCCCCTCCGGGTTCTGGAAACAATCGGCCGACGCAAAGATCCACGGTCAGTCGCTGAGCATCATCGCGCAGCCCCGCGCAATGTTCGCTGCAGCAGACGGCGGATCGAAACGCTGGATCACGTCCATACATTGCTTCGCCGCGCCTGCCGTGTCGGCGAAAGCCTCGATCGACTTGAGCATCGTGCGTTGCATGGCAGGCACGTCGCCCGCCGGAAACGCATAACCCGACACCCCGTCAATCACCAGTTCCGGTACGCAGCCGCAGCTCTCGCTCACCACCGACGGACAGCCGTGGCTAAGCGCCTCGTTGACCACCAGGCCCCAGGGCTCGCTCATGCTCGGCAACACCATGCAGGTCGCGCTGAAGTATTCGATCGACAACGGTTCGTCCTGCAAGCTGCCCAGGAACGTAACGGAATCGGACAGCCCCATTGACGCCACCTTCGCCTTGAGTTCGTCACCCATGGGACCGGTGCCGACAATGCGCAGTGCTGCGTTGGGAATCCGTTCCTTCAAACCGCGGAACGCGTCGATCAGCGTGCCAATGCCCTTCTCCGGCGACAGACGTCCGACATACAGGAAAATGGGCTTGTTGCCGGCGCGATAGTGCAAGCGGTCCGGCAGCGCGCGCTCCGGCGAAAACGATCGCGGCAGTGCGGCGGCCTGGCACGGGATGAAGATCTTTTCGTGCTTCGCGCCAAGCGACATCAAGTACTCGCGGCTGCGTTCGCCGAACCCGAAATACCCGTCGCATAGCGAGAAAAACACGCGTTTCGGAATGGACGTCAACATCCTGCGCGGCCGGTCGCGTGCCGTCGAATCGCAGAACACGGCGCGACGTTTGCCCGTCAAAATGCACGCGGCCATCATGGCCCAGTACTCGGGACGGTGATAACCCGGCAGCACCACGAGGTCCGTCTTCGCCTTCAGCACTTCCCACGTGAGGCGAGCCGTCATGCGCCAGGTCGACACGTCTTCATAGCAGCCATTAAAAAGCTTGCGCATCGGATAGCTGTGGAACGAATAGTCCACATCAGAGAAGCCAATGCGGTCATGCTCCGTGTCGGCAATCTGAACCATTGAATACTTGATCGTTCCGGACCCGGATATATTGTGCAGCGCGGACAACACCGCGCCCTTGTGCCGTGACCATACGACGTTATGAAAAATGGTGACCGAAGCGTTCATTTTGTA
>NZ_JAQGMM010000049.1 GCF_028292365.1 Caballeronia sp.
CGCCCGCTGGTAAAGGTTCGAAACTGGCCGTATTCGGTCCGACGATAAAGCGCCGAAGTCGCCCCCAAACCGCCGATCAATTAACGGCTTCGACCGACCGACATTTACCTCGGTACAGCCCCTGGCAGAGCGCCGAGTCACCGGTGTCCTGGGCGCGCACTATCCAAGCTCTTCGTCATCCGAACCAACCCTTCCCCGTTTCCTTTGAAGCGATGGAGAGCGTTCAGTGAGCCGGACAACATTGTCGTCGTCAAGAACCCCCGCTTCGGCAAACTCCCGGCGATACGCCGCGGGTGTTGTGTCCTTCACCGACTTGAACTGCCGGTTGAAGTTGGAAACATTCGCAAAACCAGACCGTGCCGCAATGACGGAAACAGGCAGCGATGTGTTGCTCAGCATCCGGCAAGCATGGCCGATCCTCACGCGTGTCATATACTGGCCCACGCTTTCGCCCATGTGTTGAGCAAAGTACCGCGCGAGCGAACGCTCCGAAAGGCTCGCAGCCGCACACAGTTCCGGCAAACGCAAAGGTTCGGCAAAACGCGCTTCGATCAGCGACAGCACGCGGTTGATACGTTCGGGCTCATGGCCGGAAGGTCCGCCGTCACGGTCGTTGAAGGCGCGGGGTGATGCAAGCGGTTCGCCCGGTGAATTGGCGAGCGCGCACAAGATGTCCAGCGTGGCGGCGAGGCGTTCGCGCGCCGCGCTCGATAGCAGTTCGTCGAGACGCTCCCGCATCACAGTTCCCGCCTCGGGTTCGAACGCCAGTCCACACGCCGCCCTGCGCAGCAGCTTGCGCAGTGGTTCATATTCCGGGCAACAATCCGCCAGCCGCCGAGCCCACTCGCCATCGAACCAGATCACGATTGCCACTTGCGGTAACGACGGTTCAATAGAGCGATTAGACGCCCAGGTATGTGGAAGATCTGGTGGGACCAGCACGAGGTCATCAGACCCGTAAGTGGCCACTGAATCGCCAATGTAGCGCTTCCCGTGACTGTTCATTGTCAGCGTCAGTTCGTATTCCGGGTGGTGATGCCACTCGAACGGAATGCGGGGGAGCCGCCGGTGATAGACCCGGACGGAGCAGTTGCCGCCGAACTCGACATGTTCGTATGCTGGCTTCATGACGGAAAGTGCAAAGTGAGTGTCTGGATAGTATCACCACGAACAGCGTGCGCGACACGTGCTCCGGTCATATCAGCTTGCACGGGAACGTCAGACCAGCAGCGAAATAATTCCTCCAATGGTGAGTCCCGCAGCGATCCATCTCCCAGCCGTGTAGAACTCGTTGTGATTTTGTTGCGGCTGATCGGGACGTTCGAGTCCGAGCGTCCCGTACGCAAGCGACTTGACTGCCGATACGTTCGACGCTGCACCGTCGTCACTACTTGCATCCTGGCCAGCCATTGCAGCGCCTTCCGGCGAAATTGTGACGGCCGAATCTTGCGTCGCGGCATCCGCCGGCTTGGTTGTTTGTGCCGCTTGCGTTGTTTGCGTCGGGTCGACGTTGTTGTCCGATATAGACCGTTGGTCAGTCGCGGCACTCGAAGTCGAAATCGTTCGCTCCGAAGTTGGCGACGACCCGACATTGCCTATCTGCATAGCGAATCCCTCATCCTCTTTGTCGGCCTCTCCAGCTTATCGACGCAAGCGGGTGGATCTTTAGTGTTGGTAAGGATGGGTAAGGCCCGGGCAATGCATCGTAGAAATGCAGGACGGCTTAAGCCAATGTCTGCAGCAGCTTCTGCCGCACTACCGCCGTAATCTCGAGCTGGCGGTCATTTTCAAGCATGCCGATTACCCGCTTGAGCGGACCGTATGGAAGTTGCAATGCAATCAGCGAATGGTCGCGCGTCCAGGCAACATGCTTGAGCAAGGGCACGATCGAAATTCCTACGTTTTGCCGGACCAGGTCGATAATGGCTGCCACCGAATTGACCTCGAGAATCTCCTTGGGTTTTATCCGCATGCGCCGCAAGGTCTGCTCGACTTTTGCTCCCGTTGGCGAGGTCCGGTCGAAGCGAAGGAACGGCTGACTCTTCAGTAACGAAGCAACATCGGCCTGTGCCGTCGCCACCCGCGTGCTTGCAATCAGCATCAGGGGCTCTTCATAAAGCGGCGTCCATTGAAGATTGGCAGGCATCTCGTAAGGTATCTGCACGGTGAGCGCAGCGTCTATCTCTGACGCCGTGACCTGCTCCGCAAGCTCTCCGGTGTGACCGAGCACGAGCCGGACATCGAGAGCCGGATACTGCGCCTTCAGGCTAATCAGATTCTCCGACAGAAAGCCCATCGCCGAAACAATCGCACCTACGGTAATGCTGCCGGCAATCTCGTGCCCGGTGTCCCCGTCGGCTAGCATTGCCTCATACGCCGCGACCAGTTTGCGCGCTTGCGGAATCAGCGCGCGTGCGGCGGGAGTCAACGTGATGACCCGCCCTGACCGGTAGAACAGCGGCCTTCGGAACTCTTCCTCCAGCGCACGCATCTGCTGTCCGACCGCTGCCTGGGTCAATGCAACACGGCCCGCGGCCGCAGCAAAGGAGCCGTATTTTTCGACGGCAAGGAAAGTGCGCAAAAACCGGATGGTGCTCATGGGAATGGCATTCCAACGTTTCGGGACTAAAGATTTAGTTTAGTTTGTGTAAATATAAATCAGTTAGTTTTTTTGAATAAGCGACTGCACAATTGTACGGTGAACCATTCCACTACAAGGCTGCAGACATGACGCAAGGAACTGAATTTCCGCTCGTGGACAAACCTGTCGAGCGTGGACAAGCCTATTACGAACTAGGGTCGACGACCGTGTTTGCATCGCGCAACGACCCGCGTTTCGCTTATACGTTGTACGTGCCTGAAACGATCCTCGAACCGGGCAATACCGTTGAGCTCGTCGTGGTCATGCACGGCACGGGGCGTCAGTTTGCGCACTACCGCGATGCGTTCGCAGAGTTCGGCCGCTGGAACAACTGCATTGTTTTATGCCCGCTATTTCCGGTCGGCGTGCGGGGTGACGGCAATCGGGACGGCTTCAAACATCTGATTGAAGGTGACATCCGCTATGACCGCGTGCTGCTCGACATGGTCGATGAGATTGGCGAGCGTTATGGCAAGCGTTTCGATCGGTTCGCGTTGTTCGGCTTCTCAGGTGGCGGGCAATTTGCGAACCGTTTTGCCTATCTGCATCCGGAAAAATTATGGGCCGTGTCGATCGGCGCACCGGGCTCGGTGACCCTGCTCGATATTAATCGCGACTGGTGGGTCGGTTTGCGCGGTTTCGAACAGCACTTCGGCAAGGCATTCGACCTCGACGCGCTGCGGCGCGTGCCCATTCATATGGTGGTCGGCAAGGCGGATCTGGAAACGTGGGAGATCACGCATCGCGAAGGTGGCCGTCATAACATGCCCGGAGCAAACGACGCCGGCGCGACCCGTCCAGAGCGCCTCAGGACACTCCAGGCGTCGTTCGACGCTGCCGGCGTGCATGTCGAACTGGATGAACTGGATAACGTGCCACACAACGGCATGATGGCCGTGAGCGCAGTTCAGGACTTCCTTGCAGGCGTACTGCGCGAGCGACGGTCCAGCTAGTTCAAGCGGTTCAAGCGATACCCCAAGAGGCTCTCTCGCCTGGGCGCAATTCGCGCCCGGGCATGGTGGTGCATATCGAGCGTAATTTGCCTCGCTCTAATGGCGACGCGCAGGAGGAGACGGCTTATGAATCCAGCAGAACACGAAGGCACATCAACGCCCGCTGCACCCGACCTGCGCCAAGTCCGCCGCGCGCTGATCGTCTCGGTGATCGGCAGCGGGTTCGAGTGGTTCGACTTCACGGCGTACGTCTACTTCTCGAAGACCATCGCAGAGGTGTTCTTCTCGATGGGAAGCAGCGTAGTGTCAATGTCGCTCGCGCTCGCCACATTCGCTCTCGGCTTTCTCGTCCGGCCGCTTGGCGGAGTCCTGCTGGGCATCTATGCGGATCGCGTCGGCCGTGCTCGCGCCCTTTCGTTGGTTATGCTGATGATGTGCGCCGGCACGCTGATATTAGGCCTGGCTCCCGGCTACACGACGCTGGGTGTCGCGGCTCCCCTGCTCGTTCTGCTGGCACGGCTGATCCAGGGACTGGCGATCGGCGGCCAGTTCAGCCTTTCGTCGGTGGTGGTGGTGGAAAGTGCACCGCCAGGCAAGAAGATGTTCTACGGCAGCTTCAACATGTCCTCGCAGGCGCTTGCCATCTTGCTGGCGTCAGGATGCAGCTATCTGCTGATCAATAATCTTTCTGCACATGCGCTCATGGCCTGGGGCTGGCGTGTGCCGTTCCTGATTGGCGCACTCATCGGGCCGCTCGGCTTTTACATCCGCCATAACATTGCCGAGTCGCCGGAGTTCGAAGCGTTGCGCAAGCAAGTCCGTGCGGGTGCTACGCGCGCTTTCCGGCTGCGCGACTTTGTGCGTGAACAAGGAGATGCGGCTTTATGTGCGATGGGCGTGATGATCATTGGCACTGCCTCGAATTATTTGTGGAACGCGTATCTACCCGTGTATGTGGAACGCCAACTGCATCTCCCGCTTAAGTCGGCTTTGCTTGGAACGTTTATCGGCGGGGTCATCAACTTCCTGCTGTTCCCGGTCTCGGGCAAACTCGCCGATAAATTTGGTGCCTACCGGCTTTTCTATCCACTGGTAATCAGTTGGTTGCTGTGCACGTTCCCATTGTTCTGGTTCATTGTTTCCGCGCCATCGCTCACGCGGCTTTTGATCGTGCAAATTATTGCGTCCCTCTTCCAGGTTGCAATCGCCGGTCCACATCCCGGCATGCTGGCGGCAATCTTCCCGGCGAAGGCGCGTTCAACGGGCGTGGCGCTGTCGTACAACCTCGCGGTAACCTTGTTCGGCGGCCTTGCGCCACTGACCGTCTCGACGCTGACTCAAGTCACCGGCAGCCATTATGTTCCCGCGTTTTATGTCGTCTTTGCAGCGCTGGTTTCGCTTGCGCTTGTGGCGTTCACGCGTACCGGACAAATGGCTTTGGCTAGCGACCGCGCTGACAGGAAGCAGTTTTCCGCGACGCAGCACAGACCCACAGCGGACCTTCAATCGTCCGATAGCTGACCCTCCCGCCCCTGCATCGCACGCCCGGCGCCAATTCGCTACACTGGAGCGCATCGAGTGCACTGTGAGGGATCTCATTCATGGCAACCCGGAAGACGGCGAGCAAGGCCAGCGAAGCTGGCAAAGCTGGGCAGATCAGAGTCGGCATCGGCGGCTGGACCTTCGAGCCGTGGCGCGGCACGTTCTATCCGGAAGATCTCGTGCAAAAACGCGAGCTCGAATACGCGAGCCGCAAGCTGACCACCATCGAAATCAACGGCACGTTCTACGGGTCACAAAAGCCCGCCACGTTCGTGAAATGGCACGACGAAACCCCGGATGATTTTGTCTTTTCGCTAAAAGCACCGCGTTTCGCAACGAACAGACGAGTGCTCGCGGAAGCCGGCGAATCCGTTGACCGTTTCCTCGCGAGCGGTGTGCTCGAATTGAAGAACAAGCTCGGCCCGATCAACTGGCAATTCGCCCCGACCAAACAATTCGATGCGGACGACTTCGAAGCCTTCTTGAATCTGTTGCCCCATAAAGTCGATGGCCGTGAGATCCGGCATGCGCTCGAAGTGCGGCATGAGAGTTTTCGCGACGAGGCATTCGTTGCCCTCGCGCGCAAACATGGTGTTGCCATCGTCATGGCCGGGGATTCGAAATATCCGCAGATCGCCGACGTCACGGCGAAGTTCGTCTATGCGCGCATCATGGGGACAACCGAACAGTTCGCGCAGGGCTATGACGATAAAACGCTGGATCTATGGACCAAGCGAGCGCGTGACTGGGCATCCGGCGGCGCGCCGAAGGGACTTGAAACGCTAGGCAAACCGGCAGCGGCGACTACGCCGCGAGACGTCTATTTGTACGTGATCAGCGGCTTCAAGGCACACAACCCGGCTGCGGGCATGGCCATGATCGAGCGATTGAACGGCAGCGGCGCTTAAGTGATTCAACAGCGCTTACTTCGACTCGGCCTTTGAGCCGAGCGTGGTCAGCGCGTCCAGCAACCAGTTCCCGGCGAGTCCTAGCGAAGCGCCCTTTAAACACAAGGCGTCGACCGCGACCAACCGGGGCCATCCGCGCGCCGATAATTCCTTCAACGTCTTTGCGCCGAAACGATCCGCAACCCACCGAGGCAGCTCGGTCCACCCGAAGCCCAACTCCGCCATTTCCAGCAAGAGCAAATAGCTATCGGCAGACCAGACTCGCACGCTTCTTTGGTGCTCGCCCGGCTTCACGCCCGTGGTGATCCGTAATTCACGGTGCTTGGCGAGCTTTTCCATTGTCAGATCCGGAACGCCGCTTAAAGGATGTCCTGTCGCGACGAACAGTGCCAGTTCCGACGATTCCGCCAGCCTGATTGAGCGGACATCGGGAGGGTAGAAATCTTGAGCTGCCACTACGCCAAGCTCTGCGCGGCGCTCCTGCACCAGCGAGACCACGTCTTCGTCCTCCTTGACCAGGCACTCAAGCTCGACCGTGGGGAAACGCTTTTCGAATGCCACGAGCAGCTTTTCATAATGAGGAGGCTGGTACGTGTTCGATATGGCCAGACTCAAGCTCGGCTCCAACCCCGCACTCAGTCGCGCGGCCGCTTGTATCAAGCGCTCGTGCGCGTCAAGGGTCTCGCGGGCGTTGGCAAGCAGCGCTTCGCCATGCGCGGTAAGTCGGGGCTTGCGCGTGGTTCGATCAAAGAGCGCGACGGCCAGGTCAATTTCCATATCCGCAATGATGGTGCTGACGGTCGACTGACTGCGCCCCAGCTTTCTCGCGGCGGCTGAGAAAGAGCCCGCAGCAGCGGCCTCTGAAAATACAATCAATGCGTCGATAGAAACGACCATGATCTATCTGGTTTTCCGATAGTAAGCAATTTGGGATATTAAGGGCGGGCCCTCAAAATGGCAACCGTCTATTCAAATTGAGGTCGACATGGCCACGCAACGCAGCCTTTACGAACGCATATTGCAGGTGCTTCTCTTCGAAGGACTTGCCATCAGTATTTTTTCTCCCGTCTTGTCCTGGATCGTCGATAAACCCCTGGGCGACGCCACGGTCCTTACCGTTGCAATTTCGGTCATTGCCATGGTGTGGGGTTTCGCGTTCAACTCTTTCTTCGGTATCCTTATTTCCTATACGTCGAACAATGTCCAGAAGTGGAAGCGCGTTATTCATGCCCTTGGTTTCGAAACGGGTCTGGTCCTGATCGCGATCCCCTTGTCCGCATGGTGGCTGCAAATGACGTTTGTTGAGGCGCTGCTCATGGACCTCGGGCTATTGCTCGTGTTCCTTCCCTACACGTTCTGTTTTTATTGGGCTTACGACTTGCTAAGACAACGTCTTGTCAAGGCGCGCCTTAAGCCAAGCCCGAGCAGGTTAAGCCCTTTAAGCCCGCACAAGTCCCTGGTCGCTGAGCGCCGCTTGTAATACGCTCCGATGTCTCAGCGACGCTTTGAACGGGCGTCACGCAATGTGGCGTCGTTCGAATTTCGTTGCAACTGCAGTCCAACTTGCTACAGTCGCGGAATTCCATTGCCAAGACCCTGGTTCGATCGCGATGAATTTCCCTGCCCGGAGCCATGCGGCGCTCTTCTGCCGTCGCACTTGCAAACACGCGCTGTTCTGCGCGCTGCCGCTCTTCGCTACCGCAGGCACAGTCCGTGCGCAAGGCTCAGACACGCTGTACGGCACGCTCGACACCAGTATCGAAGTAACTAATCCCGGCAATGGCTGGACTCCGCGAATGGATTCCGGCGCGTATCGCGGCTCGCGCTTCGGCTTGCGCGGCCGCGAACCCCTCGGCAATGACACAAGCGTGATCTTCGACCTGGAGAACGGCTTTGGCTCTGCAAACGGCACCCTCGATACGGCCGGTACTCTCTTCAACCGGCAGGCATGGGTCGGCCTCGACGCACCGTGGGGCGAGACCCGCTTCGGCCGGCAATATTCGCCGCTATATATCCCCTTCAAGGGCGGGCTCGATGCCTTTGGCGCAGGGACCATTGGATCGGGGCTGAACAACTTGTCGAAGATCACGCCCTACACGGATAACGCGTTGACCTGGATCTCTCCAACGGTGGGGGGCTTCACCGTCACCGGCATGGCCGCGCTGCGCGACCCGGGCGACGGTAACGGGATCGGCGGGTATTACATGACCGCCAATTACACGCTCGATGCCCTGCAGTTATCGTATGCACGGCAACAAACCCATGGCGACGCCGGATTGCGCGCGAATATGGCGGGCGCATCGTATCTGTTCGGTCCCGTGCGTACCTACGTCGCGCTATTCAACGGCGACGGCGGCAGTCCACGCTATCACGACGACGGCGTTTCGTTGTCTGCTTCCTGGGCCATCTCGCCGCTGGCGCGCGCGTCACTCGGCTACGCGCACGCGCGCGATCGCAGCGGCCAGGGCAACAACGCAGACCAGTTCAGCGTGGCGTTCGAATACACGCTGTCACCCACGCTCTTGCTCTATTTCACCGCCGCCGATCTGGAAAATCGCGGCAACGCTACGTTCACCCTGCGCGGGGTCAACGTCACGGGATTGCCAGTCGCCTATCCGGGTGCACCAGTACGTGGCGTGCAATTCGGCATGATCGAACGATTTTGAACCGGGTGTTTTTACGCGATGTCGATGTTATAGACAGCGACAGGTTCCGCTCGACGGCTCAAAAAACCCTCAGCGACGTCCGCCTTCGAAGTGAACCAAACATGCTCATCAAACATTCTCTTGTTATCGCGGTGCTGGTTTTTCTGGGTGTTACGCAAGCGCATGCGGACGCCGGGTTTTATGTCGATCCCGACTCGAGTCCCGCGTTGTGGGTGCGAGCACATCAGGCGGACCCGCGTGCACCACGCATTGCAGAGGCCATCGCCAACGTACCCATGGCGCGCTGGTTCGGCAACTGGAGCGGCGACGTGCATAAGGCAGTCAAGCGCTTCGTCGACAAGGCGGATGCCACGCACCGCGAACCCATCCTGGTTGCTTACAACATTCCTCATCGCGACTGCGGAGGGGCATCCGCGGGCGGCGTGGGCGACGCATCGGCTTATCAGGTCTGGATAGACGCGTTCTCGCGCGGCTTGGGCAATCGCCGTGCAATAGTCATTGTCGAGCCGGATTCGACCGCGCAACTGGACTGCTTCAAGACCGATGGAGAGCGCGACGAGCGGCTCGGCTTGCTGCGTTATGCGGTCTCGCGTTTCCACCTCAACGCACCGGCTGCGGATGTCTATCTCGACGGTGGCAACGCACATTGGGTTCCCGCAGCCGCTATGGCGGCTCGACTCAACGCTGCCGGTTTGAGCGAGGCGAAAGGCTTCGCATTGAACGTATCCAATTTCTACACGACCCAGGAATCGGCGGGTTATGCAAATGCGGTGAATGCCGCGTTAGCGGCGCAATTCGGCTATAGCAAACCGTTCGTTGTCGATACAAGTCGTAATGGCAAGGGTTCGGATGGCCAGTGGTGCAACCCACCCGGCAGGATGATCGGCGCGCGCACGCGTGGCGCCTCGGGCGCCATGCTGCCGGTATGGATCAAGGTCCCGGGAAGTTCCGACGGACCCTGTGGGTCCGCTCCCACATCACCAGCCGGCGCATTCAGTCCGGAGCTCGCGGTGCGTCTTATCGACGGTGACTGATGGGCGAGGCGCAGTGCTTAAACCTAAGACTAACCGCCCGTTTTATCGAGGGTGATACCCAGTTCGGCCGCCATTTGCTCGACCATCGTCCGCAGGCGGACCAACTCATCGCCGAGCCGCTTGTGGTCGGCTTTAAGAATCTCGAACTCAGTGTATGAAACGGAGTCGTCGACAGCACCGCCGGCTGAAGCTTCGCTCACACTCACGCTCACCTCGCCGCATAACAAATGCGCCCAGCGGCTTTCGCGCTCGCCCGGCGTGCGCGGCAACTTCACGACGCGCGGCGGCTCGTTGCCGGCGAGTTCATCGAGGAACGCCTCGACCGACGATATATCGGCAAAGCCATGCAGACGCGCGGCGTTCAGGCGTAATTCGGCGGCTGTCTGAGGTCCGCGCAGCATGAGCGTGGTGAGCAACGCAGCAGCCTGGCTGGGGATGCCCAGCACGCGGTTCATGTTGTGCTCGAAGCGCGGTACACGGCTGCTGCTGCCTTCGAACACAAGGCTCAGGCGTTTCAGGTCATCGACGGTGGTGAGGACATCGGCGTCGGTGACGTTCATCACCGGGGAGCGCGCGGTCTTCTGGTTGCAACCGGATGTCAGCGCATTGACCGACAGCGGATACGCATCGGGGACCGTGTGCTGCTTTTCGACGAGTACGGCCAACACGCGCGCCTCGAGCGGCGTGAGGGTACGCATGGGTGGGCGTGAGGGAGCATCGGGAGTGGAGTTCATGCTTGACGTCGCTGGGTGCAGATACGTGTATTCGGACCGGGCATGAGGCATTGAGCCGGGCGGTGGATGTCCATAGGCGCTTAACCAGCCCTGTGAAGAACCCTATGATATCCGCCCTGCCGTGTCCCGAGAATACGCGGTGATTGATGCGCTCAGGATGGGCTTGGGATGTGCTTACCGTCGATCGATCGAATATTTGCCTGCGCCGGTCACGCTCAACAGCAGCAGGCCGCCCATGATGCTGATGTTCTTGTAGAAGTTGATCATGTTGGCCATATACGCGTCGCCGCTCATGGTCCAGAAGTGATGTCCGATGAGCGCAGTGCCCAGCGTGTACAACGCGAAGAGAAGCGCTAGGGGCCGAGTGTAAAAACCAATCAGAATCGCAATACCGACGAAGAACTCCATGACGATTGCAATGATGGCGGAAAGCGTGGGAAACGGTGCGCCTTCTGTCGCCATGAAACCGACCGTGCCTGAGAAACCCGTCAACTTGCTCCATCCGAAGATCAAGAACAAGATCATGAGCAGTACACGCGCAATCAGTATCAATTCGTCTTTACGTTGCTCGAACAGGGTGTATCGCATGATGGCTTTCCTTTGGAAAGAGCACGACCGTACACGGGGTGGTGGCGCTCAACGGGCGCCAGTCGAACAGTAGCATCGCTATGTTGCAGCAGGCAAACGGCAGCATTGTTTCGATAGGGAAGGGAAGCGAAGCACCGCTTAAGGTGACCTGGCGTTTCGGCGCGCTTCGAAGATGGCGACAAACCGGCGACGCTGCAAGTAGCCTGACTCATGACCCGCATTGCTGCAGACCACGTTGCCGTTGATGTCTCAGGCGGTTTCGAGAGCAGATGGACCCGGCTACGACGCGCAGGTGAAGACGTACAGCCGGGCTCTTGCATCAGCGGCGAGCGATATTGCTGCCGCCACGCGTTCCGTCATGCAGCGGTGAATGACAAGCGGTTTTAAACAGGCGGAGCGATAACCCCTCAATTCAACAGCGGCTCACGCTCCGACCTTGGCCCTACGAAGTCAAGCCAGCGCGGTCACCGTAATCTCAACCAGCAGATCCGGCGCGGCCAACCTGGACTCCACGGTCGCGCGTGTCGGCGCACAACCCGGCGCGACCCATGCGTCCCATACTTCGTTCATGCCTGCGAAGTCGCGGCCAATATCCGCCAGCCAGACCTGCGCCGACACCAGCCGCGTTTTATCGATACCCGCCTGCGCGAGGTACCCGTCGATCTTCGCAAGAACCTGCTGCGTCTGGCCTTTCACATCGAGCGTACGATCATTCGACGTTTGTCCGCCGACGAACACCAGCCCTGCAGCCTTCACAACTCGGCTCATCCGTTGATTGGTTTCGATCCTGACGATATCATTCATAAGTATTCCTTGTTTATTTAAAGTAACCATCAATCATCTCTATGCCGGCGCAACATCCTTGAACCGGTCGATGGCAAATGCATCCAGTGGTAACGACGCCACGCCGTCCAGCACCAGCTCTGAAACCAGCTTCCCACATCCCGGCCCAAGCTGGAACCCGCTGCCGCAATACCCGAACGAATAGGTCAGGTTGGACGCACGCCGGCTACGCGAGATCACGGGCAGCGAGTCGTCGGTGAAGGCTTCCACGCCCGCCCATGCGCGATTGATGCCGAGATTGCGCAAATGCGGGAACAGATCGACAACCGTATTCGCGCTCTTCACCAACCGCGCGAAATCGACTTCACCGTGACGGCCGGGCAGGTCCGCTATTCCAATCAGCTTCCCGCCAATTACCACCGTGCCGTTATCGAATTGCTTGAACGACAGAGGCCGTCCCGTTGCACCAAGCGTCGCGCGGCAGAACGGTGCGGCCCGATGCGTAACCATCAACATCAGCCCTTCGGGATGAACCGGCACCGGCTCACCCACTTGCTGCGAGAGCTCGCCCGACCACGCCCCGGCCGTCACCACCAGCTTCGTGGCCGAAAAAACGCCCGACGGCGTATGCGCGAACCAGCGTTCGCCCTTCTGTTCAATGCGCGTGACTGGCGTGCCTTCATGGAACACAGCCCCATGCCGCTCCGCTGCCAGCCTGAACGCGGTCGTTGTCCGGAATGGCAACGCGTAACCATCGCGCTCGACCCAGATACCGCCGGTCACATGCGGCGTGAGCGCCGGTTCCAGTTCAAGCACGGTCTCGCGATCGATGATTTTCTCATGCGTGAAACCATGCGCTTCGAGCAACGCCACACGTTCGCGACACTCTTCGAGTTCTGCTTCGGTCTCCGCAATCTTCAATTGACCCGACGCCACGAAACCACCATCGTCACCAATGGTATCGACGATGTTATGCCAGATCTCCCGCGACATCAGCGCCAGAGGAATCTCGGGCAACGGCCGGCCGAGCGTGCGCACGCCGCCGGCATTAACGCCCGATGCGTGGCGGCCGATGTAATCGGCTTCCAGCACGGTCACGCTCACGTCGCGGCGCGCGATATGGAATGCACTGCTCGATCCATGCAGCCCGCCGCCGATGACCAGCACGTCCGACTCTTTGGCGACGGGATTATTCACCAGCCAGTTCCCCGAGCGTGAGCGGTTTGATCGGCGGGCGAATGCGATAGTAGCCAACGGTCTCGGGAGGCACGCTGCGTGCATCGGCGATAACTTCGGTCACGGTCAATCCGCACAGACGGCCTTGACATGGACCCATGCCGCATCGGCCGAAGGACTTCGCCTGGTTTGGCCCGAGACAGCCGAGCTTCACGAAGTTCCGGAGTTCACCGGCGGTGACTTCCTCGCAGCGGCACACGATCACCTCGTCCTTCGGCACACGATTTTCATCGCGTGGACGATAAAGACTGTCGAGGAAAGGACGAATGCGCATGACCTCAGCGAGGCGGCGAAGCAGCGGCGCGGCGCTGCGATTACGCGCAGCGGTATCGATCGCGCCAAGCTGCGCTGCAATCGCCAGCGCCGTCACTTCTCCTTGCGTCTCAGCCGCCTGCGCGCCGCCTATGCCGCCACCATCGCCCGCAACGAAGATGCCGGGGACATCAAGCTCGCCCCATTTATCGGTTAGGGGAGCAAAGCATAGTTGCGCTTCATCCCACTTATGCGATGCCCTGAGCGAAAGCGTGAACTGCGTATTGGGCACCACGCCCTGATGCAGCAGGATCACATTGGCCTCAATGCGATGCGAGACGCCTCGCACCGAAAAATTCAGCGCGCGTGCCCGTTCGGAACCCTGTTCATCGATACCGCTTTCCACCCGAAGGTCATCGGCGGCTTCATGCATGGGCACGCCTGCTTCGCGCAAGGTCCTCATCAGTTGCAGGCCCTTGCTCAGATACGGCCACGCACGCAAAGCGGACAACATATGACGCTTGGCGCGCCAGCGGTCCTCGTGACGCGTGGTATCCACTAACGCGCGAATGGGCACGCCCGCGCGAACGTACTGCCATCCGAGCAAGTAAAGCAGCGGTCCGCAGCCGACGAGTATCGGCGGTTCTGCCGGCACTTCGCCCGCGCTTTTCAACAGGATCTGTGCGGCACCGGCTGTCATCACGCCGGGCAAGGTCCAGCCGGCAATCGGGAAGGGCCGTTCAAGCGCGCCGGTCGCGAGCACCACGCGCCGCGCCTCGAAGCTGCTCACCTTGCCGTCCTTGAGGTAGTGCACCGAGCGCGCGCGTGTGACTTGCCAGACCGACGCGTTCGGCACATAACGCGCACCCGAACGCGCAAACTCGCTCGCCAGCGCCGCCCCAGCGGCATAGTCCGCACCGAGAATTTCGCGGCGCTGCGCGTCGCTACGTTCGATCGCGCGATAGATCTGCCCGCCAACCGCTTCCTGTTCATCGAGCAGGACCACGGACAGGCCCGCTCTCGCAGCCTGGGTCGCGGCCGCAAGCCCGGCAGGCCCGGCGCCGATCACGGCGACATCAACGGTATCAGCGGCCATGAGCGTTCCCCACGGGGTTCACATCCGAAAACGGCGGCAGATCACGTGCGCCCTCTTGCGAGTGGATACGCATGCCGT
>NZ_JAQGMM010000057.1 GCF_028292365.1 Caballeronia sp.
CAGAAAGACGCGCTCGACCTGAACATGAAGCTGGAATTCCAGCGCAATAACGAGCGCTACCAGTTCATGAAGTGGGGCATGCAAGCCTTCGATACGTTCAAGGTCGTGCCCCCGGGCGTGGGTATCGTCCACCAGGTGAACCTGGAATACCTGGCGCGTGGCGTACACAAGAAAACGGTCGACGGCGATACGGTGTATTACCCGGACACGCTCGTCGGCACGGACAGCCACACGACGATGATCAACGGTATTGGCGTGGTGGGCTGGGGTGTGGGCGGTATTGAAGCTGAAGCCGGCATGCTCGGCCAGCCAGTGTATTTCCTGACGCCGGATGTGGTGGGCGTCGAGCTGAAGGGCAAGATTCGCGAAGGCGTGACGGCAACCGACCTGGTGCTGACCGTTACCGAAATGCTGCGCAAAGAGAAGGTCGTCGGCAAGTTTGTCGAGTTCTTTGGCGAAGGCACGAAGTCGCTGTCGCTGCCGGACCGCGCGACCATCGGCAACATGGCGCCGGAATACGGCGCAACCATGGGCTTCTTCCCCGTCGATGAAAAGACCATCGACTACTTCAAGGGAACGGGTCGTACCGACGCAGAAATCTCGGCGTTCGAAGCCTATTTCAAAGCGCAGAACCTGTTCGGCGTGCCGAAGGCCGGCGACATCGATTACACGAAGACGCTGACGCTCGACCTCGGCACGGTTGCTCCGTCGCTGGCTGGCCCGAAGCGCCCGCAAGACCGTATCGAAATCGGCAACGTGAAGTCGAACTTCACCGAACTGTTCTCGGCGGCTGTCAGCGACAACGGTTTCGGCAAGAAAGCTGCCGACCTGAACAAGCAATACACGACCACGAACAAGGTCGATGTGAAGAACGGCGACATCCTGATCGCCGCCATCACGTCATGCACGAACACGTCGAACCCGAGCGTGTTGCTCGCCGCTGGCCTGCTCGCGAAAAAGGCCGTGGAAGCCGGTTTGACCGTGGCACCGCACATCAAGACGTCGCTGGCGCCGGGATCGCGGATTGTCACCGAGTACCTGACGAAGACCAACCTGCTGACGTATCTCGACCAGCTCGGCTTCACGCTGGCCGCTTACGGCTGCACGACGTGTATTGGCAACGCGGGCGACCTGACGCCGGAACTGAACGACGCGATCACGAAGAACGATATTGTGGCCGCCGCCGTGCTGTCCGGTAACCGTAACTTCGAAGCGCGTATTCACCCGAACATCCGCGCCAACTTCCTGGCGTCGCCGCCGCTGGTGGTGGCTTACGCCATCGCCGGGAACATGACGGTCGACCTGATGACGGAACCGGTCGGCAAGGGCAAGAACGGCAAGGACATTTTCCTCGGCGACATCTGGCCGACGAGCGAAGAAGTCAACGCGCTGCTGAAGTACGCACTCGACGCCGATGCGTTCCGCAAGAACTACGCTGAACTCACGAAGACCGGCGACTTGTGGAGCAAGATTGAAGGCGAAGCGGGCCAGGTGTATGACTGGCCGAAGTCGACGTACATCGCTGAGCCGCCGTTCTTCGGCAAGGACTTTTCGATGACGCCGGCCGACAGCATTCCTGAAGTAAAGGGCGCGCGTCCGCTGGGCATTTTCGGTGACTCGGTCACGACCGATCACATCAGCCCGGCTGGTTCGATCAAGGAAAGCTCGCCTGCAGGCGTGTGGCTGAAGGCGAACGGCGTGCAGAAGGCCGACTTCAACAGCTACGGCTCGCGTCGCGGCAACCACGACGTGATGATGCGCGGCACCTTCGCGAACGTGCGGATCAAGAACCTGATGATCCCACTGAAGGAAGACGGTTCGCGCGTGGAAGGCGGCTTGACGATATTCCAGCCGAGCGGCGAAGAAATGTCGATCTATGACGCAGCCATGAAGTACATCGACGAAGGCACGCCGACTATCGTGTTTGCGGGCGAAGAGTACGGCACGGGTTCGTCGCGCGACTGGGCCGCGAAGGGCACGCAATTGCTCGGCGTGAAGCTGGTCGTGGCGCGTAGTTTCGAGCGGATTCACCGTTCGAACCTGGTCGGCATGGGCGTGTTGCCGCTGCAGTTCAAGGGCACGGACAGCGTGCAGTCGCTGAACATCACGGGCGAAGAAACGTTCGATCTGGAAGGTCTCACGTCGGATATCAAGCCGCAGCAGGAAGTGACGCTTGTGATCCATCGCAAGGATGGCAGCGTGCAGCGCGTGACGGTGTTGCTGCGTATTGATACGCCGATTGAAGTGGATTACTACAAGCACGGCGGGATCCTGCCGTTCGTGCTGCGCTCGCTGTTGGCAGCGTGAGTTTCAGTATTTGTTGCAGGTGACCGCGTCCTATTGAGATCAGGGCGCGGGAACATTGAACCCGGCTTCGGCCGGGTTTTTTTTCGGGTTCGCTGCTTTGAATTCAGCGATTGGTTCGCGCAGCCGTTCTGCATTTTTCGCCGAACCAAGGAGACGCAGTGTCTCTTGCATGCTGTTGTACTCACTCTCCGAAATCATCACGATGCGAAGTTTTTTAAGCATGCGAATTTTCATTCTTCGATCCAGGTCTTTGGTAACGTAAGATCATTGCACGATCTTCGACGCGGTCATGCGTCGGGCCAATCATATCCAGGAGAAAGAATGAAGAAAGTTGTCACCAGAAAGCTCAGTCGTTCGCGCGCCGAACGAGAGGAAGCGAGTAAAACGCCCGAGGGCAAAGCCCGAAATGCCAGGTTCATCAAGCTACTTATGTCGATGCCAAATGTCGGGTTAGATTCCGATTTTGAACGAATCCAAGACGTCGGTAAAACTCCGGGCGAAAGCGCCGAACAAAGAAAAACGCGACGTGGCCAAAAGCCGCGCCGCGTTTTCACCTGAGGTTAGATGAGGCTCTTACCGCGCTTCGCTCACAAACTTCGTCACCAAATACGCTTCCATCGCTTCGCTGCCGCCTTCCGAGCCATATCCCGAATCCTTCACGCCGCCGAACGGCGTTTCCGGAATTCCCAGCCCGTGGTGGTTGATCGACACCATGCCGCTTTCGATGTCTTCACCCACCGCCGCCGACGTCGCGCTCGAGCGCGTGTATGCATACGCAGCCAGACCATACGGCAAGCGGTTCGCTTCCACGATAGCTTCATCGTAAGACTTGAACGTCGAAATTGGCGCGATCGGACCGAACGGTTCTTCGGTCATGATGCGAGCCGACATCGGCACATTGGCGAGCACTGTCGGCGCGAAGAAATATCCTTCACGGCCAATGCGTTCGCCACCCGTCAACACCTTCGCACCCTGCTCCACCGCATCGGCGACCAGACGTTCCATTGCCTGCAGGCGGCGGCCATTCGCCAACGCCCCCATTTGCACGCCTTCTTCCAGGCCATTACCGACCTTCAGCTTCTTCGTCGTCGCGACGAAATGCTCCGTGAATTCCTCGTATGCGGATTCCTCGACGATAAACCGCGTCGGCGAAATGCACACCTGACCGGCGTTGCGAAACTTGGCGCTGGCCAGAAGCTTCGCGGCGCGCGGGATGTCGGCATCGGCGAAAACCAGCGCGGGTGCGTGGCCGCCGAGTTCCATCGTGGCGCGTTTCATGTGCTCGCCGGCCATCGCGGCCAGCAGCTTGCCGACTGCCGTCGAGCCCGTGAACGAGATCTTGCGGATCAGCGGATGCGCGATCAGGAACTTCGAGACATCGGCGGGAACGCCATACACGAGGTTCAGCACGCCAGCGGGCAAACCTGCATCGATATAAGCCTGAACCAGCGCCGCGCAGCTTGCCGGCGTTTCTTCCGGTCCTTTCAGGACGACCGAGCACCCTGCTGCCAGCGCCGCCGACACCTTGCGCACGGCCTGATTGATCGGGAAATTCCACGGCGTGAAAGCGGCAACCGGGCCGACTGGCTCACGCGTCACGATCTGGCGCACATTGCCGGCACGCGCCGGGATCACGCGGCCGTAGGTCCGGCGCGCTTCTTCCGCAAACCAGTCGATGGTATCCGCTGCGCCCAGCACTTCAATGCGCGATTCGGCCAGCGGCTTGCCCTGTTCCATGGTCATGATCGCGGCCACTTCCTCGGCGCGGTCGCGCAGGTTCTGCGCGGCACGGCGCATGAGCTTGCTGCGATCGAATGCCGATACCTTGCGCCACACCGCGAAACCGCGTCCGGCGGCTTCGGCAGCTTCAGCGAGTTGCTGTTCGCCGGCCAGCGAGAGGCGGCCGATTTCCGCTTCCGTCGCCGGGTTGACTACGGCGGTGTCGCGGCTGCCCGCGCGCCATGCGCCGTCGATATACAACTGCGTGCTCGGATACTGACACGATAAAGTGCTTTCGCTCATGCTTGGCTCCTGATGTTCGTGGTGGTCATGGTTATTGGGGAAATTGCCGCCGGGGTCGATTCAACATTCCAACATTCTCAACGCTCGAAACCCAGCGAATTAACCATTTATGGTAACGCGATCACACGGGTTTTGCTCGCAGCGGCGAATGAAGGCGCTACTGTTGGCCGTAGCGGGCGGCTGGAGGCGGGTTCACGTCGGATATTTTCATCGGATTGAATTTAAACTGACCGCTCCGGCTGATGGCAGCCTTCGGGGACTGCGCCCGCGCATCCGCCACGAAAACCGCCAAGTCCCCGAGCCGGACATCCCGACAAAATTCAGCCAATAGCCACCTAGTGCTCACAAAAAAACTCACGTCCACGCCCGAACTCCGGCGCTTCGCCCGCACGCTCATCAGTTGCGTGCTGAGCTACGGCGTTGCGAAACTCGCCACGCTCCCCGAGCTTTACTGGGCGATTATCACCACCCTGATTGTCGTCACGCAGCCCAGTCTCAACCAGGCGCTGAATACTGGCCGCGACCAGATCATTGGGGCGGTGATGGGTGGAGTGGTCGGTGTGGCCGGTTTGTTCGCCATCCTGCGCGGCGCGCCGCCGCTTATCGTGTTCGCCATTGCACTTTTGCCGCTCGCAGCACTGGCCGCGTGGCGGCCAACCCTCCGGCTCGCCTGCGTGACGCTCGTCGTTGTTGTGCTGGTTCCGGCGAGTGGAATGGGCTCCCCGTTCGAACGTCCGATCGACCGTGTGCTTGAAATCCTGATTGGGGGAGGCTCGGCGCTCCTGGTCGCGTTCCTGATGCCGAATCGTGCGATCAATGCGGCCCACGACCGCGCGAGTGAAATCGTCCTGGCGTTGGGTGAATTGATCACGCTGACCCTGCGCAAGCCCGATGACGCGGATGGCGCTGAGCACCTGCATCAGCGTTCCGCCGCCGCCGAAAAGGCACTTGACGAGGCCATTACCGAAGCGGGGCGTGAGCACATCATCCTGCCGGTGAAACGTACGCGCGGGAACGTGGTCGACAAGGTGGCGCCCATGCTGACCCGGCTGCATCGGGACGCGCTGTTTCTGGGTAAGGCTTGCACCGGCGATCCCGAGTTGGCAAGACGACTGAGCGCGGCTAACCGCGATACGCTGAACATGACCGCCGACGCATTTACCGAGGCTGCCAAAACATTGGCCGCCACGCTCGATGCCGATCAAAGCCATCAAGATGAGAAGGTCCGGCTCGCGCGTGCGTCGTTCGAGCAGCTGAGAACGGCATCAAACAACGCATGTGAAACGATAGAGAAAAACACCGTGCTGGCATTCGTGCTGAACTTGCTGGTACAGGATTTCGGGGATCTGATCGCGACGGTGGAAGTGCTGGATAAACCTGAGTAGAAAGAGCACGCGCGGCCATCGCGCTATCGAGATACTGCCCACCGGGCAACGCATAGGCACGGCCCGGAGTCGCGCGCCATCTTCCCGCCATCTCGCGGCCATCTTGACGCCACCGCAGTTGCCTATGATGAGTATCGAATGCCAAGACGATGCGATGTCGGTCGTCTTCTATCCATGCATCAACGGGAATTCGACTCATGAACGACAAGCCTCAGCAACCCGACGCGACTGACGACGAGCCGGCGACACTCTTCGAGCGTGTGACGCGCCGCTCCTTCTTGACACGCGTCGGTGCGGCGGGTGTCGCCGTGGGCACCGGGCAACTTCATTCGCTTGCGCTTGCGGATACCGCGCTTGCAGATTCCGATGAAGCAAGCCAGAACGGTGCGCCAAGCGGCGCCGTACCAGCGGACAGTGGCAATGTTCACGTGCAATTGAACGTCAATGGCACGTTGCATGAACTGGATATCGATCCACGCACCACCCTGCTCGATTGCGTGCGCGAACATCTCCGCCTCACCGGCACCAAGAAGGGCTGCGACCACGGCCAGTGCGGCGCGTGCACGGTCCATGTGGATGGCAGGCGAGTGAATTCGTGCCTGAGCCTTGCGGCTACTCACGAAGGCGAAGCGATTACGACTATCGAAGGTATTGGACGGCCTGGCAATCTGCATCCGATGCAGGCAGCCTTTGTCGAGCATGACGGCTTTCAATGCGGCTACTGTACGTCGGGGCAGATCATGTCCGCCGTCGCGCTGCTCAAAGAGCCCTACGGCCACAGCGACGAGGACGTCAAGGAAGCGATGAGCGGGAATATCTGCCGCTGTGGCGCCTATTCGAATATCGTGACCGCGATCCAGCAAGTTCGCCAAAAAGCTTAAAAGGAGCGAACGAATGGAACACTTCCAACTCAAGCGCGCGGCCGACGTCAAACAGGCGCTCGACATGGCAACGGCGCAGAGCAATGCCGCCGGCCTTCAAAGCATGCCATCGATACGCTTTCTGGCCGGAGGCACAACCCTGCTCGACCTGATGAAGCTTGACGTGGAGCGCCCGGCGCAGGTCATCGACATCCATCGCCTACCGCTCGATAAGGTCGAAATACTCGACAACGGCGGCGTCACGATAGGCGCGACGGTACGCAATGCCGATCTCGCGAATCATCCGCTGATCAAGACGCACTATCCCGTGCTGTCGCAGGCGTTGCTTTCGGGTGCGTCGGCGCAGTTGCGCAACAT
>NZ_JAQGMM010000058.1 GCF_028292365.1 Caballeronia sp.
CGCATCAATCTGCCGCGCACCTTGCCGATCGTCCAGCAGTCCGTGAACTGGGTGCGGGTCGCGCAGCGCTTCCCCGTGCGTGTGCGTCTTGATGAGCCTGCAGCGCGGCTGGTGCGGATTGGTGCAAGTGCGATAGTCGAGGTCCGGCATGGCGCAGCCTGCCGGTGATCTTGCCCGACCGGGCGCCGCCGATCTCCTGAAGCTGCTCGCACCCAATCCGGGGCGAGTGGCGATGGCGACACGCATCGCGCTGATCTGCGCGCTGACAGTGTCCTTGACGAGCGTGTACGGCACGCCGGAAGCAGCGATCTCGGCGTATGTCGTGTTCTTCCTGAACCGGTCCGACAGGGTGATGAGCGTCGTACTGGGCGTGGCAATGCTGGTGGCGATCACGGTGGTCGTCGGGCTGGTACTCGTGGTGGCCATGTTCGCGCTCGACGATCCTCTCTGGCGGGTGGCATGCATCGCGGGGTTATCATTCGGACTACTGTTCGTGACGTCGGCGAGCAAGCTGCGGCCGGTGGGCGCGATCATCGCGATGATCGTCGGCTTCGCGCTCGACGAGCTCGGCAGCGTGCCGTTCGGCGAAGTAGCGACCCGCGCCCTGCTCTACGCCTGGCTGATGGTCGCCATTCCTATTGCGGTCTCGATCTGCGTCAACTTGCTGATTGCGCCGTCGCCGCGGCGGCTCGCCGGTCGTGAGCTAGCAAAGCGTCTGCGGCTCGCAGCCAGCAGTTTGGCCGAGCCCGAAGCAAGGCACGACGCGCATGACACACTTAGCGTATGCCTGCGCGAAGGGGATGCGCAGATCGGCACGTGGCTGAAGCTCGCGGTCGTCGAAGGATCGTCGGTGAGTGCCGATGTTGCCGCGCTGCGGCAGGCTATGTCGTCGACGCTTGCGATCCTGGTCGCGGCCGATCTGGCGCGCCGAGAACCATCGGTCCGGCTGCCGGCATCGTTCATCGGACCGATCGTCGACGCGCTGGAGAACATGGCCCGCATGCTCGAGGCGGGCGGCTATCCAGTCAACATCGAACTCAGCCAGCCGGATGTGACAGAACTGACGCCGCTCGCGCGAATCGTCGCCGAGGACCTGCGCGATGCGATCACCCGCTTCGCCGTGGTCGGGGTCGAGGCAGTAGTAGAGGTCGAAGCCAAAGCCCCGATGACCACCAGCAAGCGCGGCGGCTTCTTCCTGCCGGGTGCATTCACGAATCCCGAGCACGTCCGCTACGCGCTAAAGACCACGGTGGCAGCCATGTTCTGCTATCTGCTTTATTCGCAAATCAACTGGCCTGGTATCCACACCTGCTTCATCACGGTCTACATGGTGTCGCTCGGCACCACCGCCGAGACCGTCGAGAAGATGACGCTCCGGATCGCGGGGTGCCTCGTGGGCGCGGTCCTGGGTACCGCGGCGATCGTGTTCGTGACGCCCGTGCTGACGTCCGTCGTCGAATTGATGGTGCTGGTGCTGTTCGGTGCATGGGTGTCGGCGTGGGTCGCGTTCGGTTCGCCTCGTATTGCTTATGCCGGCTTCCAGATCGCCCTGGTGTTTTTCATGTGCGTGTTGCAAGGCGCCGCACCCGGCTTCGACCTGACGGTCGCACGGGATCGCACGATCGGCATCCTGATCGGCAACGTGATTGTTTATCTGATCTTCACTCGCGTGTGGCCGGTTAGCGTTGCCGCGCGGGTCGACACTGCGCTCGCCGCGCTGCGGCAGCAGTGGGAACGGGTGGCGGCACTGCCTCATGCAGGTGTGCGCCGGGCACAGGCCGCGAGCGCGATGGCTCAACGCGGCGCGCTCGAACAGGACCTCGCACTGATGCATTACGAGCCATCGTGGGTTCGCCCTGAACGGGAGTGGATCGCCGAACGTCGTGACGTGCTGGCCAGGATCAGCGCGCTCGAAGGGCCGATGTTCCTGCTCGCCGAACGATGGCCGGGCGATGTGGCAATCGACGGCTGGCTCGATCAGCTCGCGTGCGGCATGCCGCAAACGGCGAGCGAAGCCGACGCGGCGGCGGACGCCGCTTTGCGGGTCGCGCCGAATCCTGCTTCATCAGCTCTGCCCGACCCAGCCATGACAGGCATCCCAAACCCAGCTATGTCAGTCATACCGAACCCGGCTTCGCCGGAAGCAGCAGTTGACGACGACATACGTACCGCTTTACTTCACCTCGGCAATGCACGCCTCAATCAACTAGAACACGCCGCGTCGAACGACGCGGCGAAGGACCTCACGACTCATGCGCCTGCTTGATCCCCGAGTCGCGCTGACAATCCTTGCCGCGGCGAGTTCGGCCGGATGTGCCACGTCGTCTCTCGACATGGCACCGGACAGCCCCAACAGTCCGTGGCAACCGCAGACAGACACAGCCGGCGCTATCGTGCCCGGGCCGCCGGCATCGGCTGTATCAGTGGCATCAGCCCGCCGCTACCAGTTGCCCGCGAATCCCGCGCTCGCCAGCGTGCCGCCTCCACCATCGCTTGAGCAAGCGCACGCTTACGGACTACCCGAACTAATCGATCTCGCGGAATCGGAGAACCCGCTGACCCGCATCGCGTGGAACGACGCACGCAATGTTGCCCTCGCAGCGGGCATCGCAAAGAGCGCCTATCTCCCGCAACTGTCGGTCGCGGCGATGGGGTGGGTGGCGGGCGGCCAAGGTTCGCAATCATCCGTGCCCGGCGATTCGTCAGTCAGCGCGGCGTCGCATGGCGCAACCCCGGTCGTCGCGCTGCAATGGCTGCTGTTCGATTTCGGTGGACGTGCCGCGCGCGTCGAAGCTGCGTCGCAGGCAACGGTGATGGCGAACATCGGCTTCACCGCGGTTCACCAGCAGGTGATCTATAACGTCAGCGTCGCGTTCTACATGTACCAGGCCGCGCGCACTCGTATAGCCACGACTCGACAAGGTCTCGACAACGCCGAAGCGATCCTGGCTGCAGCGCAGTCGCGCTACAAGCATGGCATCGGCACCGTTATCGAAGTGGCGCAGGCTACGCAGAACCGCGCGCAGGCCAAGCTCGCAGCGGTTCAGGCGCAGGGCGTCGAAAGCAACAGCTATCTGGCGCTCATCTCCGCGATGGGCATTTCTCCGCTGTCGAAACCCACCATCGCGGAGATGCCTCAACACATGTTGTCGCCGGCGATGATTGACTCGATCGACCAGATCGTGTCGTCCGCGATCGCCCGGCGCCCAGACGTGTTGAGCGCCTATGCGGCCGAGCGCGTCAACCTGGCAAAAGTGAAGGCGGCCGAATCGGAGTTCATGCCGAAAGTGTTTGTCTCCGCTTCGGCGGCGTACAACACGAGCAGTTCGTCGCTTTCCGCCGTTCCAGCCGTCGGCCAGCAGTTGCCGACGGTCAACCTGAGCGGCGGCCGTTATGGCGGCAGCGTGATCGTCGGTGTCACGATTCCGCTGTATGACGGCGGCTTGCGCTCGGCGGTGCTCGCGCAGGCACGCAACGATGCCAACAGCGCGTCGACCCGGCTCGCCCGAAGCCGCGAAGAAGCCGTTCGGCAGATCGTTACTGCACAGAATACGTTGCAGTCGAGCATCGCCGCTCACGCTGCTGCAAAGGAGTTGCTCGCCGCCTCGCAGACGACCTACGATGCCGCTTTCGATGCTTATCGGCAAGGCGTCGGCTCGGTCACCGACGCGCTGCTCGCCCAGAACCAACTGCTGGCGGCGAAGAACGCGGATGCGGACAGTTACAGTGCGGCGCTATCGGCTGCGGCAACGCTTGCGCTCGCGACTGGCTCAGTCGATTCGATCCCGACGCAAACCGGTTGGTGAGGGAGGCTTTGAACCGGCTCGGCTCCCCGCTATCCTGCCAGGGGCCCAGCCCGCAGTTTTAAATAACTTGTTGCGATGCAGCATTTATCGGCCTATGCTCTCTAAGACAATGCCCGGCATTTGCAGCGTTACACCAAGTGTTACACCAGCGATGGCTGCGGTAGCGGTCTTTCATGGAACAGACACATTTCTGACTTATCAATGCGTGACTCGTGACGTTCCTTTCATGACGATTGATACTTTATTAGGTATCCGTAGCAGATGGTTTAATCCGTGGAGCACTTCATGACTTCCGCCACTTTCTCGCCGTCCCTCGGTGAGCTCTCGACCAACTGGTTGCGCCTTTTCACGGACACCTGCGAAATGCTCAGCGCGACCACCCAAGTCGTCAAAGTTCGCACCGCTCGCATGGCGATGGCCGGCCCGCTGCCCAATGAGCGGGACCGGGTTGAATTCAGCCTGATGAGCCGGGAAAAGAGCGAGGCTGCGTCCGAATCGATTCAGGCGATGGGTTCAGGATTGGTGAGCTTGGGCATGACGCTGGCGATGGACACCAGCAAACATATATGGGCTGCGTCGGAAGCGGCGTCGGCCCTGGCGTCCAGTCGATCTGCCACGCAATGGATTGAATGCCAGGCAGCGCTACTGAAGATCGCGGCAGCCTCTCCGGCCGATCCCTTGCAATTGGCCAGTTCGACGGCCCGTGTAGTCCGGGAGAGTCTTGCGCCTATTCACGAGCGTGCAACCGCGAATGCAAAACGTCTGGGGGGACTTTGACAGCCGTCGTGTCAGGGCCGCCGGTTCGTCGAGACCATCCGCCGGCGCGCACTCACAGCGCCGAGAGCTTCTCGAAGGTCCCATGCAAATTGGACGGCGTGTCGGAAACAACGCTGTGGACACTTTACGATCGTGCGTGCGAAGCCGGTCGGCCTGACGGTATTCTCTCTGACCCCCATAGCGTGCGCATCTGTAATGCTATCGACTACGACTTCGAGCGTCATTTCGGAGAACCTGTCGGTTCGTTTGCCGCACGGGCGGCACAGATCGACCAATTGTTGAAGCGATGGCTCGAACGCCATCCGGATGGCCTGATTGTGTCCCTCGGCGAAGGCCTCGAAACGCAAGCTCACCGTGTGGACAACGGCAAGATGCGATGGCTTACAGTCGATCTGCCGGCTGTAATCGCTTTGCGCGAGCACTTTCTGCCTTCGTCCGGGCGCTTGCGCCACGTTGCGGCAAGCGTGTTCGAGCCGGACTGGATTAACGGGATTAAGGGAATTGAAGGAACCGAGCCGGGCCCCGATGTATTCATCGTGGTTCAAGGCCTCTTTATGTATCTGGACCCCGAAGCCGTGCGACGCTTGTTTATCAGGATCGTCGATCATTTCCCCGGTGCCGAGATCGCGTTCGATGCCATTCCACGGTGGTTTTCCCAGTTGACCCAGTGGGGCGTCATGCAAACGGCACACTATCGGCTGCCTCCCATGCCATGGGGTATCAACAGCGATGAAGTAGCGGCATGCCTGCACAGTTGGTCGTCACGCATTGCGGCTTTGAGCGTTCTTGAGTACCGGGTCCCCCGTGGTTGGCCAAAATTAACGGAAGACCTTTTCCGTATGAATCCGTTAACAAAGGGCCATTTACCTTGTCTGGTGCATGCCAAGGTTCGGAATCACTGACCGCGTCCGGATGGGCGGCTAGCCTGCCCCAGCCGATCCGGTATGGATATTGCGGTAATAACGGAAGCAGTTAAAGGTTGTCGAAGGGAGAATGCCTCCCCTCCGTTTGGAAGCAGCAGCGGTAGCGACCGCGCACTCAGCTCGCACTCACCTCTTCTTCGAGCTTCCCCATGAAAGACAAGATTGTTACCGCTGACGAAGCGGTCGCGCTCATTCGCGACGGTGACAGTGTCTGCTGCTCGGGCTTTGTCGGCATCGGTACGCCAGACGAATTGATCATGGCGCTGGAACGACGCTTCACCGGCGCGGCTGAGCCACGCAATCTGACCCTGGTGTTCGCCGCCGCGCCCGGTGACGGTCGGGATCGGGGGCTCAACCGCTTGGCACTACCGGGGCTGGTCAAGCGTGCGATCGGCGGACATTGGGCGCTGTTGCCGAAGCTCGCGCGCATGGCGACTGATAACCTGATCGAGGCGTACAACCTTCCTTTGGGGACGATGTCGCATCTGTATCGGGAAATCGCGGCGCATAGGCCGGGCACGCTTACACAGGTCGGATTAGGCACCTTTGTCGATCCGCGTCACGGAGGCGGAAAGATCAACGCCAGTACGACCGAAGACCTGGTGAGCACAATCGACATCGACGGCAAGACCTGGCTCTTCTACAAGGTCTTTCCGATTAATGTGACACTGATTCGCGGCACCACGGCCGACCCCGAAGGCAACGTCACGATGGAACGCGAGGCACTCGTGCTCGACGCCATGGAAGCTGCCATGGCCGCCCATAATTCAAACGGACTGGTGATCGTCCAGGTGG
>NZ_JAQGMM010000077.1 GCF_028292365.1 Caballeronia sp.
GGAACGGGCTCATCGCGAACTTGTAGATCGTGACGGGCAGGTTGGCCACCGGTTGATTCATGTCCCACGAGAAGAACTGGTTGGACAGCGCCGTGAATAGCAGCGGCGCGGTTTCACCGGTGATGCGTGCAACGGCAAGCAGGACGCCCGTCACAATGCCGCTCACCGACGCCTTCAGCGTGATCGAACAGATCATCTTCCACTTCGGCGTGCCGAGTGCGAAAGCCGCTTCACGCAGCGCATTCGGCACGAGTCTCAACATGTTTTCCGTCGTGCGGATCACGATGGGAATCTGCAGCAAAGCGAGCGCGATCACCCCGGCCCAGCCGCTGAAGCGCCCCATTTGCGCGACCACCAGCGCATACACGAACAAGCCGATCACAATTGACGGCGCCGACAACAGGATGTCGTTGATGAAACGCGTCACGCTTGCGAGCCAGCGCTTGTCGCCATATTCGGCGAGATACACGCCCGCGAGAATCCCAAGCGGCGTGCCGATGAACGTGGCGAGCAGCACGAGCATCAAGCTGCCGACAATCGCGTTCAGCAAACCACCGCCATCGGTATTAGGCGGGGGCGTGTTCTGCGTGAACAGTTCGATCGACATTCCGCCGATACCCAGCTTGACCGTGGTGAACAGAATCCACACGAGCCACAACAAGCCGAACGCCATGGCCGCCAGCGACAACACCAGCGCGACCACGTTTTTCCCACGACGACGCCGCTGCAACTTGATGCGCGTAGCTTCTTCCCGCTCCGGATTACCGGAACCGGGGAATGGAGTAGTTGACCTGTTCACTTGCCACCCTCCCCTTTTTCGAGGCGCAGCAACATGAGTTTGGACAACGACAGTACGATGAACGTGATCAGGAACAGGATCAAGCCAAGCTCCATCAACGCCGATGTATGCAAGCCCGGGCTCGCTTCAGCAAACTCATTAGCAAGCGCGGAGGTAATGCTGTTGCCCGGCGAAAACAGCGAGACGTTATCGAGCAGATTGGTGTTACCGATCACGAACGTCACCGCCATTGTTTCACCGAGGGCGCGGCCTAGGCCGAGCATCACGCCGCCAATCACGCCCGTTCGCGTGAACGGCAGCACGATCTTCCACATTACTTCCCAAGTCGTGCAGCCAATTCCATACGCCGATTCCTTCAGCAACACCGGCGTGACTTCGAACACGTCGCGCATCACGGCCGCGATGTACGGAATGATCATGATCGCCAGGATCACGCCAGCGCAAAGGATGCCGATGCCAATAGGCGGCCCCTGGAAAAAGCGGCCGATCAACCAGACGTTACCGAGCGCACTGCCCAGCGGTTTTTCGAAATATGTCGCGAAAATGGGCGAGAACACCAGCAGGCCCCACATGCCGTAAACGATCGACGGGATTGCGGCGAGCAGTTCAATCGCCACGCCGAGCGGCCGGCGCAGCCACGCGGGCGCGAGCTCAGTCAGGAACAACGCAATGCCGAAGCTCACGGGCACCGCGATGATCAGCGCAATGATGGACGTGGCGATGGTGCCGTAGATAGGCACGAGCGCGCCGAAACTATCGGTCTGTGGATCCCAGTCGGAACGCCACAGGAAACTGAGACCAAATTTTTGAAGCGTAGGCAGCGAGGCCACCACCAGCGACACAATAATGCCGCCCAGCAGCAGCAGCGTGACGACGGCGGCAAGCCGTGTCAGCCCACCGAAAACGATATCACCGAGACGACCGGGAGCGCGTTGAGCGCGGCTGGCGGGCGGAGTCGATGAGAAGTTGATGTCCGACATGGGAACCTTCGGAAGGGCCGCGCGGCGGATGCCGCGCGGCAATACGGACAGAAAAGCCAGATGCCTGTTGCTTACCGCTTAAAAAAGCAGCTTACTGCGCGACTGCCTTGCCCGATGCGTCCTTCACTTTCGCCTTCCACTGCGTTTCGATTTCGGCAACTACCGAATCAGGCAACGAAATGTAGTCGAGTTCGTTGGCAGCTTGCGTACCGTTTTTGAACGCCCAGCCAAAGAACTTCAGCGTTTCCGCGCCTTGCGCTTCCTTGTCCTGCGTCGTGTGGAGCAGCACGAAGGTTGCGCCGACGATCGGCCATGCGTCCTTGCCCGGCTCGTTCGTCAGGATCTGGTAGAACGACTTCGACCAGTCTGCGCTCGCTGCAGCGGCCTTGAACGTTTCCGTCTTCGGCTCGACCACTGCGCCCGCTGCGTTCTTCAAGTCGACGTACGTCATCTTGTTTTGCTTAGCGTACGCCCATTCCACGTAACCGATAGCACCCGGCAGACGCTGAACGAACGCGGCGACGCCGTCGTTGCCCTTGCCGCCCGTGCCCGTTGGCCAGTTGACCGTCGAACCTTCACCGACCTTGCTCTTCCACTCAGCGTTCACCTTGGACAAATAGTTCGTCCAGATGAAGCTCGTGCCCGAGCCGTCAGCGCGACGCACGACAGCAATGTCCGTATCCGGCAGCTTCAGCTTCGGATTCAGCGCGGCGATAGCCGGGTCATTCCACTTCTTGATCTTGCCGAGGTAGATGTCGCCGAGAACTTCACCCGACAGCGTCATCTCACCCGCCTTGATACCCGGCACGTTGATCGCCGGAACTACGCCGCCAACCACTGTCGGGAACTGGAAAAGCCCCTGCTTGGCCAGTTCGTCGTCCTTCAGCGGTGCGTCCGAGCCAGCGAAATCCACCGTCTTCGCGATGATTTGCTTGATGCCGCCCGAGGAACCGATACCTTGGTAGTTAACCTTGCCGCCGCCCGACTTCTGGTACGTATCGGCCCATTTCGTGTAAATCGGTGCAGCGAAGGTACTACCCGCGCCGGTGATGTCCGCAGCTTGAGCCGACATCGCAAACATTGCGCCGACGATGCCTGCGAGCGCGGTGTGCATCAATTTCATGTGATCTCCAGGGTTGTGAGCAAGTGGCTCGACACCGCGAAGGATAGGGGCTCAATGTGACAGTCCGATGACTAACTATGAAGCCAGCGTGACAACGGGCTTACGGTAACGAAAGTTTATAGTGCGAGGGTTTGTCGGCCGAGGCTTGATGGGCGGGCTGTCGAGGTGATTCGGCCGTGTTTCTTTCAATTATTTTTCTGGCCACGCAATGCCGTGTAATGTTGCGATCGGATTAGCGCGATTTTTTTGGATCGATCGTTCTTTTTAAATACTTCGATACCTGAAATGGGGCGACGGCAATCGCTCTCATGCAAAAACGCCACGGCACAAACCGTGGCGTTTTCAGTACTTTTTCAGTGCTCCAAGCGTTTGCGACGCTCAGGTCGTCGCGTCCTTCACCACCTTCGCAATACTTTCTGCGTGCGCGACCGCATCCGCTTCCGACGCGGCTTCCACCATCACGCGCAGCACCGGCTCTGTTCCCGATGCGCGGATAAGCACCCGCCCATGCGATTCCAGCGCGCGCTCGGCGTCCGCGATCGCCTGCTTGATAGCGTCGCTGCTTTTCCAGTCGGCGTCCGGACTCATCCGCACGTTGATGAGCTTCTGCGGGAACAACGTCACGCCGTCGAGCAGGTCGGCAAGCGGCTTGCCGCTGCGTTTTATTGCCGCAAGCACCAGCAGCGCAGAAACAATGCCGTCGCCCGTGGAATGCCGGTCAAGCGACAGGATATGCCCCGACCCTTCCGCGCCCAGCATCCAGTTGTTCTCACGCAGCTTCTCGAGTACGTAGCGGTCACCTACGGCGGCGCGCACGAACTGCACGCCCGCCTGCTTCAGCGCGACCTCGACCGCCATGTTCGTCATCAGCGTGCCGACGGCGCCGTCCACACGCCCGTCCGTCGCCATGCGGTCCTTGACCAGCACGTACAGCAACTCGTCACCGTTGTAGAGCCGCCCTGAGGCATCAACGATCTGCAGGCGGTCCGCATCGCCATCGAGCGCAATGCCGATATCCGCACGATGCTCTTTGACCGCGCGCACCAACGCGTCGGGCGCCGTGGCGCCCACGCCGTCGTTGATATTGAAGCCGTTCGGGGACACGCCGATTGACACCACCTCAGCGCCGAGCTCATGGAACACTTGCGGCGCGACGTCGTACGCAGCGCCATGAGCGCAGTCGACTACCAGCTTGACACCGTGTAAATCGAAGCTAGCCGGGAACGTACTTTTGCAGAATTCGATGTAACGGCCACGTGCATCGTCCAGCCGGCGAGCCTTGCCCAGTAGTTCGGACGGCGCGCAGGACATGGGTTCGTTAAGTTGCGCCTCAATCTGCAACTCGACTTCGTCCGGGAGCTTGTTGCCATCGGCGGAGAAAAACTTGATGCCGTTGTCGTAGTACGGGTTATGCGATGCGCTGATCACCACGCCCGCCGCCAGGCGCAGGGCCCGCGTCAGGTACGCGACGCCCGGCGTCGGAATTGGGCCGGCCAGCATGACGTCAACCCCCGCCGCCGAAAAACCCGACTCGAGCGCCGCTTCCAGCATGTACCCCGACACCCGCGTGTCCTTGCCGATCAGCACCGTCGGACGGCTGCCGCGCTGCGCCCATTGATCCGCTCCCGCCAGCACTTTCCCGGCTGCATAACCTAGCCGCAACACGAAGTCAGGCGTGATCGGAGCCTCGCCGACCTTGCCGCGGATACCATCTGTTCCAAAATATCGACGTGCCATTGTTTCGTTTTTATCCTTGCGCGAAAAATTAAGCGCGAACTATGAATTCCAAACCTCTCGAGGCACCCGCAATGCGTATGCCGTCGCAACGCCGGTCATTGAGTCGGGCGTTCGGTCGTACGTTGACACGTGCGTTGACTTGAGTTGGCGGCAGCATGCATCGCTTGCCATACCTTCAATGCATCGGCAGTCGCCGCGACGTCGTGCACGCGCACAATGGCCGCGCCTCGCTCGGCCGCGCACACCGCCGCAGCCACGCTCGCCGCCACGCGCTCGACCGGTTGCGTTCGCCCGGTCACCGCGCCAAGCATCGACTTGCGCGACATTCCAGCCAGTAACGGGACGCCCGAATTCGCGGGGCGGGTCTCGGCGAAATGCGCTAGCAAAGTGTAATTATGATCGATCACGGACTTGCCGAAACCAAAACCGGGATCGAGGCAGATCCGCTCCGCGCTGATTCCGTCTGCCGTCAGCGTACGCAGCCGCTCCTCGAAAAACTCCCGCACCTCCGCCACAACGTCACCGTACACAGGTTCATGCGTCTGCATGGTTTGAGGCTCGCCAAGCATATGCATGACGCAGAGTCCGCACTTGCTGTCCCTGACCACATCGAGCGCGCCTTCACGACGCAAACCCCAGATGTCGTTGACCATATCCGCGCCGGCGGAAAGCGCGGCGCGCATGACCGCGGGCTTGTACGTATCGATCGAAAGCGGCACGCCCGCCGACCGCAACGCTTCGATTACCGGGATTACGCGTTCGAGCTCTTCGTCCAGCGGGACAGGCGGCGCGCCCGGACGGGTCGACTCGCCGCCAATATCGATCATGTCGGCACCGTCGCGAATCATCTCGGTGGCCTGTGCGATCGCCGCGTCGCGCGCGACGAACCGGCCGCCGTCTGAAAACGAATCCGGCGTGACATTGAGAATGCCCATGATCAGGGGGCGCTCAAAGGTCAGCGTGAACCGGCCGCATTGAAGTGGCTGGGCAACGGCGCGAAGCCCGTTCGGAAGAGGTGAAGACAGCATAGTGGTCCAGCGACGCGATAAGGAAGCTACGTTTTTAGATTGATGGGCGCCGAACGGTCGGCCATTCGGAGTGCGTACGGCGGAGCCCAAACGATCACCAGCCAAACCAGTGAACTTGCGCCGGGAGGCCTCAAAAAGCGAGCCCCAACGGAAAAGGGCTGGTGTGAAAACACACCAGCCCCTTCCGATTTGCTTCAGGATCGCGTCAGGCTGAAGCAGGAGCCGTGGCGTTACCCGGTTTGACTTCCGCGCCGGTATTTCCACCACCCGACGACGGATCACTCGACGGCGGCGGCAGATTCTTCGGCGGACGCGGCGGACGACCGCCCATGATGTCGCTGATCTGTTCTGCGTCGATGGTTTCCCATTCCAGCAGCGCCTTCGTCATGGATTCGACCTTGTCGCGGTTGTCTTCCAGCAGCTTGCGGGCGAGGCCATACTGATCATCGAGAATCCGGCGAATTTCAGCATCGACCTTTTGCTGCGTGGCTTCGGACACCGTCTTCGACGCCATCTTGCCGAACACGCCGTCCTGCTCCGTGTCGACATACACCATGGTGCCAAGCACATCCGACATGCCGTAACGCGTCACCATGTCACGCGCCATTTTCGTTGCGCGCTCGAAGTCGTTCGAAGCACCCGTGGACATGGAGTTCAGGAACACTTCCTCCGCTGCACGGCCACCGAACAGGATGGCGATTTCCTCGAGCATCTTGTCACGATACAGATTCACTCGATCATGCTCAGGCAACTGCCACGTGATGCCCAATGCCCAGCCGCGCGGCATGATGGAGACCTTGTGGACCGGATCTGCGTGAGGCAGCAGCTTTGCCACCACCGCGTGACCCGACTCGTGATAAGCCGTGTTGCGACGCTCTTCTTCACGCATCACAGCCGACTTACGTTCCGGGCCCATGAAGATCTTGTCTTTCGCGTCTTCGAAGTCCGCCATCTCGACGATCCGCTTGCCGCGACGCGCTGCGAACAACGCTGCTTCGTTCACGAGGTTCGCCAGATCGGCGCCCGAGAAGCCCGGCGTACCACGTGCAATCACCGAAGCGTCGACGTCGTTCGAAATAGGCACCTTGCGCAGATGGACCTTCATGATGTGTTCGCGGCCGCGGATATCCGGCAAGCCAACATACACTTGACGGTCGAAACGGCCCGGACGCAGCAACGCTTTGTCCAGCACGTCGGCGCGGTTGGTTGCAGCGATCACGATCACACCGGAGTTCGCCTCGAAACCATCCATTTCCACGAGCATCTGGTTCAACGTCTGTTCGCGTTCGTCATTACCGCCACCCATGCCGGCGCCGCGATGACGGCCCACAGCATCGATTTCGTCGATAAACACGATACACGGCGCATGCTTCTTGGCCTGCTCGAACATGTCGCGCACCCGAGCTGCACCCACACCAACGAACATTTCAACGAAGTCCGAACCCGAGATGCTGAAGAACGGTACTTTCGCTTCACCGGCAATGGCGCGAGCCAGCAACGTCTTACCCGTACCCGGAGGTCCGACCAGCAACACACCGCGAGGAATACGCCCGCCCAGCTTCTGGAATTTCTGCGGATCACGCAGGAAGTCGACTAGCTCGGAGACCTCCTCCTTCGCTTCGTCACAGCCTGCGACATCGGTAAAATTGATCGCGTTGTTGTTCTCGTCGATCAGCCGCGCTCGCGACTTGCCGAACGAAAATGCTCCGCCTTTCCCGCCGCCCTGCATCTGCCGCATCATGAAGAACCAGAAACCAATGATCAGGATCGTCGGTCCGAGGTAATACAGCGCGGAAACGAGCGCGTTCGGTTCGTCGTCAGCCTTGCCGCTGACCTGAACGCCGTACTTCATCAAGTCGCCGACCATCCAGATATCGCCAGGCGACACGATTTGATATTTCTGACCGTCTGCGGGAGTAACGGTGAGATTACGGCCCTGAACGGTAACTGTCTTGACCTTACCGGACTTCGCGTCGTCCATGAATTGCGAATACGAAACACCTTCCTGGACGCGGGGCTTGTCGAACTGCTTGAACACCGTGAACAGCACCAGTGCGATAACCAGCCACACCGCTGCCTTAGAGAACATATTGTTGTTCAAAGCACCACTCCTTCACTCATAGACGGGCGCCTACATTCGCCTTGCGGCACCACCAAAGCATTCTAATCCAGACCGCAAACCCCTGCTATAACCTTTAGCTAGCACGAACATAGCGGCCGGGACCCGATTGTTTGGACATATTCGGCAGATCAACCGTCGGGACACCCGGTCCCCGGCGGCGTTTCCACCCGCAACTCTCAATCCCGACGCTTGAGTTGCCTGCCCAAAATAAACGTTTCGGACGATTTATCGCGCGACGCCTTCGGTTTGCGCGGCGCGACGATTTTAAATTGATGCTTGAACTTCTCCACTATTTGACTATAGCCGCTGCCGTGAAAACATTTGACCAATAAGGCGCCTTCCGGCTTCAGATGGTTCTGAGAAAAGTCCAGCGCCAGATCGCACAGATGTTCCATTCGCGCTGCATCCGCGCTGGCAACACCTGAGAGGTTGGGGGCCATGTCGGAAATTACAAGATCAACTTGATGGTCTCCGACGATTTCCTTCAACTGGTCCAGTACCGAGTCTTCACGGAAATCACCCTGGATGAAGATCACGTCGGCAATCGGCTCCATGGGCAGCAGGTCGAGCGCGATGATCTTGCCGTCGATCCCGCCTTCGCGCGTTTCACCCCGCTTGGACCCTTTAGCCAATTGGTTGCGCGCGTACTGGCTCCAGCTCCCCGGAGTCGAGCCCAGGTCGACAATGATCTGGCCCGGTTTGATCAACTTGTCCTGCTCGTCGATCTCCTTCAGCTTGTATGCCGCGCGCGCCCGATAGCCCTCGCGCTGCGCGAGCTTCACGTACGGGTCGTTGATGTGGTCGTGCAGCCACGAGTAATTGAAGCGGTTTTTTGCCATTAAGAATGAACTCTTGCTGCGTGAAGCTGTGCTTTTAGCGGATAATACGCGTCTAATTCGGGCTGCTGCTCATTTGCTGGGCAACTTGCTTGCCAACTTACGAGGCAGCCTTCGTCGATGTGGACAGCCGATTCCGGCGCCGTTGCGCCCTGTGTTTGCCAGCGACGTTTGCCGGAGGCCCGAGGCTGATAAGGTGCTTCGGGCTTATCTGGCAAGGGGCGGCGCCCGAGCTCCGGCGATTAAAGATTCGTTAAAATCAAGTCCGTTGCTCGCCGCACCGCCTCGCGCCGTCCGTCATTTTCTTGAGCAAGGCGTCCCGCCCTGCCCGTCTTTGTTTTGCAATCGCGACCGTTTAGCCGCTTTTACGCTACGGCGCCTCTCATTTTAGTCGAGTCCGTTACTTCTCATGCCAGCTCTCAAACTTTCTCCCGCCCAACGCGCCGACCTGCGCTCCCAGGCTCATGCGCTCAAGCCCGTCGTACTCGTTGGCGGCGAAGGGCTGACCGAGGCCGTGCTGGCCGAGATCGAGGTGCACCTTGCTGCACACCAGCTCATCAAGATCCGCGTGTTCGGCGACGACCGTGACGCCCGTGTCGCAGCCTACGCCGACATCTGCGACCGGCTGGACGCCGCGCCGGTGCAACAGATCGGCAAGTTGCTCGTGGTGTGGCGGCCGGAAAGCGACGAAGCTCCCAAGCCGTCGCGCGTTGCCGGTGTCCGTGGCGCCAACCGCATAGCACCTCCGAGTGCCGGCGAAGCCGCCGCTGAGACCTCGTCGAAGGGACGTGCGCCGCGCGTGGTCAAGGTCGTCAAGATCACGCGTGACGCGCCTGTGGTGCGCAAGCCGAAGAAGCAAAAGCTGTTGGTTCGCGGCAACGAACGGGTGACGGCCGGCGGCAACGTCAAACGCGCAAAGAAGCGTCTGCCCAGCGCCAAGCGTCACCATCAATCGTCGAAATAAGCTTTTCAGCGGTCGCCCTTCCGCGCTCACCTGGAAACCAGAAAGCCGGTCACGCCCGAACCCCTCGGGCATGACCGGCTTTTTTAACCGCGCGCGCGACGCGCTGCGACGCTGGCTGTCTTTCCCTTCGGAATGACCGATTGGGCCGGAAACTTTGCGGGCGGCAGGCGCCAGAACAACACCAATCCCAGCACGCTTTCCACCAGGTAGAACGCGCTCGACACGCCGTGCAGCAAACCAAAGCGGCTTGCATAGGGCGATTGTGCGAGTTCCATTCCGCCTTCCTGAGCCGCCACTCGCAGCGCGTTCATGAACGGCTGCAGCGCGAAATAGCCGATCAGCACGCACAGCAGCATGCCCGCGATGACCCAACGGGTCCGCTTGTATTCGGCGAAACCCGTTCGAACGAGGCGGTTAGCCAACACCAGCAGCAGCAGCGCACAGATCACGCCGAGGAATCCCTCGATGCGAAACAGTTGCGCCGCAACCGATCCCGCCGACGTCCGGTCAAGCATGCTAAACAGCACCGGCGCAGCCACGTACCCAAGCGTCAGCATGCTGCCGACCCAGATCATGGCGATAATCCGAAAGAATCGATGGGCCATCAGACGTACTTGACCGCGATGATTTCATACTCGCGCGCGCCGCTCGGAGCCTGCACCGACGCCACGTCACCCTCACTCTTGCCAATCAGCGCACGGGCGATAGGCGAGCTGATGGACACCAGTCCATGGTCGATATCCGCTTCGTCGTCACCGACGATCTGGTAGGTGACCGTGTGGCCCGTGGCCGTCTCTTCCAGTTCGACCGTCGCACCGAAGATCACCCGCCCGTCGGCTTCCACGGTAGTCGGGTCAATGACTTGCGCCCCGGCCAGCTTCGACTCGATCTCGGCAATCCGGCCCTCGATAAAGCCCTGCTTCTCCTTGGCCGCGTCGTATTCGGAGTTTTCCGACAAGTCGCCCTGCGCGCGGGCTTCGGCGATCGAATTCACGACAGCCGGACGCTCCACGGATTTGAGGCGTTGCAATTCGTCGCGCAGCAGCGCTGCGCCGCGTTTAGTCAAAGGAACTGTGCTCATAAACAACTCATTACGCAAAAATGCAGACGTAAAAAAATTACCGCGGTTAAGTGCATCTCCCGGTAAAAAAGGAAGACGCCGCTTAACCGCGGCCCTTGAAACTTAGACTTCGTTTGGAGACTGCTGATACTGCTGAGACTCGAATCAGAAGCCTTAGTTTAGGCGAGCATGGAGTCCTTGTAAATCATAGACTTCCAGGTCCTTCAGATATCGCAGTCCTTCGACCGCTGCGCGCGCGCCCGACATGGTCGTGTAGTACGTGACCTTGTTGGCTTGAGCGCTCATGCGGATCGAGCGGGAATCGGCAATCGCGGCGCGGGTTTCGTCGACGGTGGTGAAAACCAGCGCAATCTCGCCGTTCTTGATCATGTCCACAATGTGCGGCCGGCCATCCTTCACCTTGTTGACCACCTTCACCGGCACGCCTGCGGCCTGGATGGCCGACGCCGTGCCCTTGGTCGCCAC